>JBAVUP010000179.1:0-50309 GCA_049696835.1 Desulfobaccales bacterium
TGGGCAACTCCGACTCCGCAATGATCCGGATGATCTCTTCCACTGTAAACCGAGACTGCCGCATGAAGGTCTCTCCTGCTCTCGAGGCCTCTCATTATAACAGTCTCATTTTTGGGGAGCACCTCAAGACCTAACCCTCTACGCGGTCTTTGGGCATGAACTACTTGGCGGGCGTGTTCTTTACTCCGACTTGAGTGAAAATAAGCCGCCGGGAATTTTCATAACTTACACAGTAGCAGAAAAACTTGTTGGATAAGGGCCAGGCGAGGTCTTTCTTTTGGGAATCATTGCGGCCATTATAACGCTGCTGGGAGTTTACGCGGCTGGATCAGCTTTGGGCGGCTCCATTGAAACCGGCCTTTGGGCCGCGTTATTTTGGACGATTATCTGTAGTAACCTCATGTTAGAGAGAAAAAGGATATCCGGTTCTTCTGCGACCCAAAGTTCACCGCATTTCCCGGGGGAAATCTGAAAAAGACCCGGGACAACATTATCATTGGGGCAGTTGGAATAAGTGGTCTTGCACCGAGCGAAGATCATGAAGTTACAGAATCGGTCGCTCAATTCGCCAAGAGCTGGTGAGCAGTAGCCGGTGGATGGCGGCAAGCGAGCCTGCGCATGAACGAACATTTCAGCAGGAGGCATGAATGCCCAAATTTGCAGCGAATCTGACGATGCTTTTTAGCGATATACCATTTCTGGAGCGCTTTGCAGCAGCTCGCTTGGCAGGGTTCACTGCAGTAGAGTGCCTGTTTCCGTACGATTACCCGGCGGCACAAATAAAGGAGCAGCTTTCGACCAACGGGCTCAAGCAGGTGCTTTTCAATCTGCCTTGCGGTAACTGGGGGGCGGGAGAGCGAGGCATAGCCGCATCTCCTGATAGGGTGGAGGAGTTTAGGGTAGGCGTGAGCACAGCGATTGCCTATGCACAGGTGCTTGGCGTGCCACGACTAAACTGCCTTGCCGGCAAAAGAGTTTCCGGCTATAGCGACGAGGAACACCGGAATACACTCGTCTCCAACGTTCGATTTGTATCCGAAGCGTTACAGGGTGCGAAGCTGACGCTGATGGTAGAAGCCATCAATCACTTTGACATCCCCGGATTCTTCCTGAACCGGACGGAGCAGGTGGCACAATTAATCGAAGAAGTAAATATGCCGAATGTTTTTATCCAGTACGACGTGTATCATGCTCAGCGAGAGGAAGGCGAACTCACTGCCACACTCCGCAAATACCAGAAGATGATAGGGCATATCCAGATAGCAGACAATCCCGGTCGGCATCAGCCGGGAACAGGCGAAATTAATTACCCATTCCTGTTTAAAGAAATCGACCGGCTAGGCTACGGGGGGGTTATCGGACTGGAATATGTGCCCGAGCCAGACACCATGACGTCGCTTGCCTGGGTCAAGCGTTACGGTTATCAGCTATAACTTTCCATTGAACGAAGGAGAAATCATGATGGCAAAAATCGGCTTCATCGGGCTTGGAATCATGGGCAAGCCCATGAGCAAGAATCTCATCAAAGCAGGCTACCAGCTTGTAGTTTTTAACAGAAGTAAGGCTGCTGTGGATGAGCTTGTTGCCGCTGGGGCAGAGGCCTCTGAAGGCCCTAAAGCCTTAGCAGAGCACGTGGACATTATTATCACCATGTTGCCCGATTCGCCCCAGGTAAAAGAAGTGGTCTTGGGAGAGGGTGGAGTGATTGAAGGTGCCCAAAAGGGGGCCGTAGTCATCGACATGAGCTCCATTGCACCGCTGGTAAGCCGTGAAATAGCGGCTAAGCTGAATGAGAAAGGCATAGCAATGCTGGATGCACCGGTGAGCGGTGGCGAGCCAAAGGCTATAGATGGCACCCTGTCGGTCATGGTGGGGGGCAGGCAAGAAGTCTTTGACCGGTGCTACCCAGTGTTGAAGGCCATGGCAAGTTCTATAGTCCTTACCGGTGATATCGGAGCCGGCAATGTAACTAAACTGGCAAATCAGGTTATTGTCGCTCTGAACATTGCTGCCATGTCCGAGGCGCTTGTTTTGGCGGCTAAAGCCGGAGTCCAACCGGAAATGGTTTATCAGGCCATCCGCGGAGGGCTGGCTGGAAGTGCGGTCCTCGATGCCAAGGCACCTTTGGTCATGGATCGCAAGTTCAATCCCGGATTCAGAATCAATCTTCACATCAAGGATCTGCAGAACGTGCTGGACACCTCGCATGAACTAGGGGTCCCCTTGCCGCTTACGGCTGCAGTGATGGAAATCATGCAGGCGCTGAAGGTCGATGGCAAAGGAGATAATGACCACGGAGGGTTAATTCAATACTATGAAAAGGGGGCAAACATCGAAGTGAAACGGTAAGTAAGTAAGGCGATTCATAATTATTCATAATCAGGGCCTCTCTGTACAAGGACCTGGCATCAGGAAGCTCAAGTTTTGCATGTTTCTTTGAGGCAGCCTCATGCAACAATGGAGAAAACCGTGGGGATTTTTGTGGAAAAACAGCGCCTGATCTAGTAGGTTTTAGCCAGCTCACCAAAAATTCAAGATTGAATGAGAACACAGCCTTGTTTTCATTGGCACCCCAAAGTGTGTGATCGGCGCCAGGAGGGTTTCCCGGTGTTGAGGGGTGTCAAACTTTCAATCCAATGGCGGCCGCGCTGAAGAGCCGTGGTCCTGTGACGGGAGGAAAGAACATGAAAATGCGACGGGTTTTAATGGTATCAGCAGTTTTTGCCGTGGCTCTGGCGCTGTGCGCCGGACCGGCCCTGGCCCAGGAGAAGGTAATCAAGATCGGCGCGCTTTACCCCCTGACCGGAAACCTGGCCGCTACGGGAATGGACTGCAAACGGGGCGTCGACCTGGCGGTGCAGATCATCAACGGCAAGTACGACCTGAACCTGCCCTTCGCTAAAACGGAGGGGATTCCCGACATGGGAGGCGCCAAGATCCAAATCATTTACGCAGACACGCAGGGCGACCCCAAGAACGGCTTGGCGGAGGCGGAACGTCTGATCACCCAGGAGAAGTGTGTGGCGTTGATAGGCGCCTACCAGAGCGCGGTGACCAAAACCGCCAGTCAGGCCGCCGAGCGGTTGAAGATCCCCTACGTGTGTTCGGACTCCTCCGCGCCCACTTTGACCGAGCGTGGCTTCAAATACTTTTTCCGCGTGTCGCCCCATGATGGGACCATGGCTCGCAACGAGTTCGAGTTCCTCAAAGATCTGGAGAAGAAGACGGGCCAGAAGGTCAAGACCATTGGCCTGCTTTACGAAAACACCGAGTTCGGGTCAGAAGTGGGCAAGCAGGAACGCCAATATGCCAAGGAGTTCGGTTACAAGGTCGTGGCAGACATTGCTTACCCGGCGAACTCGAGCGACGTGTCTAGCGAAGTGGGCAAGCTCATGGCGGCCAAGCCGGACGTGATTATGCACGCCGCCTACATCACCGACGCCATCCTCTTTACCAAGACCTTCAAGGAAATGAACGTGGTGCCCAAAGGCTTCCTCAACATGGCCGGTTACATCGAGTCCGACTACCTGCCCTCGGTCAAGGCCGACGGCAACTTTATCCTGGTGCGCTCGACCTTCGCTCTGGACCTGGCCAAGAAAAAACCGCTGGTCGGACAGGTGGCCGAGCTCTACAAACAGAAATACAATATCGACATGGGTGAGAACACCGCCCGCAGTTTCGCGGCGCCCTTCGTGCTGGCCGACGCTATCAGCCGGGCCAAGTCCACCGCCCCTGAAGCAATAGTGAAGGCCCTCGGGGAAACCGACATCCCGGGCGACCAGATGATCTACCCGTGGCAGGGAATAAAGTTCGATCCCAAGACCCATCAGAACATCTACGCCAAGGCCATGCTGGTGCAGATCCAGGACCAGCACTATTATACGGTCTGGCCCTGGGACGCCGCCAGCCGAGAATTAGTATGGCCTTTCCCGCCCTGGAAGGGCCGCAAGTAAAGCGAATGGCGGATGATGGAGGACGGAAGGATGAAAATCCGTCCTTCATCCTCTGCACATAGCGCGGTGTCCTCCGTCATCCGTCCTGTGTGCTCTGTCCTCACACCAGCCCCGGAGTTTGCACATGCAAATATTAGCGCAACAACTGGTCAACGGCGTGCTCATCGGCCTGGTTTATTCGCTGTTGGCCATCGGCCTTACCCTGATCTGGGGTGTGATGAACGTGCTCAACTTCGCGTACGGCGAGTTCCTCATGATCGGCATGTTCCTCTCCTACTGGCTCTACACGCTGGCGGGCGTCGATCCACTGTTCTCGATACCGCTCAACGCGGCGGCCCTCTTCTTGCTGGGGATGTTCACTTATCGTTTCATCATCAGCAAGGTGATGACCGGGCCTCCTCTGGCGCAACTGGTTGTGACCTTCGGCATAAGCATCTTTCTGGCAAACTTCGCCGCCTTTATCTGGACCCCGAATTACCGCTCGATCGGGCATACGATATTGTCCGGCACCTGGAACATCTCCGGCATCATTCTCAGCGTCCCCAAGGTTGTCAGTTCGATAGGCAGCATCCTGACCTCCGGCGCGGTCTTCTGGTTTCTGCGCCATACCCGCACTGGCAAGGCCATCCTGGCAGTGGAAATGGACCGTGAAGCCGCGTTGATCATGGGCATCAACACCGAGCGCATCAACTCGCTTTCTTTCGGCATCGGGTCTGCTTTGGTGGGGGTGGCCGGGGCGCTGCTCGCAACCCATTACTACATTTATCCTTTCGTAGGCGGGACCTTCGGTTTGATTTGCTTTTGCATCGTGGCCCTGGGCGGGTTCGGCAGCATCGAAGGGGCATTCATAGCCGGTATCGTTGTGGGGGTCGTCCAGACCATGGGCGGATATATTTTTGACCCGGCCTACAAGGTGGCAATCGTCTTCCTCATGTACCTGATCACGGTCTGGATCATGCCCCAAGGACTCAGGGGGCGGTAGGGATGCGCGAAATAACCGGCAAACAATTGACCGTGGGCGGCGCAGTGCTGGCGTTGCTTATCCTCCTGCCGCTGTTGATCGCACCGTTTGGCCAACATGTCATGATCCTCACCTGCATCTTCGCCATGTGCGGAGTGGCGTGGAATATCATGGGCGGCTATGCGGGCATGTTCTCGTTCGGACAGGCGGCCTTTTTCGGGATCGGGGCCTACACCTCCTCCTTTCTGCTATTGACCTTCAATGTAAGCCCGTGGATCGGTCTGGTGGCAGGCGGGATTATCTCCTCCCTCATGGCCGCGGCCATCGGTTACCCGTGCTCCAAGCTGCGCGGCCATTACTTCGCCATTGCCAGCATCGCCTTCGCAGAGATCGTCCGGATTTCTTTCAACAACTGGGAAATGGTGGGAGCGGCGGAGGGGCTTACCATTCCCATGCGGAAAGGGTCCCTGGCCAACTTCATGTTCAATTCCACCAAGCTGCCTTACTGCTACATCATACTGGCCTTCCTGCTGCTCGCCCTGGCGGTTTGCCGCCTGGTGTCCACTTCCAAGATGGGTTACTACCTCCGGGCGATCAAAGAGAGTCATGAAGTCGCACAGGTGCTGGGGGTAAACGTAGTGCGCTACCGTCTCTACGCCATCATGATCAGCGCCTTCCTCACCTCGATGGCCGGGACTTTCTATGCCCAGTATATTCTCTACATTGACCCGGCGAGCGTGATGACCCTGGCGATTTCAGTCCAAATCGTGCTGGTGGCTATGCTGGGCGGGGCGAACACGGTGCTTGGGCCGGTGGTCGGGGCGGCCATCCTGATCCCGTTCTCCGAGTATGCCCGGGCATGGCTGGGCTACAAAGGCACGGGGTTTGACATGATCATTTACGGCGTCCTTATCACCGTCATCTCGATGTATCGGCCCAACGGCGTGTGGGGGGCCATCACCGAGCTGGTGCGGAGGGAGAAATGAACGCTTCGCTCTTGCTGGACGTGCAGGGCGCCAGCAAATATTTTGGCGGGCTGCGGGCCAATGAGGATATCTCTTTCCAGGTGAGCGGGGGACATATCTTAAGCATCATCGGTCCCAACGGCGCCGGTAAGAGTACGCTGTTCAATTGCATCACCGGGTTCCACCGCCTGGACAAGGGCCGGGTGCTCTTCAAGGGCTTGGATATCACCAACCGGAAACCGCACACGATCGGCAAGCTGGGTGCCGTGCGCACCTTCCAGATCGCGCAGGTGATCAGCGACATGACAGTGCTTGAAAACGTCATGACCGGCGGCTTCCTGCGGCACGTCCGCGTGAGGGACGTGCGCGAAAATGCCGAGGAGGTGCTGACCTTCACGGGCCTGATAGCGAAGCGGAACTACAACGCCCAGGCGTTGAGCGTTTCCGACAAGAAACGGCTCGAAGTGTCCATGGCCCTGGCGATGGAGCCCGAGTTGCTGATGCTGGACGAGTCCATGGCGGGGCTCACGCCGGTGGAACTGAGGGAGATGATCGAGCTGATCCGCAAAGTGCGTGCAAGGGGTATCACCATAATCGTGGTGGAGCATGTCATGGAGGCGGTAATGGAGCTTTCCGACCACGTGATAGTGCTCAATTCCGGCCGCAAGATCGCAGAGGGTTCACCCAAAGAAGTGGTGGCAGACCGCGAGGTAATCCGAGCTTACCTGGGAGATCGGTACGATGCTGTCTGTCAATAATTTGTCCGCTGGCTACAAGGGGCTTTTGGCCATCCAGGATGTCTCGTTCGAAGTCAAGCACAGCGAGGTCGTTTCACTGATCGGCTCGAACGGGGCCGGCAAGACTACCCTGCTCAAGACGATCATGGGCCTGCTCAAGCCGATGAAGGGGGAGATCCGCCTGAACGACCAAGTAATCTCCGGCCATCCTGCCTATGATGTCGTCAGGAAGAAGATCTCCCTGGTGCCAGAGGGACGGCGGCTTTTTACGCGCCTGTCGGTGTGGGACAACCTGCTGCTCGGAGCCTACACCATAAACTCCAAGGAACAGATTGCCGAAAGCCTTGAGACAGTCCTGCGGTTGTTCCCTTGGGTCAAAGAGCGTGCCGACCAGCGTGCCGGAACGCTTTCGGGCGGCGAGCAGCAGCAGGTGGCGATTGCCCGAGGGCTCATGTCCCGGCCCGATCTTCTCATGCTGGACGAGCCCTCCATGGGCATCATGCCCAAGCTGGTTACCGAGATCTTCCGTACCGTGGAACATATAGCGGCCGAGGGCGTCACCGTGCTCCTGGTCGAACAGAACGTGTTCGAGGCCTTGCAGGTCTGCCACAGGGCTTACGTCTTGCAGACTGGCCGCATCGTCATGGAGGGCTCTGGCATCGAGCTGTTGCAATGCGACATGGTGCGCAAGGCCTACCTGGGGATGTAATCGGTGGAATCAGGGCAACCATTCTCTGTTGGGCGGCTCATTTCAGCAGACGTGTAGAGCGCCAAAAAGGGTCAATCCCTTTGAAAGAACTCTCCGTGCGGCTTCCCCTCCTTGGCGGTGGAAGTTTGCGATTCGTTTGCCGAGAAGTCCCCGCGGTTATTCCGACCCAACGAGTGCAGGCTGCGACCTGATTTTTTTGGCAATGCCTGCACTCTCGTTTATGACGTTCTCAAGGGCTTGCCATGGATGACACCAAGAAAAGAAGACTCGAAGAGATTTATATGGCTGGGCTAAAAGCCGTGGATCCGGAAGAGGCGATCAGGCGTAATGTCCAATTGACCGGAGATCATCTGAAGGTAGGTGGGCACTCATACCCTCTCGCTTCCTTCAAGAGGATTATCGTAACCGGGTTTGGAAAAGGAACCGCGCCAATGGCAAAGGCCCTGGAGGAGATACTTGGAGACCGCCTTACGAAGGGCTGGATTACTGTCAAGTATGATCATGGAATGCCGTTGAAAAAAGTCCGCGTCATGGAAGCAGGGCACCCCATCCCTGATAAATCGGGGCTGCAAGCTACACGATTCATTCTGGATCGCCTGAATGAGTGCACGGCAGAAGACTTGGTTCTGTGTGCGTTCTCGGGCGGGGGGAGCGCTCTTTCTCCTGCCCCCCGGGCTCCCCTCGAATTAAGTGAAAAACAGCAAACGACCCGGCTTCTCCTCGATTGCGGGGCAACTATTTTCGAGCTCAATGCTCTACGTAAGCACTTGTCTGTCTGCAAAGGTGGACAGCTGGCTAGAATAGCCTATCCTGCAACACTCATTTCGCTGTTTCTTTCGGACGTGGTCGGCGATACCCTTGATGTGATCGCCTCCGGTCCCACAGTTCCCGATTCGAGCACTTTTTCCGATTGTATCCAGATTGTTGAACGATATGCGCTGTCGGAAAAGTTGCCTCCTTCTGTGCTCAAGCTGCTGCGCGATGGAGCTCAAGGATTGATCGAGGAGACTCCAAAGGCGGGAGATCCTGTTTTCCAGAGGGTTCAAAACCTGATAGTCGGCAGCAACCGCTCAGCACTGCTTGCTTCGGCGCAGAAAGCGGAACAACTCGGGTACAACACCCTGATTCTCTCGTCCTTTATTCAGGGCGAGGCTCGGGAAATCGCCCACTTTTTTGCCGCCGTCGGCAAAGAGATCGTTGCTTCGGGTCATCCTGTCTCCCCACCAGCATGTATTCTAGCTGGAGGCGAGACAACGGTTACCATGCGCGGCGGTGGGAAGGGGGGGCGAAATCAGGAGTTGGCCCTCGCGGCAGCGCTCACCATCGAGGGATGGCCTCAGATTGCCATACTCAGTGCGGGAACTGACGGATCAGACGGACCGACAGATGCAGCAGGGGCGTTTGCGGATGGCGACACCTGCCAAAGGGCATGGCAGAAGGGAATCAACCCCCAAGAGTATCTTTTGAACAACGACTCATATAATTTTTTTAACGAGTTGGAAGATCTCTTGATAACCGGTCCGACCCGCACGAATGTCATGGATGTGATCTGTTTGCTGGTCAATAAGGGATAGAGGGGAATTCCTTTGTTCCTCGGAATGATTTACAATGTGGCATAAGGCAAGATCAGCCGCTGGTCTGGTTCCAAAGTCGCGGAGGTTGGTACATGCGGGTAAAGATGAATTACGGCAGAGCCGGATTGTTTATTGATTTTCCTGACTCTTGGGACCTTGCGGTAATCGAAAAACCCACGATGCCCATTCTGGCTGATCCTGCAGGAGCTGTTCTCAAAGCTCTGGCCGATCCTGTCGCGTGCGGTCCGCTGGCCGAGGAGGCTGCAGGTCGCCGGACCGCTTGCATCCTCATCTGCGATATCACGCGGCCGGTGCCGAATTCCGTGATTCTGACGCCACTCATTAGGGAGCTTATCCAGGCGGGGATTGAACCCAATGCGATAACCGTGCTCGTGGCAACCGGTTTACACAGATCGAATGAGGGGGAAGAACTGCGCGAACTGGTCGGAAGCGATTGGGTGCTCGAGACGGTCAACGTAGTGAATCATTTCGCCCGAAATGACGAGGACCACGCTTATCTTGGAAATACATCGAGGGGCACACCTGTCAAGCTCGACCGTCGTTTCGTCGAAGCAGATGTAAAAATTGCAACGGGACTGGTTGAACCGCATTTCATGGCTGGCTACTCCGGCGGCAGGAAAATGGTGGCTCCCGGGATCGCCCACCAGGACACCATTACCACATTTCATACTGCCGGTTTTATCGAACACCCCAGGTCAGCCAACTGCATTCTTGAGGGTAACCCGCTCCACGAAGAGCTTACAGAAGTTGTCCGCATGCTTGGCCGGGTGCTTGCCGTGAATGCGGTCATAGATGACCAACGGAATCTCTCATATGTCAACTTCGGAGAAATCGAGGCAAGCCATCTGGGGGCGGTTGCTTACATGCGCCGCTATGCCGAGATACCCGTGCACACCAGATACCGGACCGTTATAACCAGTGGAGGCGGCTATCCCCTGGACAAGACTTACTACCAGACTATCAAAGGCATGGTCGGAGCCATGCCAATGATCGAGCCCGGTGGCAATATCGTTATCTTCTCTGAATGTTCCGAAGGGATGGGCTCCAAAGAATACGTCAAGGCTCAACGACTGCTGAGGCAGCTTGGGGTCAGAGGCTTTCGGGAGTCGCTTCTGCATAAGTCCAGGGCTTCCATTGACGAATGGCAGACCGAAATGCAGCTTAAGCCTATGGAGATTGGCGAAATCCACCTTTTTTCGGATAGGCTGTCAGAAGTTGACAGGTCGCTGACTGGTATCTATTGCCCGGATGACGGCATCTCACCGCTCGACTTCATCCGGGGAATCGTCGAGCCTTCCGGGACCTCTATCGCCGTCATCCCGGAAGGTCCATACGTTATCCCCCGATATGAGAACGACTAGCATAAGCGGCTTATATCTCAGTCCTGCTTTCTTGCGCAGTTGCTGTTCATAGGCGCAGCTTAAAAATCCTCTGTGCCGCGACCGGCCAGCCGGGCTGCAAGGCGGATGGCCTCGATCATGGACTGAGGATTGGCGCGTCCTTCACCCGCTTTGTCAAAAGCTGTGCCGTGATCCACCGAGGTGCGGACGATGGGCAGCCCCAGGGTCACGTTGACTCCGGCCAAGCTCCCCCAGGTATCGGTTTTGTCGTCGTACTTAAACCCCAGGAGCTTGGTCGGGATGTGGCCCTGATCGTGGTACATCACCACCACCAGGTCGTACCTGCCACCGAGCATCTTGGAGAAGACCGTATCGGCCGGCAGCGGGCCTTCGGCGTTGATTCCGGCTGCTCTAGCTTCGACCACCGCAGGGGCGATTTCCTGGTCGTCCTCTGTACCAAACAGGCCACCCTCGCCGCAGTGCGGGTTCAGACCCGCAACTGCAAGGCGCGGGGACGCTATCCCCAGTTGCAGCAGGGTTCGGTAGGCCAACTCGATTACCTTGCCAATCCGGGCCTTGCTGACCAGATCGCAGGCCTTCCTCAGTGCCACGTGGGTGGAGACGTGAGCCACGCGGAAGTTGCCGTCTGCAAGCATCATGGTGTAATCACGTGTGCCGGTGAATTGCGCGTAGATCTCAGTGTGCCCCGCATAGTGATACCCGGCGGCGTTGATGGCTGCCTTGTTGATTGGGGCGGTAACCGTGGCATCGATCCGACCATCCATGGCCAGCTCGATCACCTTGGTCACGTATTCAAAGGCTGCCCTGCCCTGCTCTGCGGTCACCTGCTTGTGCCGCAGGCGGCCCGATGCCAGGTTTTTTAGATCCAGTACATCGATGGTCCCGAAGACGTACAGGCCCGCCTCCGGTTGATCACAGCGGCGGATCGAGACCGGCAATCGACAGAACCGAATCGCATCGGCCATGACATCGCCGTCGCCTACCACCAGAGGGCGGCTGATTCGGTAGATGTCTGGATCGTTCAGAGCCTTGGCGCAGATTTCGGGACCGATGCCGCCCGGGTCTCCCATGGAGATTCCCAGGAGGGGCTTCTTACGAGGAGTACTCATTGACAAGCACCTTCCCAGTCAAGATGGCATACAGTCGCACTAGAGCGTCGCATTCACCCAACGCACCGGCCTTGGTCACCACCGCTAGACCGTCGCAGTCACCGCCCTTTATTTTCCCCTGGACCAACCCCGGCAGGATTTCCGATTGCAACCAAACCCCGGTGGCCCTGACGGCGTCAAGAACCTGCGCGGCCGTATCCCCGCCGCAGAGGAAAAGAGCCTCCGGCCGGTGACGCCGGATCGCTTCGGCGGCCACAACCGCTAGCGCGCGGGAGGCCAGGTCTGTTGATACCCTGGAACCATTGGAACCTTCGGCTACGACGGGAGCAAGCTGGAGGATCACGGCTCCCGCGGACAAATCCGTGCCTACGCCAGCCAACTCGTTACGCCCGTCGACCGCGAGACCTGGATCCAGGACCTGGCGCGGCACGCCGGCCTGTTTCACCAGCGCTTCAACCTGCTCTCTAAGCACGTCGGAACCGGACCCGCATACGAAGAGCACACGATGACCCGCCAGGTAACCGCTGCGCGGCAGCGACTCCTTCCAGGCAGGCAGGCACTGAGCCAGCGCCAGGGCCAGCCCGGCCGACCCGGTGAGCAGGGTCCTCGGGAAGTGGTCGCGTGCCAGGCAGGCGATGATGTCAAGATGCTGCTGACTGGTCGCATCGAAGACAATCACGCGCCGCCCCTGCCGCAACAGATTGTCTGTGGCCTCCTGCAGTCGCCCGAGCCCACCGTCGAACTCCGTCACATCGATCCGCCCTACGGGGTACCGGCTCTGAAGGGCAATCAGCTTGGAAAGCCGGGAGTCTCTTATCGGGCTGACTGGATCGCGGGCTATCTCGCTCGCGGCCAACGGAACACCCCGGACGAAATGGATATCATGGAGGGTTGTACGTCCTTGAGCCGGAAAGGCAGGGGCGATGAAGGCGCATTCACAGCCCAGCAAGTCCATCAGCGCCTCCACCTCGGCCCCGATATTGCCCCGCAGGCAGGAATCGATTTTCTTGAAGACCACACGCGGCGCCAGCTCCTTGACGGACAACCCGGCCCGGCGCACCCGAGCGGCGGCTGCGGCTGGGGACAAATGGCGGGAGTCGGTATAGACCGCCAGGGTCGCGCCGGGGCATTCCAGACCGAGAGATGACAGGTGTCGATGGGAAACCAGGAGGACGGGCGCACTGATACGCCTAAACTGGATGGCCGTGTCGGCAGCTCCGGTCAGATCATCGGCGATGACGGCCAGTTGGATCATGGCGCCCCTTGTCCCCTCTCAGTTGGTCCGACGGGCAGCATGGCCGAGCAGATTTGGGTGCGGCGGGCCAATACCTTCCCATGCCGGAGTGCAAGTGATAATGACGCCCCCCTCTTTGACCATGCGCGGGGCGGGATGAAAAACCGCCCCGAAGTCGTTTATAGCCGGGGCACCGGATAACTGCCCGGATTAATAATGATGCTGGAGATTGCCGATATCTCGTCGATGCCTCAAGGTCCGGATCAGATGGCTCAGGGGAATGATCAGGACATAATAGGGAATCAAATAAAGGGCGGCCATCACCGAGGTGAGGGGATCATTGAAATAACTGCCTAAAACAATGATCAGGACATTATTGATCCAGCCCAAAGCCCCGGCCGCCGCGATCCTTTCGGGTGGTGGGCTGGACCGGAACAGGATCATCCCGGTGCTCGCCAGAAACGCCGTGAGACCGAAGCCCACCAACACGGCGAAAACTACCTGAGCCTGATGCGCTCTCAAGAACGGCGCATAGAGACCAAAGGCGCCCAGGTTCATGGCCGCGAACAGGACCAGGGAGATGGGGTAGGAGTGCTCCTCCACCCAGTCCGATAGCTTCGGCGAGACTCGCCGGAAGAGCCACGAGGTGAGAAAAGGCACGAAGATCATGGCCGCCAATAATCCGGCCAGGCCCACCAGGTCGAAATGCAGTTCCCGGCCAATCAGGACTTTGACGATCAGCGGCAGGGTTACCGGCAACAACAAAGTGGTCACCACGGTCATGGCCATTACTAGCGGAATGCTGGCCCCGACCAAACCGGCAAGAAAGGAGGCCGACAAACCCGTGGAGACCCCGGCCAGGAGGAGCACACCCAGGGCGTAGGCCGGGATAAGTTTTGCCACCGCCAGGTAAATGATGCAGGGCAGCACGATCAACTTGGCCAGGATTAACATGGCTAGCTTTATGGGATAGCGCCGCAGGGTCTCCCAGATGGTCGGCGGAAACACCTTCAAGAAGGCCAGAAACAACAAACCCATCAGGATCCACGACAGGTAGGCGCCTAAAAAACGGGTCTCGGCGGGCCAGGCCACCCCTGCCACCATACTGCTGAAGACCACCAGCAACAGCACGATATCTTTAGTTCTATACATCAATGGGATTACTATTTAATATTATTTAAAAAATAGGTTATTTTGACTGCCTATGCCACCGGGCAGGCCAGTATTTCTCATGCCTAAGAATAAACTCTGGTATTCCCCTCACCGGTTAAACACGATCCCATGCCGATTATCTCTTGAGAAGGAGGATATCATAGTTGAGAAAATCTTACTCCCCTGAGATGACTCAGACTTCTTATCAAAAATCATGCCTCAGTTTGAATATATGGCCAGGGCATTTGGAGCCGGTGCATGTATTCAGGCAAAGAGTATCAGGTTCTGCTAAATATGAGCAAATTTAATAGCAATAATAACGATTCGATATGGTTATCATAGCCGCATCTCAGACCCTGCCGGCATTTAAGTTTATCCCTCGAAGTCGGATATAATCTGATCCCGATTGAAGCGATGGTAAGCTTAGCTCCGGTTATGACAACAGAAAGACAGGAGGTGGAATAAATCAGGTTCTTGCCATTGCGCTCACTTCTTTGATGCCAGCTTAGTATCAATTTTAAAAAAAAGGCCGGAAGGATCGCCTTCCGGCCTTCTCATGCAGCGCCTTGGGCCCAGGGGATGACACCTCCCCTACCCTGCTCTCCGCCAGCCTGAGTTTTGCTTTTACGGCTGGTCAGGGATATGCATGATCTTCATGATCTGGCGGTGGTAGTAGGCCGACCAGTCGGCGTTGCCCATCATGCCGAAGCGGATCTTGACCGTGGTGATATTGTTGGGCCGGGCGATCAGGTCCACCTTGACCGTGGTGTTGTCCTGGGTCAACGCATCGATATGCGATTCCGAAGGGGTGTATTGCTGCGCGGTGATCCTCAATTTCAGCGTCTTGGCGGCTTCCAGGGCGGCGTTGTAAGTCTCCTGCATAGGCCGCGGATAGTCCTTCTCCATGGTGCCTTCCACCCATTTATACGTCCCCAGGGCCGCCAGGCCCCCCAGCCCCATGAGTACGGTGGCGGCACAGCCCACCGCCATCGTCATGGTCAGGAGCACCGCCGCCAGCTTGAGTCGCCATTGCCTCTGCATAGTTACGACCTCCCCCTCATCCCTTGTTTTTCGGTTTATGCCATGATTCGCGCCTCATGTCAAGCAGCCCGGCCCGTGGCCTTTTGTCCGTAATCGCAATAGGGCAACAGGGGGCAGTGAGGACAATCGGGCTTCTTGGCGGTGCAGATTTGGCGGCCGTGCCAGATCATCTGGTGGGAAAATTTCACCCAGCGCTCCTTCGGCACCAGGGGCATGAGGTCGAACTCGATCTTCACCGGGTCCAGCTGCCGGGTGAGCCCCAGACGCTGGGACACGCGGCCCATGTGAGTGTCCACCACGAGGCCCGGGGTGTCGAAGGCGTTGCCCAGGATGACGTTGGCCGTCTTGCGGCCGATCCCCGGCAGCTTCACCAGGTCATCCAGGGCCGCGGGCACCCGGCCGTCGAACTGCGCCACCAGGGCCTGGCAGATGGCCTTGATGCTCTTGGCCTTTTGGTGGTAAAAACCGGTGGTATAGATGGCCTGTTCCAACTCCTCCAGCCGGGCGTCGGCATAGTCCGCCGCGGTGGGATATTTTTTGAAAATGGCCGGGGTCACCTGGTTGACCCGGACATCGGTGCACTGGGCGGAGAGCACCGTGGCCACCAGCAACTGCAGGGGATTGGTGAAATCCAGGGTGACATGGGCGTCCCGGTAATGCTCATCCAGAAGCTTCAAGATCGGGCCGATCTTCTCAGCCGGGTCCATAGAAATCCTCCTCCTTTAAAGCTGCGGCAGTAAACCGTAAACCCGAAATCACGGAGAAAACGGTAGGCCGCGGCGTTCTCCTATCTTTTAGCGGGTAAGTTTGCTTCGGACATGTTGCATGAATTCCTGGAATTCCGGTATCTGCAATCGTGACACCATAATCACATAAAGGCCGATACCCAGGCCGATCACTCCGCCCAGGCCCAGGATGCGGCCACCCAGGCCGGACCCCAACCGCGCGGTAACGTGAGGATAGAGCCAGGCAACGGCCAGACCCATGATCAGGCTGGCCCCGGTCACCTTGACCAGCTTGAGCGTGAGGCTGCGCACCTGATAACCCGCCAGTTTGCGATAGAGCACCGCGGCGAGGAAGAGAAAGTTGAGAATCATGCTCAAAGAGGTGGACAAGGCGATGGCCCGGTGCTGCAGGGGTGCCAGAGTGAGATTGATTAAGACCAGGTTGGCGGCTACGGTCACGAAGGACCCCAACACCGGGATGCGGGTGTCGTCCAGGGCATAATAGACCGGCACCATGATCTTGACCCCGGCAAAAGCCGTGAGCCCCAGGGAGTACAGCGCCAGGGCCGCGGCCGTCTGCCGGGTGTCCAGACCGGTGAAGTGGCCGTGTTGATAAATGAGGGCAATAATGGGCTGGGCCAGGAAGATCAACCCGCAGGCCGCGGGCAGGGTGACCAGGAAGGACAGGGACAGGGACGATTCCAGGGCTTCCCGGAGGGCGCCCAGATCCCGGTTGGCCGCATGGCGGGAGACCACCGGCATGATGGCCACCATCAGGGCCACGCCGAACAGGCCCATGGGCAGGTGGAACAGCCGGTAAGCGTAGCTGAGCCAGGAAATGCTGCCCTGGGGGCAGCTGGAAGCATAGAAGGTATTGATAAAGACGTTGATCTGCGTGGCGGACAGGCCCACCACCGCGGGGAGCATCAACTTGATGATGCGCCCCAGTCCCGGTTCCTTAAAGTCCAGGACCCACTGGAGCTTAAACCCCACCCGCCACAACAGCGGCAACTGCACCATCAGTTGCAGGAGCCCGCCGACGAGCGCCCCCCAGGCCATACCGACGATGGGTGCCACCCCGAACCGGGGGACTATGAGGCTCAGACCCACGCCGACGACGACGGAGCCCAGGTTAAAAAAACTGGAGGACAGGGACGGAACAAAGAATTTGCCCTTGGTGTTGAGGATCCCCATGGCCAGGGCCGCCAGGGACACCAGGATCAGAA
This sequence comes from Desulfobaccales bacterium, assembly GCA_049696835.1. Taxonomy (GTDB): domain Bacteria; phylum Desulfobacterota; class Desulfobaccia; order Desulfobaccales; family 0-14-0-80-60-11; genus 0-14-0-80-60-11. The sequence continues at coordinate 16,769 of JBAVUP010000179.1, forward strand.
AGGGGAACATGATCCTGGCCATCAGGGTGGTAAGCTCCAGCTTTCCCGGGATTGCCCCGAAATCCGGGGCCATGATTCCCACGATATGGGGGGCCAGGAACATGCCCAGCAGCACCAGCAGGCTGAGGAACGACGAGAAGCAAAAGATGACGTTGTTGGCCAGCCGCCAGGTGGACTCGGCGCCCTGCCGCTGCTCGTAATCGGTGAAGACCGTGACGAAGGCGGAGCTCAGGGCCCCTTCGGCAAACAGGTCGCGCAGCAGGTTGGGAATCCGGAAGGCGACGATGAAGGCGTCAAAGGCATAACCGGCGCCAAAGAGACCGGCAAAGACCTGTTCCCGCACCAGACCCAGAATACGGCTGGCGAAGACCGCCAGGCTCACCGTCCCCGCGGCCCGGGCGATCTTTCCCGTTTGGGTGGCTGGGCCCTGGGGCAACGGTTACCCTGATGGGAGCAGGAGCAACCGAGGCTCCCGTCTCCAGGTCTTGGAGGTAAAAATTTGCAGGTATTTAGGCAAGTGAAAGATCACAGGGGATGCGGGTTGACCCGACACCGGGCCGCAGCTCATGCGGCTCTAACCGGCGTCGGCCTTTTTGCTTGCCGTGGCGGTGGAACGTTTCTTTTTCTTGGCGCGGCTCTTGGCAGCTGCTTGGTCTTTCTTCAAGTGGGGGGCCGGGGCTTTGGCGGCTCTGGCGGATTTGCCGACCTTATCCGCGGCGCCGGGTCCTTGGCCCGTTTTCACCGCCCGGCTCGGCCGGGGCTTGGGGAGCTTTTTCCCCGGCTCTACCTGGCTGGCCGGCGTCTCCGGATGGAGCAAGGCATAGACCGGTTTTTCGTCCGCCCCCTGGTTCTGACCTTTGACCGGCGGATATTCCTGGCGATCCACCCGGTCCGGCCAACCCTCGGCGTACACGGTCCCCAGGAACCCGGCAAGTTTCAGGCGTTGATCATTCTTGCCGGGGGCAACCCAACACCAGAGAATAAGCCCCACTCCGGCCGTGACGCTGACCACCACGGTGAGCCAGGTTAGCCGGCACCAACGGCTGCGGCCGCGCAGCTGCCCGCCCTTACGCTGGAAAAGAAAGGAAACCAGAGCGTACATCCCATAAGCCCACAAAATGACAGCTAGAGTAGGAAGCACCGGTTCTCCTCAGGCGAAGGTTATTCAAGCATAACCAGATTAATTTTTCGAAGTCAATCATTTTCCTACATGCATTGCAATGTCAGAGTTTGAGCTATGTCATTTTATTGACACAAGGAGCACTTTGTTGTATCTCTTAACCACCGGGGGAGATCTCTCATGAAACAGGATAACGCCTCCATCCTGGTGGTGGATGATGATTCGGCCCTGCGCCAGAGTCTCACAGAAATTTTGGAGGCCGCCGGGTATGAGGTGACCGCCGCAGCAGACGGAGAAAGCGGTTTGTCCCTCTTGAAAGAGCAGGCCTTTGATCTCGTGCTGAGCGATCTGGCCTTACCGGGCCTCGACGGCATGGGACTGCTGAATTATCTGGTCAGCGAACAGCCCGGGGTACCCTGTATCATCATCACCGGCTACGGCACCATCGCCAACGCGGTGGCCGCCATCCGCCAGGGGGCTTATGATTACTTTACCAAACCCGTGGATCCCACTGAACTCCGCCTGGTGGTGGCCCGGGCCCTGGAGCACCGCCGCCTGAAATGGGAGAATCTGCATCTCAAGAAACAGCTGCACCGGCGCTACGGCTTCGCCAACATGGTGGGGAACAGCGAGGCCATCCTCCGGGTCTTCGACCTGATCCGCAAGGTGGCGGATACCGACAGCAGCGTCTTGATCCTGGGCGAATCCGGCACCGGCAAGGAACTCATCGCCCATGCCATCCATTATAACAGCTTCCGTCGGGATGGGCCCCTGATTCCGGTCAACTGCGCCGCCATTCCCGAAGAATTGTTGGAGAGCGAGCTTTTTGGGCACGAACGGGGCGCCTTCACCCATGCGGTGCGCACCCGCATCGGCCGCTTCGAGCAGGCCAACGGCGGCACCATCTTTCTAGACGAAATTTCCGAGATGAGTCCCGGCCTCCAGGTGAAGATTCTCCGGGTTCTGCAGAACCACTCCTTCGAAAGAATCGGCGGCATCAAGACCATCCGGGTGGATATCCGGGTGATCGCCGCCACCAATCGAAACCTGGAGGATATGGTACGTCAGAACAAGTTCCGGGAAGATCTCTTCTATCGGCTCAATGTCATCCCCATTCAGGTGCCGCCACTCCGGGACCGGGTCACCGATATTCCGTTGCTGTTGCACCATTTCCTGCAACTGTTTAGCCGCACCAAGAAAAAACCCCTCAAACGCCTCAGTCCCGCAGCCCAGGAACTCCTCCTGAAGTACCCCTGGCCCGGGAACGTCAGAGAGCTGGAAAACCTCGTCGAACGCCTGGTCATCCTGACGGAAGGCGAGATCATTGAACTGGCCGACCTGCCCGAGAGATTCCAGAGCCTCATCCTTCCCCTGAAAGAGGAGGCGGGAGGTTTCCCGGACCAAGGCATCCATTTCACCGACGCGGTGCAGGCCTTCGAACGGAACCTGATTCTCAAAGCCTTGCGCCAAAGCAACTGGGTGAAAAGCCAGGCGGCGCAACTCCTCCATCTCAACCGCACCACCCTGCTGGAAAAAATGAAAAAGCAAAACATCCCCGCCAGACCCGACTTCACGCCCAGGCCTGACAGATTTTCCAAGAATTCCACGGTGTAAGTCAGGACGCCCGGGGTAGCCGCCCCGGGCGCGGCCCGGGGTGGGAGTTGTGGCCGCTTACGAGATATGGTAAGAAGGAAGCGGTAAACTCTCAGGAGGTGACGATATGGCTGAAGGCTTTCCGGCCAACCGGCGAGAAGCCATCCTGGTTTTCCATTTCGCCGACCGGGTCAAAGCGGAACTCCTGCTCGCCTCCCGCCTGCTCAACACCGTGATGCAGATGGAAGGGCAGGAACGGGAAGGCGCGGTCCGGGTCCTGGTGGACTTTTTCCGGGGCCTGGAACAGGAGATCAATCTGGCCCAGGTGCAGATCGGCGACCCCGACATGATCCGGCTGCGCACCGTGATGACGGGGCTTATCGGGATGGCGGACTCCAACATGCTTGCCGATATCCAGTCCCACCTCACCTGGATGATCAGCACCATGGCGACCTATGCCCAACGCTCGATGGAATACCTGGTGAAGGAAAAATTGCTGTAAGCTGGAGCCCGGCACATGAGTCTCCCGCGGGGCTCCATCTTGAGAGAGCATCAGGTAGAGTGGGCAAAGCCCATCCTACCGCGACGCAGACCAACCGCTTGGTATCATCAGCCCATGACTGCACGCAAGCCGGCCGCCTCCTGGTCAACCTCTACCTCTAAATCAGGTATCTCGGCCACCCGTATGCCAACATTCTCTTTCAGTTTGTGGTAAAGGGAATCGCGGCTGCCTTTTTCCGCCAACAAGATTCCCAGGTGGGGTATGCCGTTATGATCGACGTCGATTCTTAAGAGGTCCGTCCCAATAATGGTCCTGACGTCCGTCAAGATCGCCTCTTGTCTGACGGCCTGGTTGGAACTCGACCATTGGGGAGGCCATACCTGGACCCCCATGCATCTCATCTCCCCGATCCGCATGACCGCACTCCTTGGGTGAAAGTTAAACTGCGGGCGCAATGATAATAAAATTAACTTGAATTTTAAGTTTTTAGATTTCTAAGACAATCAGGGAACCCCTGATTTTTCCTTCCGAAATCCCACATTTCGCGCCCTAAGATCCCCAAGTCTCCTCAAGCCGAAGAGTTTCCCTCCTTCCCTGCCGCCCACCTCCGGCCTGAATCTCTCGGATTAACCGGCTCATCTCCGATGGGTTAGTCAAACACAGGTAAAGGTTCGTAGGGGCGGTGCGCTCACCGCCCCTACAATGGTCGCCGGGAATAGTTCCACTTGCCGAGATATCTGACTCTTTAAAATTGCAGATATGCGCCGCTTATCCTAAGATAGATAATTCCCCGATAACCTGGAAAATTCTCCATCGTGAAACCCGTGGATACTCAAGCAGCGGTGGCTCGGCCGGATAAGTCGTCCTTCTGGGAGCAGACAAAAAGACTGACGTGGCCTTTCTGGGTGGCCAACCTCATGGAGATGATCGAGCGGCTCGCCTACTATGGCGTACGGGTCGTCATCCCGATCTATATTGCCCAGGCTGACGAAATCGGCGGGCTGCACTTTACCCAGAGCGACAAGGGATTCATCTTCATGTGGTGGGCCCTCGTACAGTCGGCCCTGCCGGTGTTCACGGGGGGATTTGCCGACCGTTACGGGTATAAGAGGCAAGTTGTGCTGGCCATCCTGTTAAAGGGGCTTGGCTACGTGATGATGGCCACCCAGCGCGACTTCTGGCCGTTCTTTGCCGGCTGCCTGCTGCTGGCCGCAGGCACTGCGGTCTTCAAGCCGCCCGTGCAGGGCACCTTTGTCAAGACGCTGACGCACAAAACCTCCGGGGTGGGGTGGGGAATTTTTTATATGGTGGTCAACATCGGCGGTTTCCTGGGTCCCCCCCTGGCGCATTTTTTGTGCGGCTACTCCTGGCCCACCGTCTTTTACGGCTGCGCCGTCCTGGTTAGTTTGAACCTGCTGACGCTGCTCTCCTACCGGGAAGTCGATTCAGGGGCCGACAAATCTACCGGGGTCTGGCAGGTGGCGGCTACCACCGCTCGGGAGCTGCTCAACAGCCGGCTGATAGCCTTCATGCTCATCATGTCAGTTTTCTGGGCGGTGCTGATGCAGCTCTGGGACATGCTGCCCAATTTCATCGTGGACTGGGTCGACAGTGCCGCCCTGGCCCGCCACCTGCCGCAGTTCATGCTTTCCCGGGATGTGTCCCGGGGCCCCCAGATCGCCCAGGAGTGGGTGATCAACTTCAATCCGTTTTTGATCATCCTCTTCGTGGCGCCGTTATCCTGGTACGCCAATAGACGGATGCGGCGACTCTCCTCGATGTTTTTCGGCTTTGTCCTCGCCAGCCTGGGGGTCTACGCCGCCGGCTCGACCATGACCATCTATACCTGCCTGGCCGGAATCGCGTGTTTCTCTTTAGGAGAGATGATGTGCTCCCCCAAGATGTATGAATACCTGGGAGTAATTGCGCCGGCGGACAAGAAGGCGCTGTACATGGGGTATGCCAATATCCCCCTGGCCATCGGCTGGGGCTACGGGTCTTTTCTCGGCGGACAGATCTATGCCCGCGCCGGCGAAAAGGCCGGGCTGGCTTTGCGATATATGGCCGAAGTGCTGCACGTGCAGGCTCTGCCGGACCGCTCCCAGGCCTTCGCCCGGTTGACGGCGATGCTGGGCGAAAGCCCTATGGAAGTGACTCGACTCCTCTGGGAGAGGTACGATCCTAGCCGCGTGTGGACACCCTTTGCCATCGCCGGCATCCTGGCAGCCATCGCCTTGTTTGTCTTCAACCACCTGGCCAAGGGCTGGAAGGACGTCAACGCCTGAACCGCGCGCCGCGGCCCGCTATTTCCTGCCAGTGTTATGCTTCATGAAAAGCATGACAAAAAATCAACCTACCCTTCGGCTGAGAAGCCTTAAAGTCCCCCTGTGCTAAAGGAGGATTATGAAGCGGTTATCTAATCCCCCCTTTAGAAAAGCGGGGGTAAAAAAACCGTGTTTTTAGCTGTCATAGTAATTATGAAGCGATACACAGGTCAGCACGTAGTTAGGCGCGGCGCGGCTGGTGGCAGGTGGGGGAGACCAGGTGCAGCCCGTCGCGATCCCTTCCCTTACTCCCGGGGAATCAGCCGGTAAATCTCGATCAGGGGCACTCCCTGCTCTTCGGCCATCCGGCGGCAGGCCTCGTACTCCGGCAGGACCCGTCGCCGGCCGCCGTATTCCATCACCTTCACCTGGAGCGGACCGCAGGGCGTGTCCATGGTCTCGGACCAGCGCCGGGCCGTGACCCGCTCCACTTCCATGATCCTCACCCCCAGGGTGGTGGAATCGGTGAAGATCCGGGCCAGCAGCCCTTCCTTGGCCGCCGGGGGCGCAATGACGGTCAGGCGCACCCCGGGGCGGCTCTTTTTCATCTGAATGGGGCTCAGGGCCACGTCCAGGGCCCCGGCCGCAAAGAGCCCGGTCATGAGCGGCTCGTACCACTCGGGGTTCATGTCGTCTAGGTGGGTTTCCAGGACCAGGACCGTCTCCCGCAGGCCCGGGATGGCGGTGAGGGGCGCGCCCAGGTAGAGGCGCAGGAGATTGGGGTGCCCCGGCAGGTCCCGGCTGCCGGCGCCGTAGCCGATGCGCTCCAGGGTCAGAGGCGGACAGGGCTCGCACTCGGCCTGTAACGCCTTGAGGATCACGGCCCCGGTGGGGGTCACCAACTCCCCGGGCAAATCGGTGCCGTACACCGGCAGGCCTTTCAAGAGCTCGAGGGCGGCGGGGGCCGGGTTGGGCAGCCGACCGTGGCCCGCGGCGATCATCCCCCAACCCATGGGCAGGGGACTGCAAAAGACCCGGGAAATTCCCAGGCGCTCCACCCCGAACGCCACTCCCACCACGTCCACGATGGTGTCCAGGGCTCCCAGTTCATGGAAGTGCACCGTGTCCAGGGGCTGGCCGTGAATGCGGGCCTCCACTTCCCCCAAGAGGCGGAACATCGTCAGACTCCGGGCTTTGACCGCTTCGGTCAAGGGCGCCCCGGAGATCAAATCGCGGATTTCCCGGTAGGTGCGGGCTGGCTGCAGGTCTTTCGACTTGATCTCCACCTGGATGCCGGTGAGGTGCTCTTTCGTGACTTGACGGGCCGCAAGCGACACGTCGGCCAGCCCTAGGGCCGGAAGCAGGTCCTGAAGTTCGGCGACCGGCAGCCCCAGGTCGATGAGGGCTCCCAGGGTCATATCGCCGCTCACCCCGGCGAAACAGTCAAAAAAGGCCCACCATTCACTTTGGGATGGGTTTGACAAAGAGTTCCACCTCCTTCACGGCCCTGGTCTCGGCCTGGCGCACGGTGAACTTGAGATTGCGGTATTGCAGGTGTTCCCCGGCCCGGGGCAAGTCCCCCATTTCGGAGATGAGGAATCCGGCCAGGGTTTCGTAGTCCCCGCCGGGCAGGCCCAGGTGCAGGAGTTCATTTAAGACCTTGATTTCCGTGCGAGCGCTGATCATATAATGGCCCTCACCCAGCTTCTTGAAGGGCGCCACCTCCTGGTCAAATTCATCGGTGATTTCCCCCACGATCTCTTCCAGGAGGTCTTCAATGGTGACAATGCCGACCGCGCCGCCGTATTCATCCACCACCACCGCCAGGTGAGTCCCCTGGCGCTGCATGGCCGCCAGCAGCCGGTCAATCTTTTTGAGCTCCGGCACATAGTGGACGGGGCGCATGAAGGCCCGGAGGGGGCGCTCCGGGCCATCCTCGCCCAAGAGGTCGAAATCATGCACCACGCCGATGAGGTTGTCAATGCGGCGATGGTAGACCGGCAGCCGGGAAAAGCGGGAAGCGCGAAATTCCGCCACGGCCTGCCCCAAGGTCAGGGTGTCCGGAATTGCCGTCACCCGGATCAGCGGCACCATCACTTCCTTGACGGTGCGCAGGGAAAACTGCAGGATGCGGTGAATGAAAATGCGCTCTTTGCGTTCCAGGTCCACTTCCGGGCCGCTCTTCTCCACTACCAGCCTCAGGTCTTCCCGGGTGATGAAGGGGAGCTGGCCGGTCTTCCTGACTCCGGTGAAAAAGAGCAGGAGCCGGCTGCCCCCCGCAAAGATCAGGGTAATGGGATAGATGATCCAGGAGGCCACCCAGAGGGGCGGCGCCAGCTTTTCCGCCAGCACCGTGGCCTGCTGCCGGCCGATGGATTTCGGAATGATCTCCCCCAGGACGAGCAACAGGGGCGGCAGCGCCAGTATAGCCGGCAGTTCCCCGCCATGCCCCAGCCTGTCCAGCAGGAGCATGGTCATGAGAATGGTGTTGGCCGCGGCCGACATGTACGCCCCCAGCAGCGTGGTGGCCAGCAGGTATTCCGGGCGGGACAGGAGCTTCAGGGCCATCTTGGCCCCCCGGTGGCCTTCTTCGGCGCGATGATGCAGACGGCGGCGGTTGGCCGAGACCAGGGAGATCTCCGAGGCCGCGAAAAACCCTTCCAGCAGCAGCAAGGGGATGAAGACGATCCAGGTCCCGTAGATCATGGGGTTCCCCGCCGCACTTCCACCTCGAGGATGCGGGTGCCCTTCATGCGCAACACCCGGAAGGAGAGGTGGTCATAAGCAATGACCCGGCCTTCCCGGGGCAGCGACCCGAAGAGGTTGAAGACCAGCCCGCCGATGGTATCGAAGTCCTCCGCCGGCAGCTGCACGCCCAGGGCCTCGTTAAAGTCCACCAGGGACATAGCCCCCTTGACCCGCCAGACTTCCGGGGCCACCTGCTCCAGGGGCTCTTCCTCTTCTTTGAATTCCTGGGGGATTTCGCCGCAGAGTTCCTCCAGGAGGTCCTCCACCGTCACCAGGCCCACCAGGGCGCCGTATTCATCCACCACCAACGCCAGGCGTTGGCGCTGGGCCTGGAGTTCGTTCAACAGATCAAAGGCTCGCTTGTTTTCCGGGACATAGTAGGCCGGCCGCAGGAGATCCCGGGGTAACTCATCGCCGCACGGTCCCTGGGGGCAGAGCTCCAGGATGTCCTTGGCGTGGAGGACCCCTAAAATGTGGTCGTGGGTCTCTTCATAAATGGGAACCCGGGAGAACCGGAACCGCTTAATGGCCTTGATGATCTCCGGAAACGCCAGGTCGCTGGGCAGGGTGAACATGTCGGGCCGGGGTACCATGATCTGCCCCACCCGGAGTTCCCCGAAATTCAGCAGATTCTGGATGAAATCCCGTTCCATGGCCACGATCAGGCCCCGGCGGTGGCTGTCTTCCACCATGCGGACAAAATCTTCCTGGTGCATGGCGGGCACCGGCAGGTCCGGGCGAAATCCCAGGGCCACCAGCAGCCCCCGGCTGATTTGCAGAAAGATCACCCGCAACGGCGACAGGATAAAGATCACCGGGCGGATCAGGGGCGCCATCCAAACCGCCAGGCGGGCGGGATAGGCCAGGGCCAGGGACTTGGGAATGATTTCTCCCAGGAACTGAAAGGTGGGGACCAGGACCAGGAGCACCAGCCATTCGGCCCGGGGACCCCAGATGGTTAACACCAGGGAGGTGGCCAGGACCGAAAATATGACGCTGGAGGTCTCGACCCCGATGAGCACCGTCACCAGCAGCCGCCGGGGCCGGGCCAGAAGGGCTTCCACCTGCTCCCCCTGGACCCGTTGCTGCTCTTTGAGCCGGAGACGATCCAGGGGGCTCAGGGCAAAGAGAGAGGTTTCCGTGGCGGCAAAGAAAGCCACCAGGAACACCAGGGCCACCATGGCCAGCTCACGGGTCAGGTAGGGGTCTGAAAAGATGGAATCCACTTTTCTTGCAGGGTAACGGTCCGTGACCCTGGCGGGTCACAATACAGCATGAACATGTGGAACAGCCGCCGCCGGCAGTTCTTGGCATAAGGCAGGGTGCGCAGTGCGCGCCCTACACGTGGGTTGAATGCTTCAATCCGGGGTTTTGGCTGAAAGCTGACCTCTGATAGTGGTGGTCATCATACCACGGGCCGGGACGGCGGCGTGGTCAGCCGCTCCCGGGAGGGCCCGGTTTTTTTGACACTCTTGAAAGGAGACCGCAACAAGGCCTCGGTCAGCACCTCATCCATGTCGCTCACCGGCACAAACTTGAGGCGGCGCTTGACGTTCTTGGGAATTTCCACCAGATCCTTCTTATTGGCTTCAGGGATAATGACCTTCTTGACCCGGGCCCGCAGCGCCGCGATGGCCTTTTCCTTCAGGCCGCCGATGGGCAGGACCTTGCCCCGCAGGGTGATTTCGCCGGTCATGGCCACGTCCCGCCGTACCGGGATCTGAGTGAGGGCCGAGACCAGGGCCGTGGCCATGGTGACCCCCGCCGAGGGGCCGTCTTTGGGGGTGGCTCCCGCCGGCACATGGATGTGGATATCCAGCTTCTCATAGAAATCCGGCGCCAGGCCGAGGCGGTCGGCCCGGGCCCGGGCGTAACTCAAGGCCGCCTGGCCCGACTCTTTCATGACGTCGCCCAACTGGCCCGTCAGGGTAAGCTGGCCTTTCCCTTTCATCAGGCTGGCTTCCACCGCCAGGGTTTCGCCCCCCACCTGGGTCCAGGCCAGACCCGTGGCCACGCCCACTTCGTCTTTCTCCACTTCACCTTCCGGGAGATAGCGGGGCGGCCCTAAATAGAGATGCAGATTTCCCCGGGTGATGGCGAAGGGTCCCTTTTCGCCTTCGGCGATGCGCCGGGCCACCTTCCGGCACAGGGAGCCGATCTCCCGCTCCAGGTTGCGGAGCCCCGCCTCCAGGGTGTAATACATAATGACCTGACGCAGGACTTCGTTGGACAAGGTCAGGTCTTTCGGATACAGGCCATTTTCCTGCAACTGCCGGGGCAGGAGGTGGCGGCGCACGATCTCCAGTTTCTCTTCCTCGGTGTACCCCGCCAGGCGGATGATCTCCATCCGGTCCCGCAAGGCCGAGGGGATGGGATCCACCAGATTGGCGGTGGTGATGAACATCACCCGGGACAGATCAAAGGCCACATTGAGATAGTGGTCGGAAAAGGAGTAGTTCTGCTCCGGGTCGAGGACCTCCAGGAGGGCGGCGGCGGGGTCGCCCCGGAAGTCCATGCCGATCTTGTCCACTTCATCCAGGATGAACACCGGGTTGTTGGAACCCGCATTTTTAATCCCCTGAATAATGCGGCCGGGCAGGGCGCCGATATAGGTGCGCCGGTGGCCCCGGATCTCGGCTTCGTCCCGCATGCCCCCCAGGGAGATGCGCCCGAACTTCCGTCCCAGGGCCCGGGCAATGGACTGCCCTAAAGAGGTCTTGCCCACTCCCGGAGGCCCCACGAAACAGAGGATGGGGCCTTTCATCTTCTTGTTGAGTTTGCGCACGCTCAGGTATTCCAGGATGCGGTCCTTAACCTTTTCCAGGTCGTAATGGTCCTCATCCAGGATGGTCTTGGCCTCTTTGACGTCCAGCTTGTCCCGGGTGCTCTTGCTCCAGGGCAGGGATACCAGCCAGTCCAGGTAGGTCCGGACGATGGAGGCTTCGGCCGCGTCCGGGTGCATCTGCTCCAGGCGGGAGAGCTGCTTGAGGGATTCCTCTTCCGCATGCTTGGGCATCCGGGCCCGGGCAATCTTGAGACGGTAATCCTCCATCTCCTTGCTGGTTTCGTCCATGTCGCCCAATTCTTTCTTGATGGCCCGCAACTGCTCCCGCAGGAAGTATTCCCGCTGGGTCCGGTCCATCTCCTCCCGGGCCTGAGACTGGATCTTGGCCTGGATGGCCGAGACTTCCAGTTCCTTCCGCAGAAAATCATTGACCTTGATGAGACTGCGGATGGGGTCCATCTCCTCCAGGACCATCTGGGCCTCCTCGATCTTGAGGCGCAGGTTGGCCGCCACCAGGTCGGCCAGGTGTCCGGGGTCTTCGATGGACTCGAGGATGGCCAAAAGGTCCGGAGACATGATGCCCTTGAGGGTCAGGATCTTTTCGGACATTTCCCGGGCATTGCGCATCAGGGCCTCGGCCTCGGGTGAGATTTCGCTGATGACGGGCTCGGGCAGGACTTCCACGCTCACCTGGAAGAACGGGCGCTCCTGGAGAAAATCCTGAATCAGGGCCTTGGCCTTGCCCTGGATCAGGATCTTCAGACGTCCGTCCGGCAGTTTCAGCATCCGCAAAATGAGGCTGACCGTGCCCACGGGATAGATGTCTTCGGGTTCGGGATTTTCTACGGATTGATCTTTTTGGGTGGCCAGAAATAACAGGCGGTCCTGGGCTAAGGCCGCTTCAATGGCCAGCACTGAGGTCTCCCGGCCCACAAAGAGCGGGAGTACCATATTGGGAAACACTACCACGTCCCGGACCGCCAACATGGGCAGTTCGGTGGGGATGGCGATGTGTTGTGGTTCGTCTTCTTTCGTAGCCATATTATCTCCTGAGAGATGTACCTGGGTTGATATAGGGAGACGCGCCGGTGGACGGACGGGGTGGGATGCCGGGTGGGCTGGTAAACATAGTTTTCAATATGCTTCTCCCATAGCAAAATTTCCCGTCAGGGTCAACCTGAACGTCGTCCTATATTCATTATAACTAAAATAATACCGATTAGCGCTAGAGCAACCAGCCAGGGAGGGGAGCCAGCCGATTCTGAGGTCTGGCCATTTTTCGGGGCACGAGCCCGCACCTGGGGGATGGCGTGAGAGCTCAAGATTTTATCTTAACGTCCTGAAACGGCCCCACTGAAAAATAACGGCATTTTGCCGCAATTTATTTTAATAACCTCCGAGCCCAGACCAGCATGAGCCAAAGTCGGTGGGCCATCCGGTTTCAGGGGCCGGACGCCTGAAACCAGGGGTTAGAGTTATATTTATCTCTATGATTTCTTTGAGAACCTGAAAAATTAATCTAACGTCGTTAAGGCCACCAGGAGTGCCAATCACCATACAAGGTCAGCACCTTACGGCGATATTGAGAGGCAAAGGCTTCATTGATGGCGTAGACCTGAATACCGCGGATGGCGGCATGCTGCACATGGGCGTTTTCTTCTTCCAGTAGCAGGAGATGCAGGCGAAGCGGGGCAAAAAGTGGCGCCAGCGTGTCTTCCAGTGCTTTCCGCAACTTTTGGCCTTCCCAATAATCCAGGGGATGTTCCAGCAGCACCACGCCCAGATCCAGGTCGCTGTCCGGCGCTCCCACCACGTCCTCGCCGTTGAGGCGACGGGGGCCCAATTCTTGCTGGGAGCCGAGAAAATAGGCCAGGCCGATGCTGTTGGCTAATAAAATATGGATAACCTGTTGCCAGCGGCTCTCCTGACCTTGATTGTCCACAAACATAAACTTAACATAAAGGTGAAATAATTGGGGCTTTTTAGGAGCCTGTGGTATAGTATGCGGATTCAAGAAAACAACTGGGGGAAAAGAAATGGGGGGGGAAACCATTTCAGTCCGCAGCCGATCCGTTATTGACGCACTTCCCAGGATCTATCTCCACCGGATTGAACACGCCGTCCAACGTGCCACCGCGGCCATGCTGGAGATGCAGGACCCGGCTGGCTATTGGTGGGCCGAGTTGGAGTCCAACGTCACCATAACCTCGGAGTGCATCATGCTCCATCGGTTTTTGGGTCTGGACGACGGCAAGGTGCCCCGGATGGTAACGGATATCCTGGATAAGCAGCTCCCCAACGGCGCCTGGTCCATCTGGTATGGGGACGGCGGCGAAATCAGCACCACGGTGGAAGCCTATCTGGCCCTGAAGATGGCGGGCCTGCCCGCCGACGACCCTCGCATGGTCAAGGCCCGGGAGTTTATCTGCTCCCGGGGGGGCGCTTTAAAGACCCGGGTCTTTACCCGCATCTTTCTGGCCCTGTTCGGTCAGGTGAGTTGGGACGGCATCCCGCTGCTGCCGGTGGAGTTCATCCTGCTGCCGCCCTGGTCCGGGCTGAGCATCTATGAATTTTCCAGTTGGACCCGAGCCACCGTAGTCCCCTTGATGATCATCATGGCCAAACGCTCGGTCCATCCCCTGCCGCCGGAGCAAGGGGTGGCGGAACTTTTTTGTGACCCTGAAGAACCCTTTGAACGGCACCGGGTGGCCTGGAAGCGGGATGCTGCTTTGCTGGAAAACCTCTTCGTCATTCTTGACCGGATTTTAAAGCTTTACGCCGCGTTGCGGCTCCCCTGGCCCCGGAACTTTGCCATCAAGCAAGCCGAGCAATGGATCCTGGAACACCAGGAGGACAGCGGTGATTGGGCCGGCATCCAGCCGCCCATGGTTAATTCCCTCCTGGCCCTGCGCTGTCTGGGCTATGAGCTGGACCACGACGTTATGCGGCGGGGGGTGAAGGCCCTGGAGGTCTTCACCCTGGAAGAGGGCGACCGCACCTGGCTGCAATCCTGTATTTCGCCGGTGTGGGACACCGCCCTGGCCATCCGCGCCCTGGCTGCGGCCGGGGTCCCGCCGGAGCATCCCGCCATGGCCCAGGCCACGTCCTGGCTGTTGGCCCAGCAGATTTTCAAGGCCGGGGACTGGTGCATCAAATGCCCGGATTTGCCCCCGGGGGGTTGGGCCTTCGAATTCGTCAATAACTGGTATCCCGACGTCGATGACAGCTCCATGGTCCTGATAGCCTTAAAGGAGGGCCTGGCGGATACGGCCAAACACCAGGCGGCCCTGCAGCGGGGCATCAACTGGTGTCTGGGCATGCAGTCGAAAAACGGCGGCTTCGCCTCGTTCGACAAAGATAATACCAAGGAGTGGCTCAACGCCATTCCCTTTGGCGACCTGAAGGCCCTGGTGGACCCGCCCACCGAAGACATCACTGCCCGCATCCTGGAGATGATGGGGGCCTTCGGTCACGGCCTGGACCACCCCCAGGCCGCCCGGGCCCTGGCCTTCCTGCACCGCACCCAGCACCCCGAAGGGCCCTGGTGGGGGCGCTGGGGGGTCAACTACCTCTACGGTACCTGGTCCGTGCTGGAGGCCGTAAAACGCATCGGCGAGGACATGAGCCGGTTCTACATCCGCCGGGCGGTAGATTGGGTCAAATCCCGCCAGAACCCCGATGGCGGCTGGGGGGAGGGCTGCGAGACCTATCGCCAGCCGGAACTCATGGGCCAGGGGCCGTCCACCGCGTCCCAGACCGCCTGGGCCCTGCTGGGGCTCCTCGCTGCGGGCGAAGTCCAGGCCCCCGAGGTCAAAGTAGGGGTGGAATATCTCCTCAAGACTCAGAACGCCAAAGGCCGCTGGGATGAGAAGTATTTCACCGGCACCGGCTTTCCCAACCACTTCATGCTTCGCTATCACCTCTACCGGGACTGCTTCCCCCTGATGGCTCTGGGGGATTACTTGCAGGCGCTCAAGGCGTTGGAGGATTATGGGCATGGTGGCTGATAGAGGCGGCCTTCAG
This sequence comes from Desulfobaccales bacterium, assembly GCA_049696835.1. Classification (GTDB taxonomy): domain Bacteria; phylum Desulfobacterota; class Desulfobaccia; order Desulfobaccales; family 0-14-0-80-60-11; genus 0-14-0-80-60-11. The sequence goes on from JBAVUP010000179.1 coordinate 31,804, forward strand.
GTTATCCGACGCGCCTGCTAGTTTTGAGAACATGCATGGCTTTACCCTCCCCTAGGGGCATGGCGGCGCCGTGCCCCTACATCGTATCGGCAATCCTGCCTGTCGGGTTTGGCGCTTGACGGATTACGGTAAAACCCTGGTGACCGGCGGTACCGGCTTCGTAGGCCGGGCCGTGGTGGAGGAACTTCTGGCCGCGGGCCGGGATGTCCGGGTCCTGGCGCGTAATCCGGACCATCCGGCCCTGGCCGGCCTGGCCGTGGAAGTGGCCCGGGGCGATCTCCGGGACCCGAAGTCTCTGCACCTGGCGCTCACGGGTTGCACCCGCCTTTTCCATGTGGCCGCGGACTATCGCCTCTGGGTGCCGGACCCGGAGACCATGTACGCCATCAACGTGGAAGGCACCCGGCAGTTGCTGCAGGCGGCCCTCTCCCGGCACCTGGAACGGGTGGTGCATACCAGCACGGTGGGCACGCTGGGCAACCCGGGGGACGGCACCCCCGGCACCGAGGATACCCCCGTCCGCCTGAAGGACATGGTGGGCCACTATAAACGCTCCAAGTTCCTGGGGGAGCAGGTGGCGTTGGATTTTGTCCGCCAGGGACTGCCCCTGGTGGTGGTCAACCCCAGCACCCCCATAGGCCCCTGGGACTTTCGCCCCACTCCCACCGGTCAGATGATCGTCGATTTCCTGCAGCGCCGGATGCCGGCGTATCTGGAAACGGGCCTCAATCTCATCCATGTCCGGGATGTGGCCCGGGGCCATCTGTTGGCTGAAGAAAGAGGCCAGGTCGGGGAAAAGTACATTCTGGGCCACGACAACCTCAGTCTGTCTCAGATCTTTCACCGGTTGGCGGAGATCACCGGTCTGCCGGCCCCCAAGGTGAAACTGCCGTACTGGCCGGTCCTGGGGCTGGCTTACCTGGATGAGTTCTTTGCCACCCATATCCGCCGGCGCCCCCCCCGCATGCCGGTGACGGCCATTCGCATGGCCAAAAAATATATGTACTTTGACAACAGAAAAGCGGTACAATATCTAGGACTTACCCTGACGCCGGTGCACCAGGCCCTGGCCGAGGCGGTGGCCTGGTTTCGCGAGCACGGGTATGCGTGATCGTGGCCGTAGTTCCCTGGGGGGAGTACTGGAAGCCATGAGGCTCCGGGCGGCGGGCACCCGCCCCCGGTCCACACGCAGAGGAGAGGAGAACCTTGCGTTTCCCGTTGACGTTGAGTTTTGATTTAACCCGTTACCTCACGAAAAAGCGCCTCCAGGGAGAGGAGAAATTCCCCCTGGTCCTCATGCTGGAGCCTACCCATCAGTGCAATCTGGCGTGCCAGGGCTGCGGCCGTATCCAGGAGTATCGGGACACCCTGGGACAGTCCCTGACCTTGGCAGAGTGCCTGGGGGCCGTGGAGGAATGCGGCGCGCCGGTGGTCACCGTCACCGGCGGCGAGCCCCTGATCTATCCCCCGGTCTTTGAGCTGTTGGCGGAACTGGTGCACCGCCGCAAACACATCTATCTCTGCACCAACGCCATTTTACTGGAAAAATCTCTGCCCCGGCTCCCCCGGTCCGACAGGCTGACCCTGAGCGTCCATCTAGATGGCCTAGCCCCCACCCACGACCGGATTTTAGGGCGGCCAGGGCTCTTCAACCTGGTCATCAAGGCCATCAAGGCCGCCAAGGCCCAGGGGTTTAGGGTGTGCACCAACACCTCCATCTACAAGCAGACCGATCCCCAGGAAATTGAAATTCTCCTGTCCTACCTGGGCCATATCGGCGTGGACGGCCTCCTGGTATCTCCGGCCTTCAGCTTCGCCGGGGTCAATGATGAGCTGTTTATGAGCCGGGAGGAGATCAAGGACAAGTTCACCCACTTGACGGGCAACGGCCTGCACTTCAAGTTTTTCAGCACGCCGCTCTATCTGAGTTTTCTGCGGGGGGAGCGGGACTACGAGTGCACCCCCTGGGCCAATCCTACCCGCAATCCCCAGGGCTGGCGGGCTCCCTGCTACCAAATCGTGGATACCCACTACCCCACCTTCGCCGACCTGATGCAGCATACCCGGTGGGAGGACTACGGGGTGGGCCGGGACCCCCGCTGCGCCCAGTGCATGATGCATTCCGGGTTCGAACCCACGGTGGTCCGCCAGATGGGCGGCCTGGGGGATATCTGGACCATGTTCCGCTGGAACCTCAGTTGATGGGCTTAAAGCCTCCCCGCCGGCCTCTATCGTTGTGGAACGCCCTTTAAGCCCGCCCGGCACTGACTCCCCCCTGATGAACGGCGCCACCCTGGTGCTGGTCTGTCTGGGTCTCTACCTGCCCCTCTTCTGGCAGCTCCCCTTGCTGCGGTCAGAAGCCATGTACGCCCTGATCCCCCGGGAAATGCTGGCGTCCGGGTCCTGGCTGACCCCTACCCTCAATGGGGTGCATTACCTGGACAAACCCCATCTGCTCTTCTGGCTCAATCTGCTCAGCTACCATATTCTGGGCGTCTCCGCCTGGTCCGCCCGGGTCCCCACTCTGGCCATGACCGTGGGAGAAGTCTGGCTCACCTATCTCATCGGTCGGCGTCTGCTGGGGCGGAAAGCCGCCTGGCTCGGAGGCTTCATTCTCCTTACCTGCATCGGCTTCTTCGTCCTGCACCTCCATATTCTTACCGACCACCTGGTCACCCTGTCCTTATTGGCGGCGTTGTATGGCCTCTTGCGCTGGCAGGAACAGCCGCACTACCGCTGGACGGTCCTGTTTTACCTGGCCCTGGTGGTCGGGTTTCTCAGCAAGGGCTTCATCGGGGTGGTCTTCCCCGGGCTCATCGGCCTGATCTATGCCTGGCAGCTCAAAGACCGCCGCCTGCTGGGGCTGTTCCGGTCTCCCGCGGGACTCGCCCTGGCGCTGATTCTCTTAGCTGTTTGGGGGGTAGCCACGGATCTGACCAATCCCGGCTTTCTCAAGTTCCAGATCGTCAACGAACAGATCATGCGATTTCTGGGCCGACGGCAGCCCCCGGACGTCAACTCCTTCACCATCACCGGCTTCTGGCTGTTCCTGGGCATCTGGCTGATGCCCTGGACCTTTATCCTGCCGGAAGCCCTCTACCGCTTCTGGCGGGCCACCCGGCCCGGCGGCGCCACCGCGGCCGCGGCCCGTCTGCTGATAATCTGGACGGCGGTCATCCTGGTATTTTTTACCCTGTCGTCCAGCCGTATCGAATATTACTCCCTCCCGGCCCTACCGGCCCTGGCCCTTATCCTGGGGTGGCGGGTCCAGAGCTACCTGGACACCCCGGGAGACCGGGCCATCCCCTGGACTCTGTTGGCCCTGGGCCTGTTGGGGCTTTCTCTCCTGGTGCTGCTGCCCTCCTTGGAAGGGGTCTGCGCGGACAACCGCCGGGAATTCTGCGGCATGGTCAGCCTCATCTCTCCCATCGCCTGGCGGGCCACCTGGTTCATCCCGACCGTGTCGCTGATAGGCGTCGTGGCCGGCGTACTCCGGCGCCCCCGCCTGGCGGTGGCCGCTTACGCCGTACTGGCCGTGGGGATAGCCGGGCTCACCTTCCAGACCTTGGGGGTCCTCTCGCCCCGTCTGGGCGACCAGGCCGCGGCGGCATATGTCCGGCGAGTGGCCTCGCCCCGGGACCTGCTGGTCATGGGGCCCATCGAAGAGTTTGAATACGGGGCTTCCCTGGAATTCTACGCCCGGCGCCATATTCTGATGGTCAAACATAACGGCCTGCCCCAGTTTCCCTACCCGGTGGACCCGGGGTCCGATTACCTCATTACCGCGAAACGCCTGCAGGAGTTGTGGGACAGCCCGCGCAAGGTCTTTTTGCTCCTGGATGACGCCATCCCACCGGAACCCTTCCTGAAGGGCGCCACGGTGGCCTTAACCCTGCCGGGCAAACGCCTGCTGGTCAATCATCCTGAAATTTTTTCCAGGCCGATAAACGGGAAGTCAGGGGTGGCAGTTGAATAGTCCTGGGCAGTATTGCGACGAGCCGGCATGTATCCGATGGGCCAAGACGAGCCCTATTTTATAAAAATCCCTGCCTTATTTTGAGGCCATGTGAACCTGTCTTTTGGCCTCTTGCAAATCCTTCCGGGTTTCATAACCACCCAAATAAACGCTATGCACCATGATCCCGTTCAGTTGCTGGGTTCGCTTTACCAGATATCTTACTTTCTTTTCAGTGAGCCGTTCTACATCTCTTTGCAAAGTAATAGCCGAATAATAAAGCCGGTACGGACTATAGAATAAATTGTCCTGTAATTGAATTTCTTCCTCACTATAGTTTATCACCGGTAAATATAAAACCTGCCCCGTCGTGATCAGGTTCTCATTCTGGATGTCGGGATTTGCCAGGATTACCGCGGCGTAGCCAATGGGCTCATACTCCTGGTAATGTTCCGCCACAATGTTCGTCAGATTCTCATGAGGTCGAACCACCCTTTGGGTTATGGCTTCAGCTCCCTCAGCCTCGGATTCCTGGGCTGCACTCCTGCTGTCAATCTCGGGCTCTTGAGATACCGTTATCTTCTTGGTATGAACGTTTTCTGCCGCGATCGGCGGGGAAAAGATTTTCTGCGTGACCGGATTTTCCGTCGCCTTGGCAGGTGCTTTCTCCCGGTTGATCTCTTTGACCTGATCATCCTTGCACGTCGGGGCCACGGCCGCAATTTTGGAAAAATTATGTTCCCACCAATTGCCCAAAACCCCATTGATACCCGCCAGGGCTCCTATGATAATCATCAATCCCAGAATAAGCGAAACGACCGGTTTACTCAGGCCTTTATTATCTTGCGTAAACTGTAAGTCTTGGGGCTCGCCGTGGCGCATCTTTTCTAGAATACGGCGATTGACCTTCTTTAACTTAGCCTTCATGCCTGACTGGAGAGCCTGATCACAAACTTGATTAATCCTGAAGGGCACGCCGGCTGATATTTTATAAATCAAGTCACGAGTATCCGGTTCAAAACAAGAATTAAAGCTTGATCCTACCTGCTGCAAACGATGATCAATATAATTGATGGTATCTGACTCATTCAAACATGGCATACGGAATTTAAGGCTATGATGATTAGAATTATCCCTCCCTTGTTGATGGTCCACCTGAAAGTGCCGTGACCCCTGACCAACTAGAAGGATGGATACAATCTGTTGTTCATTTTTTTCAACCATGCGAAACAGTCCAATTTCTCTCAAATCTCGGTCAGAGAGCAAATGGGCGTCATCCACAATCAGCACGATATGTTTCTGTTGGCGATCCAACTCCTTGAGGGTATTTTCAAATTCATGCAACTCCAGAAAATGATCCGTGAGGGGAATCCGCAGCGCCTGGGCGACTTCCCTCATGATGCCCGCCGTTTCCAGTCTCGTACTCGAAATAACTACCGGTAAGACTGAGGTGGGTAACTGGTCGATCAGGTGATTAATCAAGCTAGTCTTCCCGGTACCGCGTGCACCCGATATAATAATTAATTTTTTTTCTTTAAAAATAACATGAATTATATCGTTAAAGAGCTTTTCATAGTCCTGGTTCATGAACATAAACCTTTGGTCATATTGATTGACGAACGGAGAATCTAAAAAATTAAAATAGTGATTGTACATTCCAGGAGATTTCCTTGTTCTAAAGTTCCCAGACGTTAGAAAAGTGCTAGTAAGAAAATGATGCCATCGTTTTCGGCCGGCCGGCAGTTTAACTTACTTCAACCTACCGTTACCATATTTTTTCATTACTTTCAACCAAGAAACATTCTGCAAGGTATTTTTGGGGGAATGATAAGGGTCGAGTTTTTGCATTAAACTTTTCCGTAAGGACATAGCATCTCCTATTCGGGTATCTATTCTGCATGGAGCAATCATTTCGACGTCAGACCATCCGCTCTAGGTTGGACGCCCCCGGCTTGAATCTCGTTTTTCCCTTCTTATCATTACATCTGTTGATGCCGGAGCTTAAGGAGTTTCTCGGACCGGTGGAATGGTCCCGCGGAAGGATAACATCCCCTCCTCCACCACGCCCTGCGCCAACTACGGCCTCATTGCGCTGCATTTTCTCGTCTTTGGGTGGGAATTGTCGTGGGGGCCGCATCTCCCCCTCCAGGTTGACTAAATTATCGAGACGGGTTTAAAACCCGCCCCTACCCTACCCAGGGCTTGATTACCTGTGGCCGGAAGGACTTCACGGCCCCCGATATTCATGGTGCCTCTCCTTGGGCATCTGAATATGATATGATAAAAGCATCTCTGCGTAACCAACGATACATCTGGAAAAATCATGCGAGAAACCAGGGGCTTCCCTTTTACCAAGGTGGCGGCATGAGGCGCATGGGTGGCCTGAAAGCCGTCGCCCTGGTCGTCTTGTTGGCCGGCTGCGTGCTCCCGGCCCGGGCCCAGCAAGGCCGGTACGAAGAACAGGATGTCTCCGTATCGCCCCAGGCCCGGGACCAGTTTGGCAAGGCCGAACGGCTGGCGAAAAATGAGCGCTTGGCAGAGGCCATCGCGGCTTACCGGCAGGCCGTTCGCCTGCAGCCCGACTATGCCCGGGCCTATCACCAGATGGGCCTGGCTTATGCCCGCCTGAATCAGTATCCCGAGGCCGTCAAGGCCTTCAAGGAGGCCCTGCGCCTCCAGCCGCAGTGGGGTTTGGTTTACGAGAACCTCGGGGTCGCTTATGTCAAAACGCAGCATTGGGCCGAAGCCCGGGACGCGTTTCAGCAGGCCGTCCGCCTTCACCCCGACAACGCCGAAGCCCACTACAACCTGGGCCTGGCCAACGGCAGGCTCGGGCGGGACCAGGAAGCCCGGGTCCAGTTTGCCGAAGCCATCCGCCTGCAGCCCGATATGGCCAAGGCCTACACGAACCTGGGGTTGGCCTACCTCAACCTGGGACTCCTGGATAAGGCCGGCAAATCCCTCAGGGAAGCGGTGCGGCTAAAGCCCGCTGACCCCCAGGCCCATTACGCCCTGTGCGTCTACTATGCCCGGAAGGGCGATACCCAGGCTGCGGCCCAGGAATTCCAGGTCCTGAAGAAGCTGGACCCGAACCTGGCGCAACAGCTCTCTAACCTGATACGCCCCGACGCGGCCGGGAAGAGGCCCTAATCCGTGGCTGCCGGGTGGTCCCGGATGTGAACGTGCTTCGAGAAAACGGCGCCATGATCCCTCCTACCCTGATTGAGGCGGTGCGTTGGAACTGCGATATCGCCAGTGCCGGCCAGGCCGGGCTTTTCTCCCTGTGCGGCCTCTTGCTGCGTTTGCGCCAGCTCTTTAAATGGGAGCACCGGTTGCCCCCCTGGCGGGAGGCGGAACCCGAGGCGGTCCTGGAATGGATCGCCCGGCGCGAACGCACCTGGGATGAGTTGGAAGAGGCCGACTGGCGGGCTCTGGCCTGGGGGCGGGCCGCCATCGACCCCTTCGCGGTGGAGACCCTCAACGACCACCTCCTGCCCCAGGGCCTGGCTTATGGCGCCGGCCTCAGCCGGGGCCTGACCCCCACCTTCTTTCTGGGGGAGCTCCTGGAGGTGCGCCGGGAAGGGGCCTTGACCATTTTGATCCTGGGGCCGGAGTTGGCCCGGGACCTGGACGCCTCCCCGGCCCTGTGCCAGGGGACCTTGATCTATGCCCGCCGCCAGGCCCTGGCCTTTTACCTCTGGGATCACCTGTCCGACCCCACCCAGCAGAAAAACGCCTTTCTGCACGTGGCCCTGCAAGCCTACCACCTCAATCTCCAGGGCCTACTCCGGGACCCCGAAGCCCACCAGGAGCGTTTCGAGGCGTTTCTGGAGGGAGAGATGGAAGCCGCCATCCGCCACGAAATGGGGGAAGCCCTGGAGCCTGGTTTGAAATCCGCCTTCCCGGCACTGCTGGAACGCTTTTCCCAAACCCGGGTGGAGCTCTGGGTGCGGGCCCTCAAAGACGTCCTGGCCGAAGTCAACGATTGGGGTCGCCTGGCCTATCTCATCGACCATCAATCCCTGCCTTCCCTGGCGGTGATGCTGGCCTGGCGGCCGGGACTCTATCCGGCCCTCCTGCCGGAACTGGAGCTGGCCTTTCAAGAATTGCTGGCCACCGGTAACTGGGAGCCGGTGGACGCCGCCCGCCGACAGGCCCTGGCCCGCCTGCGCCAGACGGCCGCTGACCTCAACGCCCTCCTGGACTCCCCAGCAGCCGAGTCAACCGACTGGCTCCAGGCCGAAATCCACCGCCGCTTCCTGGCGCCGTTGGGACTATAGGATATGAGGGGAGGGGCCGTGGGCCTCTCGCGCCCTCTCTCAGGAATCGGAAAGCTATCTCACCTCCCCCCACAGAACTTTTGCTTTTTGGCCCCTGGCCAGCTATAATTCAATTAAAAAATCATATTAAGGGGTTGAAGCCTGGGCAAGAAAGCCTGGGGTCCCCTGGATGTTTTAAAACCGAAAACTGAAAACAGGAAACCGAAAACCCGATATGCTTGATCCCCATCAGGAAAAAGTGCTCATCCTGGACTTCGGCTCCCAGTACACCCAGCTCATTGCCCGGCGGGTACGGGAGCTCAAGGTATACTGCGAAATCCATCCCTACATCATGTCCCTGGCGGCCGTCAAGGAGTTCGCCCCTCGGGGCATCATCCTGTCGGGGGGTCCCCGCAGTGTCTATGACCGGGACGCCCCCAGCGTGGACCCGGACTTGTTCAATCTGGGGGTGCCGGTCCTCGGCATCTGCTACGGCATCCAGCTCCTCAACCATCTCCTGGGGGGCGAGGTGGCCCCGGCCGCGAGCCGGGAATACGGCCACAAGACCTTCACCATCACCAATTTTGACGATCTGTTTTACGGCCTGACCCCCGCAGAGCAGGTGTGGATGAGCCACGGCGACCGGGTGGAACGCCTGGCACCGGGGTTCGAGGTCATCGGCTACAGCGACACCTGCCCCACCGGAGCCATTCGGGACACCGCCCGGAAGCTGTATGGGGTGCAGTTTCATCCCGAAGTGCACCACACGCCCCGGGGCAAAGAGATCCTCAGCAACTTCCTCTTCCGTATCTGCCATCTCTCGCCCCTGTGGACCATGGCCTCGTTCATTGAGGCCGCCACCGAGAGCATCCGGCAGTACGTGGGGGATGATAAGGTCATCTGCGCCCTGTCCGGCGGGGTGGATTCCTCGGTCACCGCGGTGCTGGTGCACCGGGCCATCGGCGACCGCCTCACCTGCGTCTTCGTGAACAACGGTCTGCTGCGCAAAGGCGAGCCCGAGGAGGTCTTTCACCTCTTCCGGGAACATCATCACCTGAACCTGGTCTATGTGGACGCCACCGTGGACTTCCTGAAGCAGCTCCAGGGGGTCACCGACCCCGAGGAGAAACGGCGTCGCATCGGGCACGAATTTATCCGCATCTTCGCGGCGGAAGCCAAGAAGCTGGGCGGGGTCAAATACCTGGCCCAGGGCACGCTGTATCCCGACGTCATTGAGAGCGTCTCCTTCAAGGGGCCGTCGGCCACCATCAAGACCCACCACAACGTCGGGGGGCTGCCCACGGTCATGCCCTTAAAATTGCTGGAGCCGCTGCGGGAGCTGTTCAAGGACGAGGTGCGGGAGGTGGGCAAGGAGTTAGGCCTGGCGGACAAATTGGTCTGGCGCCACCCCTTCCCCGGGCCGGGGCTGGCCATCCGCATCCTGGGCGAAGTCACCTCCGACAAGTTGGATATCTTAAGGGACGCCGACGCCATCGTCCAGGAGGAGATGCTGGCCAGCGATTTCTATCGGCAGGTCTGGCAGGCCTTTGCGGTGCTTTTGCCCGTGCGCACCGTGGGGGTGATGGGGGACGAACGCACCTATGAGCACGTCATCGCCCTGCGCATCGTGGATTCCGCCGATGCCATGACCGCGGACTGGAGCCGCCTGCCCCATGATTTTCTGGCCCGGCTGGCCAACCGCATCATCAACGAAGTCAAACGGGTCAACCGGGTGGTGCTGGACATCTCCTCCAAGCCCCCCAGCACCATTGAGTGGGAGTGAGCAGGGATCAGTTATCAGTCAACATATTGGGAATCGATAAGTTAGATTTATCCCTGCAAAAGGAAATTGAAATGGACCCATTTGCAGATGGGGATACCTTCGAAACTTTTCGTAATCATGTTGAAAAGGTAATCGCAGAGATAAATTTACTCGACAACGAGTTCGTTTTAAAAGCCTCCCTTACGGAACTCGAACAATATTTTGTAGAAAAAGTGCTTATACAACCGTTAATTCTATATTCAAATGAACGTTACATAAAAAATCAAACTGGAACTAAAATAACAAGAAGCTACTTTTCTGGAAGAGAATTTATCGCAAAAGGAACGAGCATTGATATCGCAATTCCCTTTGAAGGTGACCCGTTACTTTGGAAAATTGGCCCATCTACTTTCGGTTGGAGGGGGTATCCCGATATCGAGATTCGTGGTAATGACGTAGTTATGAGCGTTAGCTTTTCTGACGACTCTGTGGATCCTGATACACTTCGTACCGATATCGAAAGAGACATAAAATCACTTGAAGAAGCTGTTGGCTGTCTTAAACGGGATGTTGACAACCACAATAATTCAGCACCCTATACAATCAGGCAAGTTCTTGAAAAGAAGAGAGAAATGGCGCAATCGGCTTTAGGGGCGGTTGCAGCTCTAGGAATCCCTGTGAAAAGGAGAGATACTGAGCCGACATTCACAATTCCAGCTAAGCGCCGGGAGCGACCAGCTAAGCGTCCTTCTGTTGCGACAGGCAAATATGAACCTGAACCAATTCTTGACGAAAAGGAATATCAACACATACTAGAAATATTAAGAAGTATGTCTCTTGTTATTGAACGTAGCTCCTCTTCTTTCGCGTCTCTTGATGAAGAAGCAATAAGAGATCACTTTCTTATCCAATTAAACGGTCATTATGAGGGAAGTGCTACGGGGGAAACATTCAATGCTTCAGGTAGAACCGATATACTTATTAGAGTAGATAATAAGAACGTATTTATAGCAGAATGTAAGTTCTGGCATGGCCCTAAAGCTTTCAATGATGCGGTTGACCAACTTTTGGGATATCTTACATGGCGTGATTCCAAATGCGCGCTTCTCGTGTTCAATAGGACAAAGGATTCGAGCGCCGTTCGTCAGAAGATGCACGAAGTTCTGCAAGCACGGTCCGAACACCGGAAGACAGTTTTTCATCAGCCAGACGGGGACTCACGATATGTGCTGGTAAGGGAATCTGACCCTGGCCGAGAAATTACCGTGACAACTCAATTGTATGATATTAAGTAATGATTGAGGTGCCCAAGCTGAGCTTGGGCAAAAAGAGACGTTCCCAAGCAGGAGCTTGGGAACGAGTATGAAACTGACCACTGACCACTATCAATAATATGGCAACTCCCAAGAAAGAGCAGGGAAACACCAACAATCCTCCGTCCCTGGAGTCCGGCCTGGTGTTCTTCCGGGACATCCTCGGGCAGGACTGGGTGGTGTCGCATCTGAAGACGGCCATGCTCGCCAGCCGGCTGGCCCATGCCTACCTGTTCGTGGGGCCCGGGGGCGTGGGCAAGTCCAGTACCGCCCGGGCTTTGGCCGCGGCCCTCAACTGCGCCCAGCCCGCCGCCGACGGGGACGCCTGCGGGAAGTGCCCCTCCTGCCGGCGCCTGGCTGCGGGCACCCACCCCGATTTTTTGGTGATCAGCCCGGAAGAGGGGAAGGCCCAGATCAAGATCGAGGTGATCCGGGAACTACGCCGCCTGACGGATTATCCGCCCCTGGGGGGTGGCTGGCGGGTGGTGTTGATTAATCCGGCGGAAGCCTTGACCGCGATCAGCGATGCCGCGGCCAACGCCCTGTTGAAAACCTTGGAGGAGCCGCCCCCGCAGCACCTGTTGGTGCTCACCGCCCGGGGCGAGGCCGACCTCTTGCCCACCATCGTGTCCCGCTGCCATAAGCTGGCCTTTGCGCCGCTGCCGTCGGCCCTGATCATTCGGGAGCTGGAGAGCCGCCGCGGTCTGCCCCCGGCCCGGGCCGCCCTGGTGGCGGCGCTGAGCGGCGGGTCTCTGGGCCGGGCCCTGGTCCTGGACCCGGAGGAACTGGTGCGGCAGCGCGATCAGGCCCTTGCGGATCTGGCCCAATTAAACCGGGGCTCGGCCACCGCGGTCCTGGATTGGGCCCAGCGCCTGACAAAAAATCGCGGGGACCTGGACGACTTTCTCCTCCTGGCCCAACTCTGGTACCGGGATCTCCTGCTGTCCTATTTTCAGGCGCCGGCGAGTCACCTGGCCCACCAGGACCTCCTGCCGGCCCTGGCCCAAGAGCGGGCCGCCGGTCAGCCGGAAACCTGGTTCGCCAGGTTCATGGCCCTGGGTGCGGCCCTGCGTCAGCTCCAGGCCAATCTCAACCCGGAATTGACCCTGGATATCCTGGGTTTCCGCTTGCAGCGGCAAGGTGGCCTCCATGACCATCGTTAAGATCTGTCTCGGCCCCGGTAATCATTGCTGCCTGGTGGATCCGGGGCCGCTTGACCTCAAGCCGGGAGACCGGGTGGTGATCGACCATGACGGCAGCCTGAAGCTGGGCAAGGTAATGAGCGTTTTTGTGGAGGTCGATCCCCAGCTGTCCAACCGGCTCAAGACCCTGACGCGGGTGGCCACCTCCGAAGACCTGGCCCAGGAAGAAGCCAACCGGCTCCTGGAGCAGCGGGCCATGAAGTTTTGCCAGGAACGGGTGCAAGTCCACAAGCTGCCCATCTATCTGGTGGAGGTGGAATGCCTGTTCGATGCCTCCAAGATCATCTTCTATTTCACCGCCCCCGGGAGGGTGGACTTCCGGGAGTTGGTGAAAGACCTGGTGCAGGAGTTCCGCACCCGCATCGAATTGCGCCAGATCGGGGTGCGCCACCGGGCCAAAATGGTCGGGGGCCTGGGGATCTGTGGCCGGGGCCTCTGCTGCTCCGGCTTCCTCCGGGATTTCGATCCGGTGAGCGTGCGCATGGCCAAAGAACAACAGCTCAGCCTCAATCCCAACAAAATCTCCGGTATCTGCGGCCGTCTGATGTGCTGCCTCACCTACGAGTACTCCATGTACCAGGAGATCCGCAAATCCCTGCCTAAGGTGGGCAAACGCCTCCAGGCTCCCGAGGGTGAAGGCAAGATCGTCCGCTATAATGTCATCCGGGAGACCGTCACCCTGGAGATGGAGGACCGGCGGGAGGTGGAATACTCTCTGGCCGATCTGGGCATCGGTGAGGGGGGAGCCGGAGCTGCGCCGGAGGTGGAATCCGAGGATTGACGGCGTCCGCTCGCGGCGGCGCCGGCTACGGATGTGCGGGTGTAGGACACAAAGGAACCGCCATGGACGATGTCGATAAGGCCCTGGAAGCCTTAAAAGTCCACATCAAGAAAGAAATCATTGATAATTATTTTGCTGACCGGGTCTATCTGGAAGAGGATACGGCACTCCTCTGCCAGGAGGTCGAAGACTACACCAAGAGTTTGGCCATTCTGGGCCAACGCTTCATGGCCCTATACCAGGCCCTGGGCTCCCACAATGCCTGCGCCCTGATGATGGAGGTCCTGCACATCAAGGATTGGCCGTTTTACCCGGAGTACTGCCAGCTCTCCACCGGGGAGCAACAGGCCCTCCTCGCAGATACCCGGCGCCGCGGCCTCACCGCCTACCGCCGCTTCCGCCACCTGATCTTCGACCTGTACGAGCGCCTGCAGCAGGAGAGCGTCAGGCTCCACGAGGCCTACACCAAGATCCAGACGCATCTGAAGCTCCTCAATGAAGACATCAATAAGTTTAACCTCTCCTATGACTTCGGTCTGATTGCGGCCCAGATCGAGGCCATGGAGGGCGGCCGGGAAGAATGTATGTCCGGAGGTCTGCTGGCCCCGGAGCGGGAGGAACTCTCGACCCGCATGCGGTGCAAGCGCCGGAAGTTGACGGACGAGGAACTGCCGCCGGTCTCGGCCCTGCCTCCCCTTGCGGAGATCCAGGGGAAGCTGGCGGCCCTGCTGGACCGGATTTATAGCCCCTGAAGCACGGGCGTGCTTCACCGAAGGAGAACCCATGGCAGGCGACGGCCATAAATCAAGCCCGGCGTGTCGATCCGCCCTGAAGCGGACCGTCAAGTTGCTGGCTATCATCCTTATTGGCTGCTGCGTATCAAGCTGCGCCGGCTACAACTACAACATCAAGGTCAACGGCTACACCGACCCCAACGCCCCCAGCCTCCTGAAACCCGGCGGCTCCTTTTTGGTCATGGAAAATCAGGAGGCCAAGAATCCCCTGCTGGAGGCGGAAATCAAAGAGAAAATCATCAAGCTGCTGACCCAACGCGGTTATGCCGTCACCACCACCTTCGATAAGGCCGATTACTACCTGTTTTTCGGGTACGGCATGGGCGAGCCGCGCAGCGTCACCGTGGTCACGCCGGATTATTACGGCGGCGTCGGTTGGGGGATGGGATATGGGTGGGGCGGCCCGGCCTTTTCCATTGGGGTGCCTTGGGGGGCCTACCCATCGTCCGCCACCCAATTCTATGACCGTTGGCTCTTGATCAACGTGGTGGACGGACCCGCCTACCGGAGCCGGAAGGAGTCGCGCCCCGTATGGGCGGGGGAGGCCCGGAGCACGGGCGCCTCCTCGGACCTCCGGACGGTGCTCAATTATCTGCTGGTGGCGGATTTTAAGGAATTCGGCAAAAATACCGGCCAGGCAGTGACCGTGGAATTGAAGGAAAAAGACCCTGAAGTTGCCGCCCTGACCCGTAAATAATGACAGGATAACTCTTGGTGACCTTGCTTGCAGAGTTAAAGGAGTTTTTCCAGCACCGCCTCTGGCAGGATGAAGGGCGGGGGCCGGAGTCCCTCTTCGCCGTGAAGTGTCTGCGGGTCCTGGTCCTGGCGGCCCGCGGCCTCATCCGCAATCAATCCCTGGTGCGCTCCTCCTCCCTGGCCTACGCCACCATTCTGGGCTTTATCCCACTCTTCGCCCTGCTCTTCGCCATCTTGCAGGCCATCGGCCTGCCGCGCATGCTGGCCACCTACACCCTGGAGCACCTGGCTCCCGGGTCCCGGGAGTTCGCCACCCAGATCCTGCAATACATCGAATCCACCAAGGTGACCTCCCTGGGGGTCTTTGGGGTGGTGGCGCTGCTCCTGGACCTGGTCATTGTCATGACCAACGTGGAAAAGGCCTTCAACAAGACCTGGCAGGTGTCCCGGACCCGTCCCTGGAGCCGCAAGGTCAGCGATTATCTGAGCATCTTTCTGATCTTTCCCATCCTCATGGCCGTGGCCCTGACGTTTTCCACCTCCTTCTGGGGTCTCCGGCACGTCATCGGGTTTTTGTCCGGCATCTTACCGGCCGTCTTCTTTACCGCCACCCGCTGGCTGGTATCCCTGGGCCTGTTGTGGTTTGCCTTTATCTTTATCTACCTGGTCATGCCCAACACCCGGGTCAAGTTCTGGTCCGCGATGCTGGGCGGCGTGGTGGGCGGTACGGTCTGGCAGGCGGCCCAGTGGATTTTCACCGGGATCCAGGGGGGCGCCACCTACTATAATGCCATCTATGGCACCCTGTATAATCTGCTCTTCCTGTTCATCTGGCTGTTCTGGTGCTGGCTAATCCTGTTGTTCGGGACCGAGATCGCCTTTGCCCACCAGAACCTGGAATATCTCACCCAACAGAGACGGCACCCGACCCCCCCACCGCAGCCGGTGGATGAATACCTGTGCCTGGCGGCCCTGGTGAGCATCGGTGCCCGGTTCTGGCAACGGCAGCCCCCGTTGTCCCTGGAGGAATTAAGCCGGATTCTCCCCCGGGGCAACGACCTGGCCCATCAGGTGGCGCAAGCCCTCCAGGATTGCAACCTGGTGGTGGAGGTGGCCCCGATCCGGCCGAACCCATCCCCCCGGTTCCTCCCCAATCTGCCCCTGGATCAGATTTCAGTCAAGGAGGTGCTGGACTGCTTACGGGCGTCCCGGGGCGCCGCACTCTACATCGCCCTGGCCAGCGAGCCCCGTCTGGTAACGCTCCTGAAACCCCTGGTGGAGACCCCCTCCCCCTCCGGCTGGCAGTCCCTCACGGTCCAGAACCTGGTGGAAACTTTTGCCGGCCAGAGCTCCGAAGGCTCCTCGGAGGATTCAGCCGGATGAAACCTCCCGCCGACTATCGGGAACGCTCGCTGAAGATTCACGGGATGATTTGCGCCAAGTGCGGCCGAGAATTCACCCAGAAGAACCGGCAACTGTTAACGGTGCACCACAAGGACGGCAATCCCCAGAATAATCCTGCCGATGGCTCCAATTGGGAGAATCTCTGCGTCTACTGCCACGAAGACGAGCACAGCCGGCAACGCCTCGGCGACTATCTCGGCGAGGAGTGAGGGAATCTCAAATTATCCAGGGTCAGCGATTCATAACCTATGGATGCAAAGCTCAAACGATAAAGGCGGCCAGAACGGCCGCCCCCTCCTTAAGACGTTCTTCCCCGCGGCTTTCTTACCTGGGTTGATACGGCGCCTTTTCCCAGCCGCCGCCTAAGGCCTTGTAAAGGGCAATCAGGTTGGTATCCACGGTGCGGGTGCTCTGGGCCAGGGCATCTTCGGTAGCAAACAGAGAGCGCTGCGCGATGAGGACGTTCAAGAAATCCGACTTGCCGGCAAGGTAAAGCGTCATGGATAGTCCCACGGCTTTGCGGTTGTTAACCACGGCCTCGGATAGGGATTTGCGGGTTTCCTGTTGCTTGGCATAGGCCACCAGCGCGGTTTCCACGTCTTTCAAGGCGGTGAGCACCGTCTTTTCATACGTGAGCAGCGCTTGTTCCTGGAGGGCATCCTGAACTTTGATGTTCCAGTAGATGCGGCCGCCCGCGAAAATCGGCCAGGTGACGGTGGGGCCCCAGGACCAGAAATTGCTGGTCCATCTATCTATCCTGGTTACGTCACTGGCGGAGAAACCAAAGGACCCGGCCAGGTTAAACTTGGGGAAAAGGTCGGCGGTGGCCACCCCGATGCGGGCCGTGGCGGCGTGGAGCTGGGCCTCGGCCCGACGGATGTCCGGGCGGCGCCGCAGCAGCTCTGAAGGCAGGCCCACGGGAATTTCCGGCGGAGTGGGGGGGGTCGGGGCCTGCTTGATCAAGTCTTTCTCCAACGCGGCCGGCTCCCGGCCCAGGAGCACCCCCAGGCTGTAGATGGCCGCCCGGGCCGAGGACTCGAAAACCGGTATCGTGGCTTCGGTGGTGGCTACCTGGGCCTTGGCGTTGGCGACATCCAACCCCCCCACAAAGCCGGCGTCATGCCGCTTCTGGATGATGTCGGCATTGCGCTTTTGTGCCTTAAGGTTTTCACGGGCAATGTCGATCTGCTGTTGCAATCCCCGCAGGTTGATATAGTTGTTCCCCACGTCTCCCACCAGGGTTACCAGGACATCGTGGCGGTCCTCCACCGCGGCCTGGAGATCGGCCCCGGCGGCCTCGATGCCGCGCCGCGTCCCCCCGAAAATGTCAATTTCCCAACTGGCATCGAGACCCGCCTGCCATAAGTTCCGGGCGGCCCCGGCGGTGGCGATGGCGCCGCCGCCGCCGACTTCACTGGAGCCCTGGCTCCTTTGGTAAAGCGCTGAAGCATCCACCTCCGGATAGAGCGGCGCGCCCGCCACCCCCATGGACGCCCGGGCCTGGCGAATGCGGGCTTCGGCCAGGCGCACATCCAGGTTGGCGCGGATGGCCATTTCCACCAGGGAGGAGAGGGTCGGGTCTTTAAAGTTGCTCCACCAGGCCACCAGTTCGGCCGGATTGGTGGTGGTCTTGCTGGGGGTATTCTTGGTAACGACCTCCTGCCCGTTCCAGTTGTCCGGGACCTTGGTCTCCGGCGGGCGGTAATCCGGACCCACGGCGCAGCCCACGAGCGCCGCCGCCATAACCGCCGCCAAGCCTAACGATCCGAGATGCTTCAGCCTCGGGCAGATGGGGTTTGATTCATCCGCAGGCCGCATATCGCCTGGCCGCCCTCGTTGCCATCTCTGATAATGTAGGGGCTTCCGCTTATCCATGTTATTCATACCGCAGGGCGATGATCGGGTCCATACGCGCGGCTTTCCACGCCGGATAAAAGCCAAACACGATGCCGACCGTCACCGAGACCGCAAAGGCCGCGACGATGGCGCCCAGGGATAATTCCGTCGGCCAGTGCAGCAAGACTCTGACTAAGATGGAAATCCCCCGGCCGGCGAGGATGCCCGCCGCCCCACCGCAGAAACAGAGAATGACGGATTCAGCCAGGAATTGCTGGAGAATATCCCGGGACCAGGCCCCTACGGCCATGCGCAGGCCGATTTCCCGCGTCCGTTCCGTCACCGACACCAGCATGATATTCATGATCCCCACCCCGCCCACCAGCAGGGAGATCAGGGCCACCACCAGTAGGAGCTTGGTCATCATGTCGCTGGTGGAAGACAGGGCCTTGGTCATTTCGGTCATATCCCGGATGTTGAAGTCATCCGGTTCCCCCGGGCCAA
>JBAVUP010000180.1:0-12777 GCA_049696835.1 Desulfobaccales bacterium
CCCCATAAGGGTATTATAGAGAGCTTGATGAGGGTGGGGTTACCTGGGTGGCACAGGCTTATCGCCTGTGCATAAATGATTCACCCCTATTTCGCAGGAGGACAAGATGCCACTTTGCGAATGTGGATGCGGAGGTGAAACTCTTGGGAAATTCTGCCCGGGGCATGATCAGAAATTACGGGCAAGATTGGAAAGGATGGTTGGTGGCGAGGGATTGCTGAACCTTGAAGCCCTTGTTGAAGTTGCCTGCGATTATGCCAATGATCGAATCGGCCTTAAATCTTTTGGTCAAGCGGTAAAATCGATTATTTCTCAATGCAATCGAATAAATAATGTATGAATACTCAGGCGAGACGCCTGGGCCACTTGGTGTTTATTGTGAACCAACTTAATCAAAACCCGCTCCTCCAAATTTCCGATCTCACCAAGCATTTCGGCGGGTTGCCGGCTCTGGACCACGTCAGTTTTGGGGCGGCGCAGGGCCAGGTCACCGCGCTCATCGGCCCCAACGGCGCGGGTAAGACTACCCTCATTAACTGCCTTACCGGGGTGATTCGACCCGAGGCGGGGGAAATTTGGTTCGAGGGGACCAACCTCGCCGGGATGCCGGCCCATCGGGTGGCCCGGTTGGGGATCAGCCGCACCTTCCAAAACCAACGGATATTTCCCCGCCTGTCGGTCCTGGACAACGTCCTCTGCGGCCTGACCGTCCAGGCGGGCAGCTCCATGCTGGAGGCGCTCCTGCGCCTCCCCGGTTTACGGCACCGGGAGCGGCGCCTCAAACTCACGGCCCTGGAAGTCCTGGACACCTTCGGGCTGGCGGACAAGGCCAACTGGCCCGCGGGGGTGCTGCCCTACGGCGACAAGAAACGGGTGGAAATGGCCCGGGCCTGCGTGTCCCAACCAGTGCTCATCCTCCTGGACGAACCGGTGGCGGGCTTGAACCCCGACGAGACCGCGGTGGTGGCCGCCCTGATCCGGCAGATGCGGCTGGCCGGCAAGACCATCATCCTGGTGGAACACGACATGGAACTGGTGATGGGGGTCTCGGACCACGTGGTGGTCCTGGACGGCGGCAGCCGCATCGCCCAGGGAACTCCCGACGACGTGCGCCACAACCCTCTGGTGCTGGAGGCCTACCTGGGCCGCATGAGCGTCACCGCCTGAGGGCAAACAGCATCTGCGGATTCTCAAGAGCGGCCTCGGCCCCTCAGCCGCTCCCCGGGCGGGGAAGCGGCTGAAACCGATGGAGTGGCGGCCCTGCTATGGTCGCCAGCGGAGGAGATCACCTGGTAATATTAAAGCCCTGGGGCCCGATGTTGAGCTGCACCCCCTGTTGTACAGCATAGAGGTTGATGATGACGCCGCTCTGGTTCTGCATTTTCAGGCCGGCCACGCCGCCGGCCAGCGTGATCCCCGCGCCCGCCGCGGCATAATTACCGGTAAACTGCTGGATATTCGTCATATTGTAGACATTACCCACGGCGCTGATGGAGGCAATCCCGACGTTGCCAACGCTGATGCCGTCAATCTTAAAGAGATGCCGTTGCCCCTGGAACCTCAAGACGCCGCTTCCCGAACTGAAGCCGATGCCGGCAGCCACGGAAGTCATATCAATGGAGACCGTCCCTATGGGATAATAGGGTCCTTGGGCGATTCCTGGGGTGACCGCCAGCAGCAGCAGGGCCGCCAGCGCCACACTGACGAGAACTCTTGGTGTGCGCAGCATGTGCCATCCTTTCTTTTTTCAAGCTAATCGGTTGTTATCCGTAAAACCTAAATTAAGCGCAGGTTGCCCAATGTCAAGTCATCAACCCGGGAGAAAGATACAGAGGGGTAGTTTGGCCCTGGCCGAATCATCAGGCCTCATCTATAATGGCACCGTGAACCCCGGTAAACTTACCCTCTTCCAGGAAGGAGGACTGAGGCGATGAATCCCTTTTTGCTCCTGTTTTCCCTGATCACGGTCATCAGTGTGGTGATCTCTGCGGGCATCATGCTGATTCGCCGGAAGTTCGGCACGAGAAAACGCGCCCAGGAAGACATTCGACCCGCGGTGTTCAGCTTTTTCACCACGCTTTATGCCTTTTTTATCGGCTTCGCCATGGTTACCCTGTGGACGGCGTTCCTCACCGCCAAGGCGAATGTCACCCGGGAAGCCGATGCCATTATGATTACTTATCGTACGGCGAAAAATCTTCCCGATTCCGAGGCCTTTCGCCAGGCCATCGTGAATTATCTCCAGAGCGTCATTAACGTGGAATGGCAGCAGATGGACCGAGGGACCATGAGTGAAGAAGCCGATCAACATTTCGAAGACGTCTGGTCCAGGCTCTATGAACTCAAGGGCGACCCGAACAAAGTCGCCACCCTGTACACCAATCTGACGGATGCCGAGCGAGAGCGATTATCCAGGGCCTCCGTGCTGGGAGGCAATCTCTATCCGCCGGTGTGGGTAATTCTCTTCTTTGGCTTTATCTCCGTGATTTTCGGCTTGTACTATATCAATCGGGAGCAAACCGTCGTGTCGCTCGTCTTTGAATTTATGATGATCTTCCTGCTCCTGTCGTGTCTCTATTTTATCGTTGATCTCGCCACGCCGTTTTCCGGTTTGGTTAACGTCAAGCCGGAGGCTTTTCAGAGGGTTTATTCCAAGATACTGAGCTTACCGTAGCCGGTTCCTCCACGGTTGGTGGCAGGGAATGATGCAAGATAAGCTGCACTGGAGACCTCGATTCGGGCCTGAGCGATTGAACCTCAGGCTGTAAGAGGACTTGATGACCACCCAATTAAGCGTCGGCCACCGGATTTACCGCCCGGCCCGGTTGGTGCAGGCCGGTGACGGCTATCGGCTGGAGATCGACACGCCCGCCCTGCAAGACTTCGGCGACGGCACCACCATGCTCCGGGCCGTGCCTCACCGGCCTTTCTCCCCGACTGGCTGGCGGTGCCCTGGGAGACGCCCGGAGGGCGGGTCTGCGTCTGCGATGAGCCCATCCCGGAGGACTGGACCTACTTCGAGGTCTTGTTCGAGGACGTCAACTTCGTGGCGGTCTCGCCCGTGGCCGGCGACCCCGGAGAACTCCAGGGCAAGCACTTGGCGGCCGCGGGCCATAGCGGGACAAGGTTTAATCAAAAAAAACGAACCTAAAATGACATTGACAAATCATGCATAACGGTATATGGCAAAACAGCGGGCATGCCTGGCGTTACCGGAGTTCGTCCAGGAAATTGATGCGTTGGCCGGGCTGAGGCAGCCAGAGGTCAAGGAGCCGATGATGCGACGCAAGGGGAATTACCGAATCTTGGTGCTGGCGGTTGCCCTGCTGTTGGGGACCCAGGCGCCCCTGGGGGCCACTACCATTGACACCTACACTGGCTGGAATAAGAGTAGCTTCATTCTTACTTTTGGTCCCGACAATACCCCCACCTATGGTCAAACCATCACGGTGCCTTTCGGAGAATCGGCGTTGACCAGCTTCACTTTTTATCTGGAAGTTGCTCCTACAGTGATATTCCGGGGGGAAGTCTATGCCTGGGACGGCACCAAGGCCACCGGCTCCCCCCTGTATGAGAGCGCTCCCACCCATACGACCCAGAATTCCACTTTTGAGGCGGTCACTTTTAACACCGGCCTGACCAGCGTTATTTCCGGCCATACGTATGGGCTGTTTGCCACCACCTCCAAAGACACGGGCAGCGGCAGCGGGGTCTGGGGACTTGCTGGCGATGTTTATAGCGGCGGGGGATTCATTCACACCAATAATAATGATTACTCGCAATGGACTACGGAGGCATGGGAGCCGCTGAGGCTAAGCGATTTGGCCTTTCAGGCCACCTTTGGCATCGCGCCCATACCCCTCCCCGGGACTCTCCTCTTGTTCGGGTCGGGCCTGGCGGGTTTGGCCTGGCTGGGCCGACGTCGCCGCGGCGGTAAGTGACCGGGGTTTTTCTCCCTGCATGGCCCAGGGCCACGGCTGAAAAGGCGGTGGCCCTTTTTAGGTGGCAGGGATAGTCCGGAAGACCTGCCCGCGGGCGGTGAGTTCCTTCCAGTTGGCCTACTAAGGTGTGTTTTAAATTTTTGACAAAATAATTTATCTGTGTAAAAATAGCTCAAATGCACAAAGTTATGATTAATATCAATAATAATTAATGATATAGAGGAGTTATGGAAATGAGTGAAAATATTGCCATAATCAATGCTGAAGGAAAATCAGAAAAAAGCAAAAAGAGAACAAAGCTAAGTCAAGCAGATGTGCCTGCTTATCCTCTTGAACATGCCTTGAGAGTCGCGATTGCTATTGCAGATAATTATGCATTAAAACCAACACAGCCTTTACAAGTTGCGTCTGCTATGAACCTTTCTCCAAACTCAAGTCAATTTAGGATGTTAACTAGTGCATCAATAGCATATGGCCTAACTGAAGGGGGCTCTAAGTCAAGTGAAATTTCTTTAACAAAACTATCCTCACGAATTATAAGACCCCTTGAAGAAGGCGATGACATTGCCGCAAAAAGGGAGGCGTTTCTTAAGCCTCGTGTTATTCGAGAATTTTTAGAGCGATATAATAAGAATCCAATCCCAAAAGACAATATCGCCGAAAATGTGCTTATATCCATGGTGGTTCCCGATGATAAAGTTTCTAATGTTCTCGCTTTAATTATCGAGGGTGCAGAATCAATAGGTCTTTTCGAAGAGATAAAAGGGAAAAGATATGTTAGCTTATCGACTACCACGCAAAAACAAGATATTGGAGAACCACTTTATGAGGAAGATTTGGAAGAAGAGAGAGAATTACCAACTGCGAAAGTAAGAGGCGAAAAGCAAGTAGGGGCAGCATTACAGAAACAATTAAACGGAGATATTTTAAAAATTAGAAATAAGAAGGTTTTTATAACTCATGGTAAAAATACGGAATTCATCGATCCAATTAAGAAGTTACTAAAATTTGGAGAGCTAGAAGCCGTTGTTTCAGTGGAAAGGCAGTCTGTTTCAAAGCCAGTACCTGACAAAGTTTTAGATGATATGCGCGCCTGCGGAGCGGCAATTATACATGTAGAAGATGAGCTTAGATTATTAGATAAGGAAGCAAAAGAACATATAATATTAAACTCTAATGTGCTAATTGAAATTGGTGCTGCAATGGCTCTATTTGGAAGAAGGTTTATACTATTAGTTAAAGAATGTGTCACTCTTCCTTCAAACCTACAGGGACTTTATGAAGTAAGATATATGGGAGATTCACTGGATGGCAATGCAACTATAAGATTATTGGAAGCGATTAATGAAATGAAGGGTCTTAATATACCTAAATAATCAATCACTAAATTCGTTGTTCAAGTGATCACAGAGTTATGGGATTCTGGATTGAAGGTGACTTAAATATTATTCTATTGTTCAAGGTCCATAATTTCTCGAAAGTTATCCCTGATTACGAGCCAAATACTTCTTCACCACTTATCCATCTCTCCACCGGGTTTTCCTGCCTGAAAAAATCCTGCAAGGCGCCGTCCAGGTCCATTACCCCGGTTTGACAGCCCATTTCCCGGCCGCCGTTTTGCAATCCCGAGCTGATGGACCAGGCAAACTCATAGCGGTGGGCATAAAATTCACCCGGTCCGAGCTTGCCCCTTAGCAGTTCCTGTTCGCACGCCCCGGCCTCAAAGGCGTGCATGGCCCGGCAGACCAGGGGCCGGACGACGTACACCGAGCACCTGCCGTCCTTAAGGAGCGGACAGGGGAGCTTATGCCGGAGGCGGGCGATCTTCTGCTTGCTTTTGCCGGACTTGAAGTTGAGTGCCCGGACCACCCGGTCCATCAAGCCGTCTCTTTCTTCCGGGGAGAAATTTTGGGCGACGTAGTGGCCGATGAGCAAGGCCTCGGGCGGGGTCACCTCCACCTGGTTGTAGCAGCAAAAATTGCAGCCGGCCCGGCAGGCGATGGAGTGCGGCAGGGGATTTTCCGACTCGAAATAACTGATGAGATGATCGGCCAGGCTATAGGCGTGAGCCGCCAGGGCCAGCGCCGCGCCTTCATTCCGGCCGCAGCTCAGGGTGCCCACCACCAGGGCTTTGAACCGGTCCGCCAGTTCCTGGTTGAGGTAATACAGGTGCTGCTGCCTGCCGTATAATTCCATAGGTCAGTTCCTAAAAGTTCAAAGTTCAAAGTTCAAAGTTAATGTTAGGGTGCGCACCGCGCCCTATCTTTGGCTTCATGCTAGAACCTATTTAAAGATCTGTCTCAAGGCTCCGGAAACTCTCTCAACCAGGACAAGATTGAGAGTGGAGGTTTTAAGTCCCCCCTTTGGGAAAGGGAGATTTAGGGGGATTTCAGGAGGTTATATAAATCCCCCCTGCCCCCCTTTTTCAAAGGGGGGTGATTATTTCCCATCTCAAGTCCCTCGGTTAGTTCAATATGAAGCGGAGTTCGGTTTTGAAATAGCCTGTAGTGATTCAGGTTAGCATGTTGACCGGCCTGAATCACCATATTTTTAAGAAGGTTAAGACAGGCCGGGCGGAAGGACGTCAAGTTTGCTTTACCTGAGTTTTCCATCATGAAAATCGCCCAATGTAGTCGCAGGCTTCAGCCTGTGCCACTATCCGTTCGACATGCGGGGTAAGGCGGTATATAATGCGAACTGGCTATGATTGCTGATAAAAAAGACGCGTTACTCCGCCTCGAGGGCCTGACCGTGCACTACGGCGCGGCCCAGGCCCTGTTCGGCATCGATCTGGCCGTGGGGCGGGGCCAGACCGTGGCCCTGGTGGGGGCCAACGGCGCGGGCAAGACCAGCCTCTTGAAGGCCATCATGGGCCTGGCCCCCCCGTCGGGGGGGCGCATCTGGCTGGACGGGCGCGAGGTCACCGGCGCGGCCCCGGCGGCCATGGCGGCCCGGGGCGTGGCCCTGTGCCCCGAAGGCCGGGAGATGTTCGGCGACCTGACCGTCAAGGAGAACCTGGAGCTGGGGGCCCTGGCGCTGAAAATCGGCCGCCCGGAAATGGCCCGGCGCCTGGAGGAGGTTTACGCGCGCTTTCCCCGGCTGAAGGAGCGGGCCTCCCAAAGCACCGCGACCCTCTCCGGCGGGGAGCAGCAGATGGTGGCCATGGGCCGGGCCCTGATGGCCAAGCCGCGGCTGCTGCTCCTGGATGAGCCGTCCCTGGGGCTGGCGCCGCTGGTCACCGACGAAATCTTCGACATCATCAAGCAACTGAGCCGGGTGGGGGTGACCATCCTCCTGGTGGAGCAAAACGCCGCCCGGGCCCTGACCGCCTCGCGCTTCGCCTACCTGATGGCCAACGGCCGCCTGGTGGGGCAGGGGCAGAGCGAGGCCCTGCTGGTGGACCCGGAGTTGCGCCGGGCCTTCCTGGGGGCCGGTTCCGACCACAACCCGGCCGCGTCCCGGTTGGGCGCGGCGGGCTTGACCAATATCAGATTGGAGAAGCCGAACTTGAGCAAACAGACCTTTATGCCGGCTTTTACGACCACAGACGAACTCAAGAATCACCAACTGGCGGGGCTTAAGTGGACGGTGCGCCACGCCTATGAGGGCTCCAGCTTTTACCGGGCCCGGCTGGATGACGCCGGCGTCTCGCCGGACGACATCCGCACCCTGGCCGATCTGCACCGGCTCCCCCTGACCACGGGGGAGGACCTCCGGGACGGCTATCCCTTTCCGTTCCGGTCCGTGCCCTATGAGCAGATCGTGCGCATCCACGCCAGTTCCGGCACCACCGGCAAGCGCAAGATTCTGTGCTACACCGCCAAGGACGTGGAGGACTGGCGGCACTTTTTCGCCCGTTGTTACGAAATGGCGGGGGTGACGCCCCTGGACCGGGTACAGATCGCGGTGGGCTACGGGGTCTGGACCGCGGGGGTGGGCTTTCAGGCGGGGTGTGAGGCGCTGGGGGCCATGGCCGTGCCCCTGGGGCCGGGAAACGTGGACATGCACTGTGAGTTCCTGGTGGACCTCCAGAGCACGGTGCTGTGCTGCACCGCCTCCATGGGCCTGCTCATGGCCGAAGAGGTCAACAAGCGGGGTATCGCCGACAGGATCAACCTCAAGAAGATTATTTACGGCTCGGAGCGCTCCTCGGTGTCCATGCGCCGCAAGATCTCCGAGCTCTTCGGGGGCGTGGAACTCTTCGACATTCCCGGCCTGACGGAGCTTTACGGGCCGGGCACGGGTATCGAGTGCCCGGACCACGACTGCATCCACTACTGGGCCGACTACTATATCCTGGAGATCCTGGACCCGGAGACGCTTAAGCCCTTGCCCGACGGCGAGTGGGGGGAGATGGTGGTCACCACCCTGTGCAAGGAGGCCGCGCCCCTGATCCGCTACCGCACCCGGGACATCACCCGCATCATTCCCGGGCCGTGCACCTGCGGGACCATCCTGCCCCGGCACTCCCGCATCCGGGGCCGCACCGACGACATGTTCAAGTTCCGGGCGGTGAATATCTATCCGTCCAGCGTGGACCGCCTCCTGTCGGAAGTCCCGGGTCTGGGCTCCGAGTACCAGATTCACCTGACCCGGGACGAGCAGGGCCGGGATCACATGCTCCTCAAGGTGGAGCGGGGCGAAGGGGTGGAGGCCGGCCGCGTCGACGAATTGGGCCGGGAAGTGCGCTACGTGGTCAAACACAAGCTTATGGTCACCGCGGAGGTGGTGGTGGTGGGCTACGGGGTCCTGCCCCGCTCGGAGCGCAAGAGCCAGCGGGTTTTTGACGACCGGATCACGGATTCGGTGGTCTAAGAGCTTTCACCCCCAGACCGCCAAGGGTACCAAGCGCATGAAGCACGACAAGCCAGGTGAGCATCAGGCCGCCATCATTGAGCAGTTCAGCCGGCAGGCGGTGCCGTTTTCCCAACAGCCGGCGCACTCCCAAGAGGCCTTTATCAGCCTGCTCCTGGACATATCCGGGGTCGGCAGCCAGGACACCGTCCTGGACGTGGCCTGCGGCCCCGGCCTGGTGGCCACCGCCTTTGCCGCCCGGGCCCGGCACGTCACCGGCATTGATATCACCCCGGCCATGATTGTCCGGGCCAGGCAGATTCAGCAGGAAAGAAAGCTGCACAACCTGAGCTGGGACATCGGCACCGTCCAGCCCTTGCCCTATGCGGAGGGCTCATTTTCGCTGGTGATTACCCGCTATTCCTTTCATCATTTTCTCGATCCCCAGGCGGTGTTCGCCGACATAGTGCGGGTCTGCGCCCCGGGGGGCAGGGTCCTGGTGGCGGATGTGATCATGAACCCGGAAAAACGGCAGTTTTTCGACTATGAGGAAAAGCTGCGGGACCCCTCCCACACCCGCACCCTGACGCCGGATGAGTTGGTCCACCTGGCCGTGGCCCTGCATCTCCAGGAAATTAAGACCCAATTTATCAAATCAGCCAGGAACCTGGAGGCCCATCTGCGGGCGTCCTTCCCCCGTCCCGGCGATGAGGAGAAAGTCAGACAAATCTTTCGGGAGGATATCGGCAAAGACGAGTTAGGGCTGGGGGTCCATTGGCAGGGGCATGAGATACATTTTGCCTATCCCATCGTGGTCCTGGCCGGCAGGAAGCCGTGAGGATTGGCCCCCTTGGAGACTGCCTATCTTAAAATTCTCCGTGGGCTATAACTTGGAATAATAATTGAAGGAAATTCAATTTTTGGGTTGACAGGACAGTCTAAATCAGACCATCTATGGTGGAACATTTCGTGAGGAGGAGGGAGCTTATGAGGAGCGTACTCTTACGGGTTCTCGTGGCCGCGGGCCTGGCGGTTCTCGTGGCTGGCGGCGCCCAGGCCGCCGACCAGAAGCAACCCATCAAGATAGGGGCCTTCTTCGCCCTGTCGGGGCCGGCGGCTCACATCGGCACCCCCACCAAGCTGGTGGCGGAAATGGCCGTGGACCAGATCAACAAAGGGGGGGGCATCAACGGCCGGCCCATTGAGCTGATCATCGGCGACACCGAGAGCGACCCGGCCAAGGCCGCCACCATTGCCAAGAAATTCATCTTTGCCGACAAAGTGGCGGCCATCATCGGACCCACCACCACGGCGGAGGGCATGAACGTTAAGAAGATCGTGGAAGAGGCGGGTATCCCCACCTTCATGTGCGTGGGAGGCGACCCGGTGATCATGGGGGGTAAATTCGGCGCTTTCACCTCTGTCTTTAAATCCCCCCAGCGCTCCTCCGTGGCGGTCAAGCGGCTCTTTGAATACCTGAAAGCCAAGAAGATGACCAAGATGGCGCTCCTCACCGCCTCGGACGCCTTCGGCAAGGACGGGGCCACCTGGCTGGAGAAAATGGCGCCGGAATACGGTATTACCTTTGTGGCCAAGGAGTCCTTCGGCCCCAAGGATACCGATATGACCGCACAGTTGACCAAGATCAAGAACGCCAAGCCCCAGGGCATCATCTGCTGGACCATCGGGCCCGCCGGGGCCATCGTGGCCAAGAACAAAGCCCAACTGGGCATCAAGTTGCCCCTGTTCCAGTGCCACGGCCTGCCGGACCCCAAGTACATCGAGTTGGCGGGGAAGGCCTCGGAAGGGGACCGGATGCCGGCCACGAAGCTCATGGTGGTCAACGAGTTGCCGGCTAACGACCCCCAGAAGCAGGTCATCCAGAACTTCATCCACCTTTACAAAGACGTCTACCACTACGATAAGCAGTTCCCCATCAACACCCACTCGGGCTATGC
Organism: Desulfobaccales bacterium; assembly: GCA_049696835.1. Taxonomy (GTDB): domain Bacteria; phylum Desulfobacterota; class Desulfobaccia; order Desulfobaccales; family 0-14-0-80-60-11; genus 0-14-0-80-60-11. The sequence goes on from JBAVUP010000180.1 coordinate 10,694, forward strand.
CTGGGACGCCATTACCATCGTGGCCGACGCCATGCGGAAGGCCGGCACGGACCCCAAGGCCCTGCGCACCGCCATCGAGGGGACCCGGGGTTACGTGGGCGTTTCCGGGATATATAACCTGAGCCCCGAGGACCACAACGGCCTGGGGCCGGATTCCATGGTTATCATCCAGGTCAAGGACGGCAAGTTCGTCCTGGCAAAATAAGCGGTTTCCCCCAGCTTCGTCTTTCCTGATCAGGGGCCCGGCCCGGGTGGGCGGGCCCCGTGTCCCACCCTAGGCCGCCTCCTAGCAGACAGGATCCTGACGATGCGAGTGCTCGTTATTTCTTTGAACAGCTCGCGGCTCATCACGCCGCCCTTTCCCCTGGGGCTGGCCTCCCTGGTGGCTGCATTGGGGCCGGAGCATCCTTTCAGGGTCGTGGACTTTATGTTTGAACCCGAGCCCCGGCAAAAAGTCCTGGGGTTGCTGGAGGATTTCCGGCCGGAGCTCATCGCCCTGTCCCTGCGCAATATCGACAATCAGGACAGCCGTTACCCGGAATTCTTCTTTCCCGAGGCCCGGGACTTTACCCGATGGCTGCGGACCCACACCCGCGCCCCCCTCGTGTTGGGCGGCAGCGCCTTCAGCATCTTTCCCCGAGAGCTGCTGGATTATCTGGAGGCCGATATGGGGATTGTGGGGGAAGGCGAGCTCAGCTTCCGGGCCCTGGCGGATTCATACCCCGGGGGCGATTGGACGACGGTGCCGGGCCTGGTGTGGCAGGACCGGGGGCAATGGCGGGAAAATCCTCAGACGGTGGTGGATCTGGACGCCTTGCCGGACCCGGACCTGGAATACTTCACCCCGGTACTGTACCATGAGGCCCGGGGCAGTGCCAAAATGCCAGGGGTGATCACCATCCAGAGCCGCCGCGGCTGCCCGATGCGCTGCCGCTATTGCACCACCGCCCGGCTGGAAGGCATCCGGGTGCGGACCCGGACGCCCGAGAAGGTGGCCGCCCTGATGGCCGCGGGCTTTCACCGCTGGGGCCTGCGGCGCTTCTATTTCGTCGACAATATCTTTAACCATCCCCGGGAGTACGCCCGCCGCCTGTGCCGGGCCATCCAACAACTGCATCTGCCCCTGGAATGGAGCTGTCTCATCAACCCGGCCTTCCCGGACGAGGAGCTGTTTCACCTGATCCGGGAGGCAGGGGGCTACCAGGTCCAGGTGGGCAACGAGTCCGGCTCCGACCTGGTGTTGATCAATCTGGGCAAACGTTTTAGCCGCAGCCAGGTGGAAGAGACGTTGACGCTGCTCCAGCACGTCGGCTTGCCGTACAACTGTTTTCTGCTGTTGGGGGGGCCGGGGGAGACGCCGGCCACCGTGCGGGAAAGCGTGGAGCTGCTGGAACGCTACACCCCTTTTATGGTGAACCTGACCGTCGGCATCCGGATTTATCCCCACACGGCGCTCTGCGAGCAGGCGATGGCCGAGGGGGTGATCGCCCCCGGAGACAACCTGTTGTGGCCCCATTTCTATCTGTCGGCCGCGGTGGCCGACTGGATTTGGGATTATCTCAAGGACGTCATCTCCCGCCATCCCAACTGGATTTTCTGACCCTCGCGTCCCGATCCTCTCCCCTGATAATTCAGCCAACCCCCCGGGGCCGGCATCGGCTCACCGCGGCGGGGCCGCAGGGCCAGGGAGATGGCGTGGAATTCGTGGAGCAATGAGGTCCGACCCCGGCGCGGGTCTCATTTGGGAATGGGATTGTCTATCCGCTCAATTTTGGGGATTCTCTTATGACGGCGCCGCAGGGATTTTGCCGCGGCTTCGGCCTCCCCGGGGGAGGCAAACGGGCCCACCCAGACCTGGAAGCGGCCACCCTCACGGCGCATAAACGCGGATTTTCCGCGCTTTCCCAGGCGGTTCACCATCCGGTCGGCGTCCCGGTATCGGCGGAAGGTGCCCCCCAGGAAGCCGTATTGCGGTTCCGGCTTCAAGGGCGGCAGGGGCGCAACCTGGGGCGCCGGGGGGCTCACTTCCCCCCCGGGAGCAAGACCTTTCGCCGGGCCGGGCGGTTCCCCGGGGGGCGCAGCAG
>JBAVUP010000181.1:0-7944 GCA_049696835.1 Desulfobaccales bacterium
GGGTAGGGGCCCGTGGGCCCCTACCCCTTCCCCCAAAATCCAACATGCAGGGCATTCCCATGACGCATCAAACACGCGGGTTGGTGATCGCCGGGACACAGAGTGGGGTGGGCAAGACCACCGTCACCCTGGGGTTGTTGTCGGCGTTGGCTCGCCGCGGTTTGGTGGTGCAGCCCTTCAAGGTGGGGCCGGACTTCATTGATCCCGGCCATCACACCCGGGCCGCGGGGCGCCTGTCCCGGAACCTGGATGGCTGGATGCTGAGCCGGGCGGCCAACGAGGCCCTGTTTCGCCGTCAGGCCCGCCGGGCCGATGTGGCGGTGGTGGAAGGGGTGATGGGGCTGTTCGACGGTTATGACGGCGCCAGCGAGGCCGGGTCCACGGCCCAGATGGCCAAGTGGCTGGGGCTGCCGGTGCTGTTGGTGGTGGACGCCCGGGCCATGGCCCGGAGCGCCGCGGCGTTGGTGCACGGCTTTGCCAGTTTCGATCCCGCCCTGAGCCTGGCCGGAGTGGTCTTTAATCGCGTCGGCAGCGCCACCCATCTGGAATACCTGCGGCAGGCCCTGGCGTCGCTCCCGGAGGGGCGTTGTTTCGGGGGCCTGCCCCGGGACCGGGAGCTGGCCATCCCCGAGCGGCACCTGGGCCTGACCACCGCCGAGGACCACCCCTTGGGCGAGGCGTATCTTGCCCACCTGGCGGACTGGCTCGAGACCCACCTGGACCTGGACCGGTTGTTGCAAGCCTTGCCCTGGCTGGCGCTGCCGGAGGAGCCCGCCCCGGCGCCCGTGGCGCCTACGGCGCGTCTGGCGGTCGCCCGGGACCGGGCCTTTTGCTTTTACTATCCGGAGAACCTGGAATTGCTGGAGCATTACGGGGCGGAGTTGGTGCCGTTTTCGCCCCTGGAAGACCGGGAACTGCCTCCGGACCTGCACGGCATCTACCTGGGGGGCGGCTATCCGGAACTCTATGCCGAGCAACTGGCGGCCAATCAGGCGCTCCAGCAGGCCCTGAGGCAGGCCGCCGCCGCGGGCCTGCCCATTTACGCCGAATGCGGCGGGCTCATGTACCTCTCCCGGGAGATCCGGGATCTGGAGGGCCGGGCCCACCCCATGGCGGGGGTCTTCCCCTTCACGGTGCGGATGCTGCCCCGGCTCAAGGCCCTGGGCTACCGGGAGGTCACCCTGACGGCCCCCGGCCTCCTGGGTCCGACGGGGACCACGGCCCGGGGGCATGAATTTCACTACTCCGAGATGGTGGGCGAACCTGACGGCGTGCCCCGGCTTTACCGACTCACCCCCCGGCGCGGCGGCGCGGCCATAGCCGAAGGCTATGGCGCCAAGAACGTCCTGGCCAGCTACGTGCACCTCCACTTCGGCAGCAACCCCGAAGTGGCCCGGCACCTGGTGGCAAGCTGCCGGGCGTTTAAAGATGACTTGAGGGAGGGGGCGAGAAGCAGTTGCCAGTAATCAGTAGCCAGTTGCCAGTAATTTTCCCTACAACTGACAACTGACAACTGGCTACTGGCTACTAACCCTCCCCTCAAAAAACTGCTTTCCAAAGGAGTTCGCATGACCTGGCAACCCCGCCTCCCTTCGGAGATCGAGGTCGAGAGTTTTCGCCGCATCGACGCCCAGGTGGGTCCGCACCACCTGCCGCCGGAGGTCTGGTTCGTGGTGCGGCGCATGATCCACACCACCGCGGACCTGGAGTACCTCACCACCGCCCGGGTCCACCCCCTGGCCATCAGGGCCGGGGTGGAGGCCTTGAAGCGCGGCGCCCCCGTGGGCACCGACACCCGCATGCTCCAGGCGGGGATTTCCACCGGTCGCCTGGGTCGGTTGGGGGTGGAGGCCTTCTGCCTCATGGACGACCCGGAGGTGGCCGCCGCCGCCGCCCGCATGGGCACCACCCGGGCTGCGGTGGCCATGGAGCGGAGCCTGCCGAAGCTGGCCGGGGGCATCGTGGCCATCGGCAATGCCCCCACCGCCCTGTTGCGCCTGTTGGAGCTGCTGGACGCAGGGGCCTCGCCGCCGGCCCTGGTGGTGGGGGTGCCGGTGGGTTTCGTCAACGCCGCCGAATCCAAGGACCTCCTGGCCCGTCAGGACTGTCCTTACATCACTGCGTTGGGGCCCAAGGGCGGCTCCGCGGTGGCGGCCAGCGTCATAAACGCCCTGGCCATCATGGCCCTTAAGGAGTTGCCGTCATGACCCCAACCACCGGAACCCTCTACGGGATCGGCGTGGGACCGGGAGATCCGGAATTGATCACCCTGAAGGCCCTCAAGGTCTTGCACCGGGTGCCCCACATCTTTGCGTCCTGCTCCACCAAGAACAACTACAGCCTGGCCCTGAGCATCGTGCGCTGCCACCTCAACGGCGCCGGCATCGAGCACCTGCCCTTCCCCATGACCAAGGACGCGGCGGTGCTGCAAGAGGCCTGGGAGCACAACGCCCGCCGGGTCCTGGAAGTGCTGGCCACCGGGGCCGACGCGGCCTTCGTCACCCTGGGGGACCCCCTGACCTACTCCACCTTCGGCTATCTCCTCAAGACCCTCAAGCGTCTCGCTCCCGGGTTACGCATCGTCACCATCCCCGGCATCACCTCCTACAGCGCCGCCGCTGCCCTGACCCACATCCCGCTTACCGAGGGAGAGGAATCCTTTTACCTGGTGTCCGGGGCCCTGGGCGCAGCCCGACTGAAGGAAGTTATTGATAAGTCTGATAATATCGTGATCCTCAAAACCTATCGCCACTTCGACGACATCTATCAGACCCTGGAGGATATGGACCTGCTGGATCGCACCACCTGTATCAGCCGCTGCGGCCTGGAGGGTGAGACCGTGGTGGAAAATCTCCGGGACCTCAAGGGGCGGTCCCTGCCCTACCTCTCCATGGTCATCATCAAGAAGCAAGGCAAGGGGTATTGATGGCCTTCATCAAGACCCTGGGAGGCCGGGGGCGCTGGCTGCTCCTGTTGGCCCTGACCCTGCTGGCCGCCACCTGGCTGGGCCTGGGCGGGGCCGCGTCCCGCCTGACCGCCGCCAAACTCTACCGCCACCTGGGCTCCCCCCTGGTCTGGCTCCTGGCCTACATGGGGGTGGGTCTTTTCGTGGGGCAGGCCATCGAATCCCTGGGGTGGACCGCCAGGTTGGGGGGCTGGGCGGCGCCGCTGCTGCGTTGGGGGCATTTGCGCCGGGAAAGCGGGGCCTGTTTCACCGCATCCTTTTTCTCCAAGATCGTGGCCAACACCATGCTGTGGACCTTTTACCAGGAGGAGAAGATCGACCGCCGGGAAATGACCCTGGCCTACCTGTTCAACGGCGGGCTGCCGGTCTTCCTGCTGCACCTGCCCACCACCTTTTTCATCATCCTGCCCCTGACCCGGGAGGCGGGCCTCATCTATCTGGGTCTGACCGGCGGCGCCGCCCTCCTGCGGAGCGGGGTAATTTTGCTCTGCGCCCGGTGGCGGCTGCCCGCGGTCCTGGGTTCCGGGGGCCGGGTGGCGGTGCCGGCGCCGCCCCGGCAAGAAAAGGTTTCCCGGGAAATCTGGCGCAAGTTCCGGCGGCGGTTCTCCCGGGTGGTGCTCTACACCCTGCCCATCTATTTCCTGATCTTTCTGTTGAATGACTGGGGCTTGTTCAAGTGGCTGCGGGACGCCGCGGCCTCCCATGTCTCCCTGAACTTCTTGCCCATGGAGGCCGCCAGCGTGGTGATCTTCAGCGTGGCCGCGGAGTTCACCTCCGGCATGGCCGCGGCCGGCGCCTTTCTCCAGGCCGGGGCGCTGACGGTCCACCAGACCGTGCTGGCCCTGGTTCTGGGCAATATCGTGGCCACCCCCATCCGGGCCCTGCGCCACCAACTGCCGTCCCACATGGGCATCTTTTCGCCGGGCCTGGGCGCCCGGCTCCTGGTGATGAGCCAGGCCCTGCGGCTCGGTAGCCTCATCCTGGTGGCGGTGCCGTATGCGATGTGGAGTTAAAGTGGGGAAAGGGCCAAGGCGTAGGGGCGGTGCCCTCACCGCCCCTACCATCACCCCTGTAAGCAAAATGCAGGCTGCGCAATGCCCACCAGGCGTTTTCTATGGCGGCGCAGGCTGAAGCCTGCGGCTACAAATTTAATGGCTTTGTGGCAACTCGGTGTAAAGCGGTTGAAAAAATCATCCAACATCCAGCCAGCCCTGGAGGACGACGAGGCCCTCAGGCCGCCCCGCCCCCGGAAAGAACTGCGCCAGGGTTTTTCCACCGGCACCGCCGCGGCCGCCGCGGCCCAGGGGGCCTTGTACGAACTCCTGGGCCGCCCCTGCCCCGACCGGGTGGAGGTGGCCCTGCCCGGCGGCGGCAGCCTCAGCATCCCGCTTCACCGCCACGCCCGGCAAGGCCCCCGGGGGGAGGCGGTGGTGATCAAGGATGCCGGCGATGACCCCGACGTCACCAACGGCGCGGAGATCGGGGCCCGGGTCTGGCGTCTGGAGGCGGGAGCCGAAGAGGATATCCTGCTCCTGGGCGGCCAAGGTGTGGGCCGGGTGACCAAGCCGGGCTTGCCGTTAGCCGTGGGAGAGCCGGCCATCAACCCCGTGCCCCGGAAGATGATCCGCCGGGCCCTGCGCCGGGTGTGGGACGAAGTCTCTCCGGGGGAGCCCCTGCGGCTGGGAGTGGAAATCTTTGTTCCCCGGGGTGAAGAACTGGCCCGGCACACCCTGAACCCCCGTCTGGGGATTGTGGGGGGGATTTCGATCTTAGGCACCACCGGGCTGGTGAAGCCCTTTTCCCACCAGGCCTACCGGGCCACCATCGTCGCGGCGCTGAAGGTGGCCCGGGCCGCGGGGCTGCCCCATGTCGCCTTCAGCACCGGGGGCAAAAGTGAGGGTTATCTCCAGGCGCTCCTCCCGGAGTGGCCTGAGGAAACCTTTGTCCAGATGGGCGATTACGTGCGCTTTGCCCTGAAGGTGGCCACCCACCTGGGGTTTGCTGAGATCACCGCGGGGGCCTTTTTTGGCAAGGCCCTGAAGATCGCCCAGGGGTTCGGGCACACCCATGCCTCGCGGGGGCTGGCGGATTTGAAGGCCTTGGGCCGCTGGGTCCTGGACCTGACGGGGGATGCCGCCCTGGCCCAGGAAGTGGCCGGGGCCAACACCGCCCGCCAGGCCCTACAGATCATCATGGGCGCCCAGGCCAGCCGGGTGGTGGCCCGGGTGGGAGAACGCATGCTGGCGGCCTTGCGGGACTACGCCGGTCCCGGGCCCAAGCTCACCGCCATCATGCTCGATTTTGACGGCTCCCCCCTCTGGCGGGGGGCGAGCCCGGGGGAGGCGATATGATCCCGGTTCAGGTCGTGGGTCTGGGGATGTCCCCGGCGGATTTGACCCCCGGGGCCCGGGAGATCATCCGGGAGGCCCAGGTTCTGGTGGGGGGGCGGCGCCTCCTCGACTACTTTCCCGAGCACCGCGGCATGAAAATTCCCCTGGGCAAGGACCCGGAAGTCACCCTCCGGCAGCTTCCGCCCCTGGCCGCCACCCGCCGGGTGGTGGTGCTGGCGTCCGGCGACCCCAACTTTTACGGCGTGGGATCGCTGCTGGTCAAAGTCCTGGGCGCGGCGCAGGTGGTGATCCACCCCAATATCACCGCGGTCCAGGCCGCCTGCGCCCGCCTCAAGATGGCCTGGCAGAATGCCACCGCCGTCAGCCTCCACGGCCGCACCTGGGAGCCGTTAACCGCGGCCCTGGGGAAGCCCGGTCCCCTGATCATCTATACGGACCCGGCCCATCCGCCGCGGGAGATCGCCCGCTTCCTGCTGGCCCGGGGCCTGGCTCACGCCCGTCTCTGCGTGCTGGAAGACCTGGGCCAGGACACCGAGCGCCTCACCTGGCTGGAGCCGGCCGAAGCCCAGGACCGGGACTTTTCGCCCCTGAACCTGGTCGTGGTCACCCCGGCGCCGGGCGAGGCCGGCCTCCTACGCTCCCGACTCCACCTGGGGCTGCCCGAAACGGCCCTGGCCCATGAGGCCGGGCTTCTCACCAAGGCCGAAGTCCGGGCCGTGGTCCTGGCCAAACTGCGGCTCCGGCCCGGTCAGGTCCTCTGGGACGTGGGGGCCGGCTGCGGTTCCGTGGGGTTGGAGGCCAGCCTGCTGCTCCCGGGAGGCAGGATCGTTGCGGTGGAGCGCCAGCCTGAGCGGGCCGCCCAGATTGCCGCCAACCGGGATACCTTCGGGGTGCACAACCTGGAGGTGGTCTGTGGCTCGGCCCCGGAGTGCCTGGCCAAGCTGCCCGACCCCCAGCGGGTCTTCGTGGGGGGCGGCGGCTCATTGGTGGCCGCCATCGTCCAGGCGGCGGTGCGGCGCCTGCCCCCCGAGGGCCGGGTGGTCATCACCGCTGCCCTCCTGGAAACCCTGGCGGCCGCCCGTGACGCCCTGGCGCAAATGGGCTGGGACACGGAGGTGGTCCAACTCCAGGTGAGCCGCTCCCGCCCCCTGGCCGGCGGCACCTCGTTGCAGGCCCTGAATCCCGTGTGGATTGTTACTGGTTGGTTAAGGGGAGGACCGGCGGAGGACAGTAATCAGTAATCAGTAGTCAGTGGTCAGTAACTAAAAACTGTTAATTACATGATCTGCAAGTAAACTTAAGTCTGGGGAAAGAGTACTAAAGTCCCCCTTTAGAAAAGGGGGGGTAATAATATGAGTCTTTATCATATATTAGGGGATACACCACTAACTAACGGGAACCGACTACCCGCTCCTCATCCCTCCCTCGGGAAAAGGAACTTTGCATGACTGCGCGCCATCCCGTCATCTTTGTGGGGGCCGGCCCCGGCGACCCGGAGCTCATCACGGTCAAAGGCCAAAAGGCCCTGGCCCAGGGAGACCTCATCCTCTATGCCGGGTCCCTCGTAAACCCCGCGGTCCTGGAATGGGCCGGAGGCGGGGCCGAGGTCATCGACACCGCCGCCCTCAACCTGGAGGAGATCGTCGCCAAGATGATCGCAGGCCACCAGGCCGGGAAACGCGTGGTGCGGGTGCACTCCGGCGACCCCGCCCTGTTCGGGGCCATCCAGGAACAGTTGGAGGTCCTGGAGCAGGCCGAGATCCCCTGCGTGGTGATTCCCGGGGTGACCGCGGCCTTCGCCGCGGCCGCGGCCCTAGCCCAGGAACTCACCCTGCCGGAGGTAACCCAGACGGTCATCTTCACCCGGGCGGCGGGGCGCACCCCGGTGCCGGACCGGGAAGCCCTGGGCGACCTGGCCCGGCATGGGGCCACCCTGGTCATCTACTTAAGCGTCAAGCTCATCGACCAGGTGGTGGCCGACCTCACTCCGGCCTACGGCCCGGAAACCCCGGTGGTGGTGGCCTACCGGGTGAGCTGGCCGGACCAGCGGCTGATCCGGGGCACCCTGGCCACCATCGCCGGCCTGGTGAAAGCAGCAGGCATCGAACGCCAGGCCCTGATCCTGGTGGGCCCGGCCCTGGCCGCGCGGCAGGGGCGGCTAAAAGCCCGTTCCAAGCTTTATGATCAGAGTTTTACTCATGGCTTCCGGGGCGGTGAAAAAAGGGACGAGTGAGTTGCACGTCTGTTGGTGGAGATGCTTGGTAGCCGCATGCTTTACCGTGAAAACCAAAATCCCCCTAAATCCCCCTTTGCCAAAGGGGGACTTTTCGCTTTCCCCCCTTTGAAAAAGGGGGGCAGGGGGGATTTTTCTTCAGAGGTGAGACACTTGTGGTTTATATCCACGCAATAACTTTGAACTTTGAACTTTGAACCTTGAACTTTGAACTTTTCAAAGCAGAAGCCCGGAAAATTATATGGTCTTCCCTACACGCCTTACTAAAATCCTGGCCCTGACGCCCCGGGGCGCGGCTCTGGCCCGGCGGCTCTGCCGGGGCCTGGCCGGAGGAGAGTGCTGGCTGCCTCCGGCCCAGGCCGGGGAACCGGGGGACCTGACGTTCTTCAACCTGT
>JBAVUP010000182.1:0-2771 GCA_049696835.1 Desulfobaccales bacterium
CCCACCAGCAGGGAGATCAGGGCCACCACCAGTAGGAGCTTGGTCATCATGTCGCTGGTGGAAGACAGGGCCTTGGTCATTTCGGTCATATCCCGGATGTTGAAGTCATCCGGTTCCCCCGGGCCAATCCGGTGCCGCTCCCGCAACAGCTGGGTGATTTGCTTGACGGCGGCAGGGATTTCCTTCGTGGAGCGACCCGCAGTCAGAATCTGATCCACATTGATAAAACGCACCGGCTGGGGCGTATCTGCGGCCTGCGTAGATGATGGTATGGGATAAAGTTGGTTTTGAGCATTAGGGTAGATCTGGTTGAGACTGTTCACCGTCGTGGAGGTGCTTGACGAGGAAGTGGTGGCGGTGGCGCTCTGGTTAGCGGTCTCCGCCGAAGAACCGGTCACCCTAAATTTAATCGTCGTCCAGGGAGCCAGCAGGACATCGTCCTGATCCATGCCCATCATGTTGGCGCCCTTGGCGCTCAGGACTCCGACCACCCGGAAGGAGACGTTTTGCACCCGCACCTCTTTGCCCACGGGAGACTCGCCTTGGAAAAGCTCCCGTACCAGCCTCTGGCCCAACACACAAACTTTGCTGGCATTGCGGACATCCCGATCCGAGAACATGTCGCCCTCGGCCAGGCCCCATTCCCGCACCTCGAGCCAGGCAGGAGTGGTGCCAAAAATAAAGGAAGGCACCCAGTTGCGGTTGCCATAAATGACCTGGGTCCGGGCTCGGACGACGGGCACCGCGCCTCTGACCGCCGGGCTCCCGTTCAGGATAGCCTCAGCGTCCTGGGGGGTCAGGGTCTTGTTGCTGCCCCCCCCGAAGCTGACGCCGCCGCTGGAGGCCGCGCCCGGCAGGATCATCAGATTGTTGGCCCCCATACTGGCGATGGTCTGCTGGATGGCGTTGGAGGAGCCGTTCCCGATCTCCATCATGGCGATGACCGCGGCCACGCCGATGACAATGCCGAGCGTAGTCAAGGCAGCCCGCATGACGTTGCGTCTCAGGCCGTGCAGCGCGGTCCGCACCATCCATTGGAGCCGTAGCCACGCCAATCCTGAGCGCAGCTTGGCCGCGACTTCTGAGCCCGCCGGAGGCGCTGCACCAACCTGCCCCCCCTGAGCCTTTTGAGTTTGGGGTTCTTCGGCTTCCACCATCCCATCGGTAATCCTGATGATCCGTTTGGCGGAGCGGGCGACGTTGGCGTCGTGAGTGACCAGAACAATGGTCACGCCTTCCTCTTCGTTGAGTCGCCGGAAGAGTTCCAGGACTTCTTCACTGGTCTTGGAGTCGAGGTTACCGGTGGGCTCATCGGCGAACAGGATGGAGGGATTATTGATGAGGGCGCGGGCAATGGCTACCCGCTGTTGCTGCCCACCGGAGAGTTGAGAGGGTTCGTGGTCCAGGCGCTCCCCTAAGCCTACGCGCTGCAGCAGGTCTCCGGCCCGCTGGCGCCCCTCCCGGTCGGACAGGTGCGCCGCAGTATACGACAGGGGCATCATCACATTTTCCAGGGCACTGGTCCGGGGCAGCAGGTTGAAAGTCTGGAAGACAAAGCCGATTTTCTGATTTCTGAGCTGGGCCCACTCATCGGCGGACAGGGCCACCACATCCTGGCCGTCCAGCCAGAATTCCCCGGAAGAGGGGCGATCGAGACACCCCAGGATGTTCATGAGCGTAGTCTTGCCCGAACCCGAGGTGCCCATGAGGGCCACAAACTCGCCATGGGCAACGGTCAGAGAGATGCCTCGGAGCACCGGTACGTCGATCTCTCCCAGGTGATAAGTCTTATAAATATCCCGCAGTTCGATAAATTCCATGGAGGCTCTCGTTATCCACCTTCCCAGGCAGGATGCTGCTCCGGACGGGCGCTTATTTGGTGTTAGCGGACTTCCGCAGGAGTTGCGGGGTAAAGGGGCTAGCGCCCGGCGCTGGTTGCCCGGCCGGCTGGCTTTCCATTTCGCCCACCACCATGGGGGTCCCTTCCTTGAGTTCGGTGCTTTCCACTTCCGTCAGGCTGCCATCGCTCAGGCCGAGGGCGACATAAACCGGGCGCACCAGGGTTCCCTGGGGGACATAAACGACGCCGCGGGCTTGCTCCTCCTTGCCGGCCTTAGTCGCGGGCTTAACCTGGAGTGGCGCCTCGGGCCCCTTCGCCTTCTTGGGGCTCCCCCGGAACTCTGCCACTACTTGCGCCAACTGGGGAGTCCAACGCAAGGCGGCGTTGGGGACGAGCAGGACATTCTTGCGTTCGCCCACAATAAAATTGACGTTGGCCGTCAGATACGGCAGCAGTTTGCCGCTCGAATTATCGGTGATAATCTCCACGGTGTAGGTGACCACATTTTGGGTCATGGTGGCATTAAGCCGCACTTTCCCCACTTCCCCCGAAAATACCTCACCGGGGTAAGCATCCACGGTGAAAGTGACTGGCTGGCCCGGTTTGATATGGCCGATATCCGCTTCATTGACCGAGACCCAAACCTGGAGACGCTTCAGATCCTTGGCCAGCAGAAAAAGGCTAGGGGCATTGAGACTGGCCACGACGGTCTGGCCGATGTTGACCCGCCGGTCGATGATGACCCCTTTGACCGGCGAGACGATGGTGCAGTAACTCAGGTTTTGCAGGGCCCGCTTCAAGGCGGCTTCGGCCTGGGCCACGGTGCCTTGCGCCTGGACTATGGCGGCTTTGCCAACGGCAAGATTGGCCTTGGCAACTTCATAGTTTGAACGAGCCGCGTCGAAGTCGGTTTGCGACAGGGCGTCCGATG
>JBAVUP010000183.1:0-9532 GCA_049696835.1 Desulfobaccales bacterium
TGGGCAACTCCGACTCCGCAATGATCCGGATGATCTCTTCCACTGTAAACCGAGACTGCCGCATGAAGGTCTCTCCTGCTCTCGAGGCCTCTCATTATAACAGTCTCATTTTTGGGGAGCACCTCAATCCCCCCTTCCCCCCTTTAGAAAAGGGGGGTAAAAAGACCGTACTTTTAACTGTCATAGTAATTATGAAGCGCCACACTAGATTGGGCAGCCGCAGGCTGAAGCCTGCGGCCCCAGAAAATAGCCCTCTGATCGCAACTCATTATCGAACCTCCCGCGTATGGTCCAGTAGCCGGTTCCTCCATGGCGACATCCCCTAATCTCAAAAGCCATTTTTTCAGCTATCTGATGGAACATAACCGGCCTCATCTGGATGGCTTGCAGCAATGGATCTTCCAGCCGGGAATGTTGTTTCATGCCTGGGGAAAATGGTGGGGCGACCGGGGACCCCGACCGGCTCCCCATGCAGGTCTGGACTTGTATAGTTTTGCCGATGCCCACGGCATGCTGCACACGGTGGATAGGCATATCAACATACCGGCGGCTTTTGCCGGGACCATCGTGAAAATCGACCAGGATTTCCTCGGCCAATCCATCTATATCAGCCATGAGATCTGGAGCGACCGCGGCCGGCAGCTTTATTCGGCGTATGGTCACACCGCCCCGCGCCATTCTCTGCAAACCGGGGAAAAAGTTGCCGAGGGCGAAATCATCGGGCACATTTCGGGAGGTTCCGGTAAAAAGACCGCCATTGCCCCCCATGTGCATATTACCTTCGCCTGGATGCCGGTGCCGGTGGACCCCGATAGGCTCAACTGGGAAAATCTGGGCAATGATCCCGGGATAACGCTGATCGATCCGCTGGCGGTGTTATCACCCCCTGGCTCGTAAACAGTTCTGATGCATGTCGCGATGAAGTATCGTTCCAGCAAGGCTGGGGAACCGGAGCACGGGTCTTCCCACGGCACGCTCATCCTCATCGGCGCCGTCCACGGCGATCCCCTTGGGCATGTCCGGGCCGGCAAGCTCCTCAACCACTTGCGGCCCGACCTGGTCACCGTGGAGATCAGCCCCTTTTCCCTGCGCTACCGCCTCAGGCACGGGCCTCGCTGGCAACAGCAGTTGGCCCGGGCCCTGGCGGACATGCCCCCGGCCGCAACGTCGCACCTGGCCATGCAGCGCCTGGCGGCCCAGGTGGCCCTGCCCTTCGAAGTTCAGGCGGCCCGGGATTACCGCCGGCAAGCCGGGGTTCCCTGGCGGCCCCTGGATCTGGGCGCCACAGCCCGGCGCCATTTGCCCCGGTTTGCGCCCGAGCTGTTGAGCCCGGGTAATCTTCAGGCCCTGCTCACCACCGCGGACGGCTCCCTCGAAGACTATATCGCCGCAGAGTTCTACCGGGCCCGGCTGGCGCTGGCGCGGACTCCCCGGCGCCTCTTCCCCCTGGCCAACCCGGAGACGCAAAGAAGGGAGCGCGTGCTGGCCCGGCGCCTCCGGTGCCTGACGGGCCGGTATCTGCGGGTGGTGCACCTGGGAGGCTGGGAGCACCTGGTGGGTTGGCAGGACTCCTTCAGCCTGTGGCAGGGGGTGGCGGATTTGCACCCCCGGCGGCTGCTCCTGGACGAGGCGGATGAACTCCTGGCTTAAAAAAGCTGAAGAGGCGCAACGTGTTGTGCCCTTAATGGAAAGTCTTTGAGTGGGAATTCCGAATATTTTGCAAGGATCTCAAGTTACAATCTTTGGGGAGACGGACCTGCTGTCCGCCTGACATCCCGCCGTCGTGCCCAACCCCTTGATTATTCCTTCCTTTTGGGAAATATTTTTTCTCCCTCAAAATTAAGTGCTTGAGTTTATGAGGGAAAAAAGAGTAAACTCAGCCCCTGAGAGGGTTGGGCGCCTGACCTGGAACCCGGCCGGAACCATAACCAGGAGATTGACCTGGGTGAGCCGGGGTGCCGGTGAGGCGTTGGCCGTCGCCTGAGGAGGACTTCCTGAGGGACAGATATGGAGATTCGCCCTTTTACCCTGCCGGTGGGGCCTGACCGGAGCATCCGGGCGGAACTCGGGGTGCCCCGGACCGCCACCATGGACGGCATCCTGGTCCTGGCCCATGGAGCCAACAACACCATGGACCAGCCTCTCATCGCCGGGCTGCATGCGCGCCTGGCCCGGGCCGGGCTGGTCACGGTGCGTTTCAATTTTCCCTATGCCGAAGAAGGCCGTAAGCGCCCGGACCCGGACGACGCCCTGGAAGGGGTGTTCCGCCTGGTCCTGGAATATGTGGCGGAACTGGAGGAATTTAAGGGCCTGGCCCTGTACCTGGGCGGTAAATCCATGGGAGCCCGCCTGGCCGCCCAGATTGTGGCTAAGGACGTGGGTGCCAGCGGCCTGATCTTCCTGGGATACCCCCTCCATCCCCCGGGGAAGCCCGAGAGACTCAGGGACCAGCCCCTCTATCAACTGCCCTGCCCGACGCTGTTCCTTGAAGGCAGCCGGGACCCCTTTTGCCAGATGGGCCTGCTGGGGAAAGTGCTAAGCCAGATGCCGGTTCGGAGCGACCTCCACGTCATCCCCGGGGCGGGCCACTCCTTTGAGCGGGGCGGGCACGGCATGGCCCCGAAATTAATGGAACAGCTCACCCGGGTGATCCTGGGGTGGCTGGACAGTTTATAAAGACTGTTTTCTGTTTTCGGTTTTCTGTAAAAATAAAAGGCAAAAAACAAGTCTGGTCTAATTTGGAGGAATCATGTCCAAAAAGCGTAATCTCATGAGGATTGATCATGGTGCTGATAATTTTGAAGAAATATTGGATGTTGATCGTTTAGTTTTTGTTAGGGCATCATGGAGGTTAAATGAGGATAAAGAATGGCGGGCAAAGGTGAAAATAGTCTTCGATAGCGGGATTACTGAAGAACTTTACTTAACGGAAATAGGATGGAAAGAATTGTTAACGAAATGGGGCTATGATGAAAAATATGACTTAAGGAAATAATGAATATCTTTTTTACAGAAAACAGAAAACAGAAAACCGAAAACAGGAAACTGCTCTTATGAGCGTCATCCTCGTGGTGGACGACGACGCCCCTACCCGGGAAGCGTTGGCGTCCGGCTTGAAAAAATTAGGCCATGAGATTCATGTGGCCGGCACCGGGGCCGCGGCCCTGGACGAAGTCCGGCGTTTTCCCGTGGACCTGGCCATCATCGACCTGAAGCTTCCGGACATGGAGGGCACCGAGCTCTTCGGGGCCCTGCGCATCCTGCGCCCCGAGGCCATCGCCATCATGATCTCCGGCGCCGCCACCGTGGACGAGGCCGTGTCCGCCTTAAAAAGGGGGATTTACGACTTCGTCACCAAAGACTTCCGCATGGGGGAGTTGCGCAAGGTGGTGACCAAGGCCCTGGAAACCCAGAAGCTCCTGGTGGAAAACCAGCGCTTGCGGGAAGCCCTCCGGGACCGGGGCCCCACCGGCCGCCTCATCGGCCGGGGGCCGGCGCTCCTCAAGGTCCTCCACCTCATCAGCCAAGTGGCGCCTTTAAAGAGTACCGTGCTGCTCTCCGGGGAGTCCGGGGTGGGCAAAGAACTCATCGCCGAAGCCATCCACCACCAGAGCCCCCGGAAAGGGAAGCCCCTGGTCAAACTGAACTGCGGGGCCCTGCCGGAAGGGCTCATTGAATCGGAACTCTTCGGCCACGAGAAAGGCGCCTTCACCGGGGCCATCCAGCAGCGCAAGGGCCGCTTCGAGCTCGCCGACGGGGGCACCATTTTTTTGGACGAAATCAGCGAGATCCCCCCGGCCACCCAGGTGAAGCTCCTGAGGGTGCTCCAGGACGGGGAGTTCGAAAGGGTAGGGGGGACCCAGACCCTGAAGGTGGACGTCCGGGTGATCGCCGCCACCAACCGGGACCTGGAAGAGGAGGTGGCCGCGGGCCGTTTCCGCAAGGACTTGTTTTACCGGTTGCACGTCATCCATATGATTATGCCGCCCCTGCGGGACCGGGTGGAGGACATTCCCCTGCTGGGCTTGCATTTCCTCGATAAGTTCTGCCTGGAAAACGACCGCCCCCCCATGGGCTTCAGCCCCGAGGCCATGCGGGTCTTGAAGGGCTACGCCTGGCCGGGCAACGTCCGGGAGCTGCAGAACGTGGTGGAGCGGGCGGTGGCCCTGTGCTCCGGCAATATGGTGCAGTTCGAGGACCTGCCCGACGAGATTCGCCGCCATTCCCCGGAGGATGATAAGATCGTGCTGCCGGTGGGGTCTTCCATGGAAGAAATCGAGCGCCAGGCCATCCTCCAGACCCTGAAAAAGGCCGGGGGCGACAAGGAACTCACCGCCCGCCTTTTGGGCATCGGCCTGGCCACCCTGTATCGCCGCCTGAAAGAGATGGAACATAAAGACGTGGAGCCGGAGGAGGTCTGAGATGGCGTGGTTAAACTTCCTGGACCTGAAGTCGTTGCCGGCCAAAGAGGCCGAGGCCGTGGTCCTGCCCATCCCCTATGAAGCCACCACCACCTATGGGGCCGGCACCCGGGAAGGTCCGGAGGCCATTTTAGCCGCGTCCCGCCAGGTGGAGTTGTGGGATGAAGACTATAATTGGGACCCCAGCGCCGCGATTCGCCTGGCCACCGCCGCCCCCATCTTCCCGGAGGTCTCCGGCCCCCAGGCCATGGTGGAGAAAATCAAGCGGGTGGTGCAGCCCTGGGTCGCTCAGGGCAAGCTGATCTGCGCCCTGGGAGGGGAGCACTCCATTACCGTGGCCCTGGTGCAGGCCTTCCAGACCCGCTACCCGGACTTCACCGTGGTGGCCCTGGACGCCCACGCCGACCTGCGGGAGAGCTATGACGGCAGCAAACTCTCCCATGCCTGCGTCATGCGCCGGGTCTACGAACTCGGGCGGCCCCTCACCCTGATGGGGGTGCGCAGCTACTCCCAGGACGAATACCAGCTCCTGCGGGTGGCGCCGCGCCTTTCGGTCTTCAAGGCCCGGGACCTTAACACCCCCGCGGGCTGGGACCAGGCCCTGGAGCACCTCAAGGGCATCTCCGGGCCGGTGTACCTCTCCATCGACGCTGACGCCCTGGACCCCGGCATCATGCCGGCGGTGGGCACCCCGGAGCCGGGGGGGCTGACCTACGAGCAGGTCCTGACTATCATGCAATCCCTGACCCGGCGCGGCCCGGTCATCGGCCTGGACCTGGTGGAACTGGCCCCCATCCCCGGGCAGCGGGTGAGCGAATTCACCGCGGCCCGGCTGCTTTATAAGGCTTTGGGCTACATTTACCACCAGCGCCGCCCGGCGTAAGGAGAAGGAGAATTGGGGGGAGGGCCAGGGAGCGAGGCTCCCTGCCCTCCCCCCAAGCCCCCCACCCAACCCGCGTAAGGGGCCGGGGAGAGCGGGATCATCCCGCTCCCCGGCCTGAAATAATCCCTTAAGGGATTGGGGGTGGGGGATTGGGGGTGGGGGTAAGGGCTTTTGCCCTTAGCCCCCTTCCCCAAAACTTCAGTTCGAGGACACGACCATGCGGCGGAAGCATGAAGATTTTCACGACGGGGCCAAGGATGGTCTCACTCCCCTGGAGCCCCTGGATATAACCCGCATCCGGGATTTCGACGAGTTATTGGCCGCCATGGGTCGCACCGCCTTCGGCGGCCGCAGTCTGGGGGAGGCCGCCGAGGTCCTGACCCAGATGATCAGGGACCCGGGGTGCGCCGTGGTCGGCACTTTTTCCGGGGCCATGAGTGTGGCCAAGATGGGGCTCTTGATCTGCGAGATGATCGACCGGGGCTGGCTCCAGGTGATCGTCACCACCGGGGCCCTCATCGCCCACGGTTTTATCGAGACCCTGGGCCGGGTGCATTATAAATACTCGGAGCACGTCCCGGACCGGCTGCTCTTCCAGCAGGGCTACAATCGCATCTATGACACCCTGGAGATGGAAGCCAACCTGGACTATGCCGAAGACGTGTTTCGGTCCGTGCTGGAAGGCTTGGACCAGGAGCAGGTCTGGTCCTCCGCCAGCCTCTGCCGGGAGTTGGGGAAGCACCTGGCGGAGCAGACCGACAGCCCCGGAATCCTGCGATCCGCCTATCTTCGGGGAGTGCCGGTGTTCATCCCGGCCTTCACCGACTCCGAACTGGGGCTGGACCTGGCGGGGTTCATGGTGAGGCGGGCACTGGCGGCGGGCCAGGACATTCCCGAGGCCCTGGAGTCGATTTCTCTGAGATTCAACCCCTTCCTGGACCTGGGGACCTATGCCCAGAAGGCTCTGGCGGCTCCGAAACTGGGAATCTTTACGGTAGGCGGAGGCGTGCCCCGGAACTGGGCCCAACAGGTGGCGCCTTATCTGGAGTTGCTGCACTCCCGCCTGAATCTGGACCTGCCGGAAGTGCGGTTTCAGTATGGGGTGCGGCTCTGCCCGGAGCCGGCCCATTGGGGCGGCCTGAGCGGCTGCACCTTCACGGAAGGAGTCTCCTGGGGGAAATTTGTCTCCCCGGAGGATGGCGGGCGTTACGCCGAGGTCTTGTGCGACGCCACCATCGCCTGGCCCCTTCTCCTCAAGGGCGTCAGTCAGCGTCTGGAGAAAACCGCCGCAACCCCGGCGTCTGCCGTCTGAGCACTCAGTGCCCGGCGCCCAGGACCGCAAGGCCGGCGACGACCACGATAGCGAGCAACGCCGCCCACAGCGCCAGCCTGGCGCTGCTGATTTTCGGTACTGCCTTCAGGTACGCCGAATAATTCATCCTAGGCACCGCCTTCAGGTACGTAGAATAATTCATCTTGCCCTCTCCGGTTCGGTCCCCTTGTATCTCTGTTGCCCAAATTATAATGGATGGCCGACCCTGGCAATGAGGGTTTCCCTGATTTTGGGGTTGAATAATCCTAAAAATTATTTAGGGCTTGGCCCAGGTAGGGCGGTATCAGGCAAGAGAACTGTAGGGGGATTGCTGGTCGGAGGGGGCGCATCGGTGCACGCGACGCCGCGGTTTAGCCGGGGGGAGGTCCACCCACCCGGTGCGCTGACGTTTAGCTGCCGTTTATTTGATCAGTGGAATTGCTGAAAAGGGCGTAGACTTTCTCTTCCAGGATTCTGATGCCGGACATGATGCTTATGGCCAGAAGTGCGACCAGTAAGACGTATTCCGTGGCGACGGTGCCATTCTCTTCTTTCAGAAACTTCTTGACCTGGAAGATTATACGATCCAAGGTTGCTCTCCTCTCTCGAAACTGGTAAAAATTGCGGGTTGGCGAACCGATCGAGGGTGGCGTCTGGGGCCTTGATCCCTTTGGTCAGCCGCGGCGCTGGCAATCCTGGCAGGAGCGCGGCGATAATGCTCCCACCGGTATGACCAGGCCGCCAGGTTGACGGGCAAAGCCGCCAGCAGCCGCAAACGCCGCCACCGGGCGCGATACTTGGTTCCCCGGGAAAACTCCAGCAATGCCAATGCCTTATCCCTTTCTCCCAGAATCAGACAATGTCTTGCCGCCACCAACTGGAAAAAGGCCAGGTATTCCTTGAACGGGGGCACTTGTTCCGGAGGGACCAAGCCGATGGCCAGGGCATGCCGCCCGGTGCGGGAGAGCAAGGGTTCCCCCAAGAACAGCCTGGCCTGTGAGTACCTTTCCCAATCATTTTTACCATAAATCGCCTGACACTCCTCGCTCCAGGCGATGGGGTAACGTAAGGCCAGGCGGAGCCAGGCTTCCACCTCTTCATCAACGATGCCCACCACCGGCAGGCCGCCTACCCTGGCCCGGCTCTCCGGGTGGGGCCCTGCCCGGAAGCCCCCCACCTCCGTCATGGCCTGTTTGGACACGGCCACCGCGGAGGCGCTGATGGGAAACTCCAGGCCGCGGCAGTAATAATTGGTGATGAGCAGATCCGGCGACTCGGCATTCGGACTCAGGCCGGGGGGCCGCCATTCCCGGCCCTCCGGCAGCATGATCTGATAGGAGGTGGCATAAGCCCCGGCCTGGGGAAAGGCCTGGCGCAGGCGCAGAATTACTTCCAAAAATTGGGGTTTCCAGACGTCGTCCGGATTGAGAAAGGCTACCAGGTCTCCCAGGGCCTCAGCCAATCCCTGGTTGCGGGCGGCGGCGGTGCCCCGGTTTTCCTGGGGTATGATCCTGAGGCGCGGATCTTGACACCGTGCCGCCAGCTCCGGTCCCGCATCCGTGGAGCCGTCGTCAATGAGCAGAACCTCAAAATCGGTCATGGTTTGCGCCCAGACCGAGTCCAGAGCCCTTTGGAGAAAGGCAGCCTGGTTAGAGAGTGGGATTACTAGGGAAATGGCCGGCATGGTTTTTTCGTAAGGCTGCTTGGTTTCCTCATTCATGAAAGCCTTTATTAGGGGAAAATATGCATCCGGAAGAGCCGGAAATGAATCAGGAGGTACCCTGATTTGCCCGGGGGAGAAGTAGCCAATTTCCCTCCGTAAAAGCCCTGACCCCAACCCTCCGGCATCTCTTCGGATCAGAGGCAGGTATGCCGAAGATCCCCGGCCGCGGTGCTTGAGCGGTTCTATGGCCGCGGGGTCTTGGCAGTTCCTAAGGTTTATCGACCAAAGAACGGCAGGCGATGCTGAGAAGGGCTCGAGAAGGGGGCTAAGGCTGGGGCTAACGGCAACGCGGGTGGGTTAATGGTCGGCGGCGGGGGGCGGACCGCCGCAGGAGGCGCAGCTGCACAGCTTTTTTTCCTTTAAGGCCTGATAACCCTCCCGGGCCAGGAGGACGACGATCACCAGCCCGATGATGGGGTCGGCCTGCCAGATGCCGAACCAATAATTGAGCCCCAGGCCGATAAGCAGGGCCACGGATAACAGGGCGCAGGCCAGGGTCTGCTTGGAGTCGGCCATGAGGCTGGCGCTCCCGAGTGATTTGCCCGTCTGATACTTGCGGGTGAACAACACCGGCATGACGATGATGGAGGCCAGGGCGATGCAGATGCCGAAGAGGCTGGGAGCCGGCGGCTGGTACAAGATTAATTTTTCCAGGGATTCATAGAGCACGTAGGCTGACAGCACCAGAAAGGTGTACCCGACGATCTTGATGGCCCGGCGTTCCAGGCGCTCTTCCTCGGCGGGGCTCAGGGTCTCGTGCCGGGCGAACCGCCAGATCATCACCCCGCCGGAGAGGGATTCCACCAGGCTGTCCAGGCCGAAACCCACCAGGGCGATGCTGCCGGCCAAATAGCCGGCCAGGAGGGCCAGGGCGCATTCCACCACATTGTAGCTAATGGTGAAGTACGATAAACGCAGGGCCTGGCGGTGCAGGGTGGTCATATCAGTGAGCAGTGAGCAGTAGGCAGTGCAGGTGCGCCCTGCGCACCATACCTTTCTGCCTGGGGTGAGGCCAGGAGATCATTTTTCCCCTGGGAAAATAAAAGCCCTTAACCGCTCGAAATAGGTCCGGCCACCCACCAGATAGGTATCATTGTGATGGGCTCCGGGAATAATATAAAGATCCTTGGGGTCGCGGGCCGCGGCAAAGACCCGCCGGCCCATGTCCGCCGGGATGATCTCATCATCAGAGC
>JBAVUP010000184.1:0-12424 GCA_049696835.1 Desulfobaccales bacterium
GCAACAGAGATCGGAGATCATGAGGAAAATCTGATGACGTTTTTCCCACAGATGCTTGCGGCTGACGGCTCCGGTGATGGTTACCTTGCAGGCCAGGAAGAGATAGGTAAAATCTTTGAAGAGCGACTTGTTGTCAATGTACTCCAAATCGAGGGGAAGTTTGCGGGGCAGGAGATGTTCGATATAATGCTGCACCGGATCGACGCCCGGTGGATATAACTCTTCTTCATTCCGTCCCAATATCTGATTAGGGCCAGCCAGACCAGGCTTTACTTCGAATATTCTCCGAGCCGTCTCCGGATAAGCCACGGCCAGTTCCGGCGCCTCCGGCCGGGGGCCGATGAGTGTCATATCACCTTTCAAGATGTTGATAAACTGCGGTAATTCATTCAGTTTGAGACGTCGTAACACCAGGCCCACGGGAGTGACCCGGGGGTCCCCCCGGGGCGAAAGCTCCGGCCCCACCGGCATCGGCGTTTCATACATGGTGCGGAACTTGTACATGTTGAAAATCTTGCTACCCCGCCCCACCCGCTTGCACCGGTAAAAGACCGGCCCTTTGGAATCAAACTTGATCAGAAAGGCAATCCACGGCAAGATTATCAGCAGAATCAACAATCCTACCAAAGAAATGATGATATCGGTTGCCCTGGTAACCATACTTTAAAGTTTTGCCTTAAGGGAAAATCTTATTGTTACGTATCTCTTCGAGTTCTGCCCGGTTCCTTATGATTCATTATCGTCCGAATTGAGATATTTCTTATAGTAGTGCCGATAATACTTATAGTAGCCATAATAACCGTAGCCGTAGTAGCCCAGCCGATTTGCCCTGGACATGTTCAAAACCCCTCCGATTATCCGGGCATTCACCTGTTGGAGAAGTTGTTTGGCCAATTTGGCGGCTTCCCTGCTGGTGACGTGATGCTTGACCACCAGCACGACCCCGTCCGACAGCCCGGACAGGACCCGGGCATCGGCAAACTCGATAATGGGCGGGGTATCAATCACGATATGTTGAAATTGGCTGCGCAGTTCCAGAATCAGGTCTTCAAAAGCCCGGGATTCCAACAATTCCGTGGGGCTGGGAGGAGACGCCCCCGCCGGGATCAGAAACAAATCCTGGACCTGGGTGGGGCGCAAGATGTCGTCCAGCGTGGCATTGCCGCTGAGATAATTGGTCAACCCGGGCTGCCCCGGCAGGCCGAAGGAACCGGAGATGGAAGGCTTCCGCAGGTCCGCGTCGATGAGCACCACCTTGCGCCCGTTCATGGCCAGGGAGATGGAGATGTTCATGCTCATCATGGTCTTGCCTTCATTGGGGTTGGGGCTGGTCACCACCAGGGTATTGGGAGGACCGCCGGCCGAAGACAGCATCACCGAGGTGCGCACCTGGCGGATGGCCTCGGTCACCATGGATTTGGGCTGGTCATAGGTGATCAATCCTATGCCGTGGTTTTCCAGGGCCATCTTATTTCTGGGCAAATAGGGCACCACTCCCAGGGCCGGTAATTGGCAGAACCGTTCCATTTCTTCCGCGGTCTTTAACGAGTCGTCGAAATGTTCCACCACGAACGCCAGACCCACTCCCCCGATGAGCCCAATAAGGGTCGCCAGGAACAGATTCAATACTTTTTTGGGCTTATAGGGGACCATCGGCAACTCGGCGGGCGTGATTACCGCCACATTGCTGGACACCATGGTACTGGCCACGCTGGCTTCCTTCATCCGGGATAACAAGGCCTGATAGAGCTGTTCATTGGTCTGCATGTCCCGCTTCAGGATATGGTGTTTGACCAGATTATTTTGCAGATCTCCCACCTTCACTTTTTGGGCCTGCAACGAATCTCGAATTAAATGCTCCGCACGCTGCGCCGACCGGAAATCTGCCTGGATACTGGCACCGACCCGCTTCACTTCCCCTTGTAACCGCTGATTAAATTCCTGCAGCTTAGCTTTTTCCACTTGTAATTCCGGATAGTTGGCGCCGAAGATTTTCTTCAAGCTGCTGACTTTGGCTTCTTGCGTAATGACATTCTGGCGCAACGACTGGATCAAGGGGTTGTTGGTAATGGGAGGCGCATCCATCCCTTTTTGTTTGATCTCCTCATATTGCGCCTCTTTACCCATTCTTTCGGCTTGCGCCACAGTCAACAACTTGCTCAATTCAATATATTTGCTCACAATAGTATTATTTTTTTCCAACGAGTAGAAATCCTTTTGCTTCCCGTGCAAATAGAGTTTCTTCTCGGAATTTTCCACTTTGTCTGCGAGTTTTTGCAGTTCTTGTTCCAGCCAATTACGAATCAGCTGGTAAGATTGGCGGCGGGTTTCCATGGAAAATCTGACGTATTCCTGCGAAACTATATTGGCGACTTTTTGCGCCAAGGCTTTATCTTTCGAAACATAACTGACATCCACCAGGAAAGACCGCTTCAGCGGCCGAATATCCAGGTCGGCAATGATCTTTTGGGCATAAATTCTTCTGAGTTCGCTAAAACTTTTGGTCGGCATGGTCTTTTGCAGTCTTAGGAACTCCGGGCGTTTGGTCAGGTCCAGGGTATCGATAATCCGATAGCCCATGGGCAGAGAATTTAAGATCAAGTATTGGGTCTCGAAGAACCGTTGTTCGTTCTGGGAAAATAAACTCTTCAGGGGATCTTGCTCGCCGATGACTTGAGAGGTGTTGTCCTGGGTGATTTGCAGGGTGGTGGTGGCCTTATAGAGTGGCACCATGGTGAACGTATAAACCACCGTCGCCAGCATCACTCCCAGGAAAAATAGGATAGCCCACCACTTGCGTTTCAGGAGAATATTCCAGTAGTAACGGAATTGTGCTTGCCCCTCGGTTCCCTGCCCATAGTAGTTCGAGATATGCAATGGTTTGGGCGCTTCAGGGGGAGAAAAACCCATGTTCGCCGGAAGATTATGCTCCATGCAGTGCCATCCTTTTATCAGCCAAGAGATTTGGGGGGCTCATGCCAACCTTGGTTACCCGGCTGCCGCCTTATGCCCGGATCGCAGTACCTGCCAGGCCCCTTAAAAAAAGGCCGGAATACTATATCCCACCGACCCGGGCATCAACACCTTGAAGTTATATAAAAATCTTCTAAACAAACTCTCATGGACGAAGACGATGTCATTGCCCTTGACCGTGACATCAGGGGCCTTGCCGGCGATTAATTGCGAGAGATCGATGTCCTGCGTGGTGGGTTGGCCCGAGGCATCACACCGCACAATGGTCGCCTTCTTGGAGGACAGGGTCTCATTGAGCCCTCCCGCCAGGGCAATGGCCTGCGTCACGGTCAAATTCTGCTTGGCCGGCACACTCCCCGGCTTGGACACCGCCCCCAACACATACGCGCTCTCGGCCGTGGGGATATAAATGACATCCCCATTCTTGATGGGGATATTCAAATTCATGTCCCCCTTCACGAGCAAACGCTGCAGGTCAATGACGATGGTTTCGGAGCCCGGGGTAAAGGACTGCCGAGACTTTAAGGTCAAGGCCTTCGAAACGTCGGGGGCGCTCTGGGATCGGATCACATGCACCACATCCCCGGCTTTATCGGTCAGGCCCCCGGCCTTCCCCAACATCTCCAACAGGGTGCGGGGCCCGATCAATTCGTAAGCCCCCGGGGTCGTCACGTTCCCGGTGACCATCACCCGCTGGTGGCGGTGGTCTTTGACAAATACGCTGATTTGCGGGTGCAGGAGGTAGTCGCCTTGCTGATATAACTGTACCAGCCTGGTCTCGATCTCCGGGGGAGACAATTCCGCCACCTTGACAACCCCCACCAGGGGCAGGGTGATTTCGCCCCGGCCATTGACCCGAACTTCCCGGTTGAGATTGTCCAGGCCAAAAAAACTCACGCTCAATAAATCCTCCGGGCCTACGGCATAATCTTTATAATCTGTAATCGTGGTCCGATTCATTTGAGATATGAGCTTGTCTTGCAGTAAATTTTTTTGGTTATCCTCCCGAATCCGGGACATCAATTGGGCCGGGGACTGGGACGGGGAAGGTCCGGCGCAACCGCCAGCCAGCAGGAATACCGCCAGCAGCAGGGCCACCCAGCCGAAGCGGGGCAAACCATACCAGCCGGTTATGGCGCGAGGCATATTCATCATAATCTCACTTATTGACTAGACCGGAGAATAACATGGAGATTTCCCAACCGGTTATAGACGGGTTGATCCGGATATGAAAATCAATCCGTAAATTAATGAGCCGCATTTAATTTTTCGATTTTGATCAAAACTAATTTATTTATTTTAAATTTTTTGTGGAAATAGTTTGATCATTTTTAAACGGACTCGTAAGTTAGTCAAGAAAAAAATTGCCTCAGATATGATGTCCCCCGGTGACCCGATTCCGGATCGGCGCCGCCGCCGGAATCTCGGTTTGACTATCTCTTTGCAAAAAGCGGGCCTTTCTTGATAAGCCCGTCTCCCCCGGCGCTCTGACCCTGCCTGTTCACCCCGTTGAACGGCTCTGGGACCGGCTGGAAGTGTGGGGCGCAAAATCTGCTCCGGGCAGGAGACCCAAGTGTAATTCGGGGGTTGAAGGCGGCTGCGCCCCGGAACGAAACCGGAGAGGAGCATGTAGAATTGTTCAATTCATGCTATACGTATTCATAATGTTGAACATTTATTCCCGATCGGGGGGGTCCTGACGGGAACCCCTCCCCGGTCCGGCGAGGCTTTGTGATGAATCTGCCCTGTTTTAAAGCTTATGACGTCCGCGGGCGGGTGCCCGAGGAACTCGACGCCGATCTGACGTATCGTATCGGCCGGGCCTATGCCGCGTTTCTTTCTCCGGCCCGGGTGGCGGTGGGGCGGGATGTGCGCGCCTCCAGCCTTCCCCTGGCCGAGGCCCTGGCGGCGGGTCTCAACGACTGCGGGGTCGAGGTCTGGGATCTGGGGCTGTGCGGCACCGAGCAGGTCTATTTCTACACCTCCTATCTGGGTCTGGATGGCGGCATCATGATCACCGCCAGCCATAACCCGCCCGAATACAACGGCATGAAGTTCGTCCGGGAGGCCTCCCGGCCCATCAGTGGCGACTGTGGCCTCAAGGAAATCGAGCAGTTCGCCGCCGGCCGGGAGGTGCCCCCCCTTCCCCCAGCCAGGGGTGGGCGGATTGCCACCGACTCCCTGGAAGCTTATACCGCCCACTTGTTGAGCTATATCGACCCCGGCGGGCTCAAGCCCCTCAAGGTGGTGGTCAACGCCGGCAACGGCTGCGCCGGGCCGGTGCTGGATGCCCTCGAGCCGCACCTCCCCTTCCGCTTCATCAAGATCTGCCACGAACCGGACCCGTCCTTTCCCCACGGGGTGCCCAATCCCCTGCTCCCCGAGAACCGCCGCCTCTCGGCCCAGGCGGTCAAAGATCACGGCGCCGCCGTGGGCCTGGCCTGGGATGGCGACTTCGACCGCTGTTTCTTCTTCGATGAACAGGGGACCTTTATCGAGGGCTATTACCTGGTGGGGTTGATGGCCCAGGCGCTCCTGGCCCGCCATCCCGGCGAGGCCATCATCCACGATCCCCGCCTGACCTGGAATACCATCGAAATGGTGCAGGCCGCCGGCGGCCGGCCGGTGCTGTGCAAAACCGGGCACGCCTTCATCAAGGAGCGCATGCGGGCCGAAAACGCCCTGTACGGCGGGGAGATGTCCGGGCACCACTACTTCCGGGATTTCGCCTATTGCGACAGCGGCATGATCCCCTGGTTGCTGATCCTTGAGATCATGTGCCGTACCGGCCAACCCCTGTCCGCCCTGGTGGCGGAGCGCATGGCCCGCTACCCCGTCAGCGGTGAAATCAACCGTAAACTGGCCGACCCCGACGCCGCCCTCCAGCGGGTGGAAGCCCGCTATCAGGCCGCTGCCATCGCCATCGACCGCACCGACGGTCTCAGCCTGGAATTCCCCAACTGGCGCTTCAACCTGCGCAAATCCAACACTGAACCCGTGCTCCGCCTCAACGTGGAAACCCGGCAGGACCCGGCCCTGCTCCGGGCCAAAACCGACGAACTCCTGGCCCTGATGACCTGAGTTCCAAGGGTCTGACCATAACCCCATTGGCCATATAGTTTGGGATGATCCGAAACGGTCTCAGCAGGTGCTGGGTATCCAGGGGGATATGCGGGATTCGGAGCTGAGGCGGCGGGTGGTGCCCGGCAACAGGTATATGTTCAACCAAAGGCCCCTAAAAATACCCCTGGGCCCTGAGTCTGCGCATAATCTCTTCTTTATTCCGGTCTCTCCCGGAGCGCTCCCCCCTTCCGGCAAAACCCGCCTGGGTGCAGGGCTTACAGCCCAGACTGCGGTAGCCCTTGAGATACAGGCTACAGAAAGGCACCTGGTTCCCCCGGATGTACTGCCAGATGTCCCGCTCGGTGAAGTGAAGAATGGGGTTGACGCGCACGTGGGCCGGGTCCCCAATCTCGGTAAAATAGGGCTCTTCGGAACGGTCAGGGTGTTCGTCCCAGCGCAGACCCGTGATGAGAGCCTCCCAGGCGTGTTTCCGCAGCGCCTGACGAATGACCTCCACTTTGAGGAGCCCACAGCACTCCTCTTTATTGGCGCCAATGGCGATTTCTTTGATGGCCGCCTCATTGCGTTCCACCCTGAGGTCGAGCTCCCAAGACGCGGCCAGGCGGTCCCGAAACTCATAGATTTCCTTAAATTTCACCGAAGTGTCAATATTCAGGATCGGGACGGGCACGACGCCCCCTCCCACTTCCCGCAGCAGATGTAAAATCGTGGTGGAATCCTTGCCGCCGGTCCAGGCCAGCGCGATCTTGCCCGGAAAACGCTCCAGGGCCTCTGCCAGGATGGCTTTGCTCTGTTCGACTTTTTCAGCGAGAGAGGCGGTGTCCATAATTTTGCCGGTTTCCTTGAAGGTTTGCCAAAAGCGTGGGGCGGTTATAGCGCCACCGGTTCGGAGTCATCCTCAACCGTATCATTATACTGAAATTCTCCCAAATTCTCTCTCAAGTTCTGTTGCAAGGCCCTTGCCAGTCCCTGGAACCGCGCTTGGGGCAGCAAATTATTGGCTTCCGCATAATCGGTTTTCAAATCAAACAGGGCCAGGCTGCCATCGGCCCATTCCATCAGTTTGTAAAGGTCGTCATCGATAACACAACGGCACGGCTGCATAAACTCATGCCGGGGAATGGTCCCCAGCCGCCTCAAGAATCTCCCGAGTTGGATGGAGATGTCGGGAAATTCGGCAAAAGCCTGCGTTCGTCTCTGGTCGAGGAGGGAGGTCGAGGTCGGGGGGACGGGATAAGGCGCCCGGCTGACCTCCACCAGGGTGGCAAACAGATCATGTAACTGCACGAGCTGCCGATTATCTCCTTTCAGCCCGAAGCTGCGCGGGTATTTGATCAACAGCGGCACGTGGATCAGCTCATTATAGAGACCGAAAAAGTGCCCATAGATGCCATGTTCGCCCAAACTCTCCCCGTGGTCGGCGGTGACTATGAGGAGCGTGTCGTCTTGCAAGCCGGCCTTTCCCAGGAAGTGCATGAAATCCGACAGCACCTCGTCCAGATAAGTGACCTCCTGTTCATATAACCGCCTGACCAACTCCTTTTCGTACGGCAACTCGGGCGGGTCAAAGTAAAAATCGAGAGCGTCCATTTTGTTCAGGGAGCTTGCTTTTAATTGCTCCCGGTCAATGGCCGTAAGAAATCGCCGGGGAGGATTATACTTATCATGAGCCTCCATCACGTTGATAAACAAAAATACCGGAGAATTTCGTGGTTTTTTAAGCAACTTTTTGGCTAATTGAAAAGTTCTTTTTGTCGCATGCGCAGAATACTCATTAATATTACCCCAATATTTGCGATAAATTCTATCAAGAATATGTTGCACCGGATAAAAAGGATATTTTTCGGCCCACGACTTTTGCAGAATAAGTCCTGCTTCTTTTAAATCACTTTTGATCTGCGGTTTCAATGCCTTGATGGTTTCCCGCATGTGGTAATAGCGGTCCGTGCTGTACAATGACTCCATGCTATGAAATTCATCAAACCCCACGTTGAATTTCGTCTGGCGAGAAATCAACAGGTTACTGGAAATCGCCATGGTGGCATAGCCTGAATCCTTTAACACCTCCGGCAGGGTGTAATACTCCCCCGGATAGATAAAATTCATGTTGTTGCCCCCATGCTGGCCGGGAAACAACCCGGTGAACAAGGATATGTGGGAGGGGAGGGTCCAGGCTGCCGGCGCAAAACAATGGCGGTAGACTACCGCGTCGGTGGCGACGCGGGCTAACCCCGGGGTGGTGGAACGTGTATGGCCATAAAGGGAACAGCGCTTGGCCGATACCGTGTCCATAACGATCAAAATAATATGGGGTAACTCCATAGCCATGGAAGTACTGTCGGTTTTGGCTGCCGTCTTCTTAAGATTCTGGGCTTAGGCGGCCGCGTCTGTCCAGCTGGGTTTTGGGGAGCTGCTTGGCTCGAGGGAAACCTGCAAAAAATTTACGTTACTATAGCACGAATTTCACTGAAAAACGAATTTTCCCCACATCTTGGCAAAACAGACCTGCCTAAGGCCAGCACCGCCCGCGAGCGGTATTCCGGGGAAACAGTCACGGCCACGCGCACCTGCCACTTCCGGGCGTGATCCGCAACTCCGGACCCTGACCTCACTTCTCCTGAGCTACGTCGACCCTCTGGCCTTTAACCATTGCCAACCCCGCCAAAACCCCCAGGCCGGCAGCAGCGGCCGTTCCCGCACCGTCCGGTACCAGAGATAGGTCGCCACCCAGATGAACAGAAAATTGGCGAGCCAGGGCGCCAGCGCCGGATTAATCTTGGCGTTGACGGCCAGGCGCCAGGACGCGGTGAAGACCACGTAGTACACCAGGAACACCACCAGGCCCAGGATCAGGCCCCAGGTGCGGCCGTGGCGGCCGGGTCTCAACCCCAGGGGCATGGCCATCAGGCAGAGCAACACCGCCCCCACGGGCAGGGCGAAGCGCTGGTTCAGCTCCACCAGGGCCCGATTGGAGGGGTCCGAGTCCCGGGGCTCGTCCCTGACGATGGCCCACAATTCCTTCAGGGACATTTCCGTCTCGGATTTGGCCCCCTTGAAAGCAAAATTGAAGACTTCCAGGGGCAATTGATAGCGTTTAAACTCCAGGGTCTGCCAGCGGTTCGGCTCCTGCCCCCAGCGGATGATGCGGCCGTCATAGAGCTGCATGAGCATGGTTTCCTGCTCGCGGTCGTAGCTCAGGTCCCCGTTGTCGGCATAAATAGTCAGGGGATTCTCCTGGTCCCGGAAATCATAGACAAACACCCCTTCCAGGTGCCCGCCCTGGCGCGCCACCTGGTTCACAAACAGCATTATGCCGTTGAAGTCCGTATTAAACACCTGCTCCTGGATACCCAGGTCGGCCCGCCGCTTGACCACGTCCTTCAGCAAATCTTTGGTGGCCTGCTGCCCCCAGGGGCTGGCAAACACGGTCAACCCCAGGGTGAGCAGCCCCACCCCCAGGGAAAACCCCAGGACCGGCGGCAGCAACTGGCTGTAGCTCAACCCCGCGGTCTTCATGGCGATCACTTCCTGATCCACCGTCAGCCGGGTCATGGCCAGGAGGATGCCCACGGTGGCGGCCATGGGCAGCGTGAACACCAGGAGATAGGGCAAAAGATAGGCGCACGTCTTCAGGACGTCGATGAGACCCACCCCCTTGACCACGATCATTTGGGTGACTTTCATCATACGCCCTAAAAACACGATACAGGTGAAGCCCAGGAGGCTCACGCCGAAGGGCGGCAGGATTTCCAGGAGCAAATAACGATACAGGATTTGGGGCATGATGGGTTGAGATTCTTGGACTGAGTTGGGCGGTGACTTATAACGTTACTATTTTCCCTCATATGCCACTAAAACACAATCCTTATGCGAGGCCACCCGGCGGAATTTTCCCCGCAGGCCTTCCCGCAGCCCGGGGAGATCATGCACCTTCACGAAGAAAAAGGTCACCGGGTGCGCCGCGGTGAAGGCCGGTAGCGCCCCTTTATCCGGCAGACACAACCCCGCCTCCGGCGCCAGGCGCTCGCCGAATTCCAGTTCCGTACGGCAGCCCAGGAGGTGAAAGACCTGCCCGCTATAAAAACTCAGCCCCTGGGAATAGAGCTGCACCCCCACCAGACCGTCCCCGGGCTGCCAACGGGACTTGAGGGCCAGCCCCATCTCCTTGAACGAGCGCCCCGGGCTCACCTGGTCGATGCCCAGGGGCAACAGCGCCCCCAGCAAGAGCGCCCCCAACAACAGGGCCCCCAGGTGCCGCCACGTCAAGGCCGCCAACGGGGTCAAGGCCCAGATCACCGCCAGGACCAGGAGATACGGGGAGTCAAGGTGGGCCCGGGCCAGGGGCTTGATGACCGAGGCCGGGGCCCAAAAATACAGCGCCACCAGCACCACGCCCGTGCCGGCCCAGACCAGCAGGCTGGTCTTGAGCACCCGGGCGTTGAAGGATAGCCGCCCGACCCCGGTGAGGTGGGCCAGGCCGCGCCCCAGGAGCAGGGCCAGGGGCAGGAGCGCCGGCAGGATGTAGGGCACGAGTTTGCCCCGGGACAGGGAAAAGAAGACCACGATCACCGCCGCCCAGATCACCAGGAAGCGGTAGTCCGGGTCCCGCCAGCGCGGCCCCACGTTCAGCGCCCAGGGCAGCAGCCAGGTCCAGGGCAGCAGCAGCCCCAGGAGCACGGGCCCGTAGTAATAGACGGGCTCCGGGTGGATGGCCGGGGTCAGGAACCTCCCGAAGTGCTGCTCCAGGATGAAGAAGTGGAAAAACTCCGGATAGCGCCACTGCACCGCGCTGAACCACGGTAGCGTCAGGAGCGCCAACAGCAGCCAGCCCCGCACCTGGATGAGGCCGCGCCAGGGCCGGCGGCTTATCCAAACCCAGATGACCCAGATGAGGCCCGCCAGCACCAGCGCCACCGGCCCCTTGGTGAGGACCGCCAGGGCCAGGGCCCCATAGGCCCAGAGCCACAGCCGGGAGCGCTCCCGGCTCAGGGCCATATATCCCAGGCCGATACCCAGATTCAGGAACAGGGCAAAGGTCATGTCCAGGGTGAGGATGCGCCCGAGGACGACGTAGCCGGCCATGGTCGCCAAGCCCAGGGCGCTCAAGACCCCGGGGAGCGGCCCCCACAAGGCCCGGCCCAACCCGTAGGCCAGGAACAGCCCGGCCAAGGCGCTCGCCGCCGAGGGCAGCCGGGCCGCCATCTCGGTGTACCCGAAGACCTTGAAGCTCAGGGCCGTGAGCCAATAGACCAGGGGCGGCTTTTCCAGGTAGGGCAGGAGATTCAGGTGGGGAATAAGCCAGTCTTTCAGTACGAAGAACTCCCGGGCGATCTCGGCATACCGCCCCTCGTCCGGGTCCATGAGCCCCGGCGCCCCCAGCCGGTAGCCAAACAACACCAGCCCCACCAGGGCCAGACCCAGGAGTATGGGCCATTCCCGCTTATCGGCAATTCCAGGCGCATTCAAAATTAATGATAGCCTCTCGCAAAGACGCAAAGGCGCAAAGATTAAAGATTGCCTCTTGGCGTCTTAGCGTGACATAAGGGTTCATCGCAACTATCAATAAAATTGTGGTAATATGCCCTTGCCGGTGATTTAGCCTAACGAGTAAGATAACACAATTTTCTCAATTCTTGGCGTCTTTGCGCCTTGGCGTGAGAATATAATGCATGAAAACGAGATTGCCCGCTTGATTGTGGATGCCGCCTATCACATCCACACCACCTTAGGCCCCGGCCTCCTGGAATCGGTGTATGAAACCGTGCTGGCTTACGAGCTGCAAAAGCGCGGGTTAACCGTTATTCGTCAAATGCCTATCCCGGTGGTCTATGAAAAGCTGAGCTTTGATGAAGGCTTTCGAGCCGACCTTTTGGTGCACGGCAAGGTGATCGTGGAACTGAAGTCCGTGGAAAAAATAGCGCCGGTCCACAAGAAGCAACTACTTACCTACCTGCGTCTCGCCGACAAGCGCCTGGGACTGCTGATCAATTTCGGGGAGGCTCTCATAAAAAACGGCATCACCCGCATCGTCAACCGGTTAAAAGAATAGGCTCACGCCAAGACGCTGAAAGACAAACTCACGCAGAGACGCTAAGAACGCCAAGATTAGTATAAACAAAAGGCCGGTCCCTCGGGGACCGGCCTTTTTCTTTGCGTCTTTGCGCCTTGGCGAGAGACTTTTACAAAGCGCCGCTTACTTAATCAACAGCGGGATGATGAGCAGGGCCACGATATTGACGACCTTGATCATCGGGTTGATAGCCGGGCCGGCGGTGTCTTTGTAGGGGTCGCCCACGGTGTCGCCGGTGACCGCCGCTTTGTGGGCGTCACTGCCCTTGCCGCCGTAGAGTCCGTCTTCGATGGCCTT
>JBAVUP010000185.1:0-2758 GCA_049696835.1 Desulfobaccales bacterium
CAATCCTCTCATAAAAAGTGTCTCACTTTTGGGGGCATCTCAGTCTCGCTCAAAGGGTTCGTGATAGGTGTGGAGGTGTTGGAGACAAATGAATGCCGAGAGTCCCAATAGGGTGACAAGAGGGAGAATGACTCGCATTCTTAGGTAGGTTTTTATATATTCCAACCTGGTCATGCCGGTTTGACTGTTAATCCATTGGGATCTACAGCGCTCTTCTTTGTGCCGGCTGCTTAACCCAAGATTATGCGGCAGCCATGGCTACCTCCATCCAAAAATGGTTTGGAGGACCTCGAGTTTTACCCTGGAAAGCTTCCTCTTTTGGGAGCCAGATAGTTTATTAAAAAGTAAGATAGCACGGGTTTCTGCAAAAATCAATTTCCCGCCAAATTTGGGGATACGCGACCCTATGACCCGGCACCTCATTGCTTGGCAGCCCAAAAACTCCATCATAGAACCATACAGTATCTTGCCAAACCTTTCTCTTATCTCCTAGCCAGCAAAAAAAGTAGATATGATCCCCATACCGTAACCTCCCCATTAATCTCCATTATGCAGTTGGGCTAATTCAATTTTTCCATTAATCTGGAACCATGCCCATTGACCCCGAAGGCAATCTGAAAACCTTCCAATTCCGCGCAATTCATCCCCAGGTCTTCATCGGTACGGCCAGCGATCGGTTTGCCGGCTGGAATAGGACACCGCGGTCGGAGAGCTGAAAGGCAGGATCGATCCCGCCGGAGCGCCGTCGCTGGACAAGAGGGGTGTCCCCCCCCGGGGGGGGGAAGTAGGAGGTTCTGGACCAGCCGGCGTAAGGAAATTAAACCGGAAATTTCCGGTTCTTCCCGATTGACCTTCAATGACGAGTGCCTTAAGCTGCGGTAAGATTAGAATAATCAAGGGTGACCCGACATGAAGAATTTGGCTTTATCCCTGGCAATCATCATACCCTTGCTTTTCGCCCCCGCGGTCTATGGCAGTGAAGAACCTGCTAATTCTTATGCCATTGATAAATTGGCAAAAGAGAAGAAGGAACAAAAACCTCAGGAAGATGCGGATCAAAAGGCCAAGGCTCCCGGCAATGCCGTGGAAACCCCGGGGCAAAAGGGGCGCGAAGAACAGGCCGACAAGGAATCCAGAAACCTCAGGATAAAGAAGGTGGAACGCCTAAGAAGCAAGAAAGTCAAATCCTGGCAGGTGTTGAATCACTAAATAAGCTGGCCAGGTGGCCGCCCAGATCTCTCATCATCTCCATAGACAATGAGCGAATCACCAGAAATAAAACGACTACAGCCGAAGTTATTCACAAGTAGCAAGTTCTTCATCCCCTTTATCGCCATTCTCTTTGGTCCTTCTTTGTTCATTATCCGGGAGTATCGCGCCAAAGGCAGCGTGTCGGGCGTAACACTCGGTGCTTCTGTCGCGGCATGTGTGATTGGTTTGATCATCCTTGTGGTCCTGGGCTGGTACGCAAACAAACCCGAGGAGTGATACCCATGCACATCAAGCTCGGCGGTTTAATCCCGATATTTGGCGGCATTTATGGTCTGCTCATAGCCTATCGGGTTGTCCCGCGCAAACCCAGGGACCCGGAAAAGATGGAGTTGTGGCATCGGAAGTTTGGCAGGATGATGCAAGTTCTAAGCCCGTTCCTGATCGGATTCGGGTTATTGGAATTGTTTGGAGTCTTATGACTTGCCAGGACCGTCAATTATCGCTTGAGTGGGAAAAATTTCAGATATGATCTGGATATGGGAGGTTTTTGCCTTGGTATCAAGGAGACCATGCCGGCCTTAGAGGCCGCTCGGACTGACGAGCGGCCTCTAAGGAATTTCAGCTGACGCTGTCTTTTGATAGTATCAGGTCAACATCTCCGTGGCCTGACGCATGAGGGCGGCGATGGCCAACCCGTGCGGGCAGGCCCGCTCAGCCTGGGAGTAGTCCACCTCCGTCAACTGCTGCCGAACCTTCTCGGGCAGCCCGGCGAAGGTCAGCCTGGCGAGTTCCGGCTCGCCATAATACTGGTGGTACATGAGGCAGCGCATGACCTCGTTCACCGGTACGGCTCCACCCACCGCCTCCTGGCAAATCTTGCCGCAGCCGGCGCAGTAGTCGCCCTTGGTCTCCAGGGCATACTGGCGCAGGGATTCTAACTCCTCCCGGGCCAGTTTGGTCTGGTCCCGGGCCACGGCCACGTTGGCCGAGAGAATGGTCAAATTGGGCATCTGGACGCAGAGGCTGGCGATGTTCGGGTTTTCCCAGATGACCTTGAGCTTGGCCTGCTTGTCCGTAAAGCCCCGTTTCAAGAAGCGCTCGATCATTTCCAGCTTGGCTGGGCCGCCGATCTCATGCTTCCCCGGTCTGCCGGCCTGGCTCTTCATGGCCACCAACCCCACCCCGGACTGCACGCAGGCGTTGACGGCTTCTTTCATCTTGGGGGTGTCCAGGACCCGGAAGTTGTACGCCGTCATCACCGCGTCGATCCAGCCCGCCTTGGCTGCCCCCAGGAGACAGTCCTCCATGTTGCTGTGGGTGCTGAAGCCACAGAATTTAATCTTGCCGGCCTTCTTCATCTCCGCACCCCAGTCCCTGATAGCCGGGGTCATTTCTCCGATACCGGTGAGGCTGTGGATGAAGAAGAGATCCACATAGTCCGTGTGCAGCCTTTTCAAGGACTTGTTCAACCGGTCGGTGAGGTCGCTGCTGCCATTGGGGTGGTGGATCTTGGTGACCAGGAAGATTTCCTTCCTGGCCCCGGGAT
>JBAVUP010000186.1:0-25505 GCA_049696835.1 Desulfobaccales bacterium
ATGAGGAGATCTGTCGTTGAATGAGGCAAATCCGTGGCAGAGCCACCGGGAGCATGTACGGTCTCAACGGCCGGTCGGGCTCCCGGCGGCCGGTGCCTATCGGTCGGTTGAAAAACTCTCCATGTTCCCCCATGGTCATTCTGAGGCAAAAGAAGAATCTCGTGATGTTAACAAATGATAGATCCTTCACTCCGTTCAGGATGACATCAGAAACCGTTTTTCAACAGCCGGCTAACTCCAGGCCATGGAAAAATCTGCTGGCCTTGAACCTCGCAAAAGCATAATATTGATATGACACCTCTCAGGCCGCCACAACTGCCGGGCGGTTCTGCCCCAGTCCGGAGATTTGATTAAACCCGCGTAACCACGCCGTTGACGGCGTTTTGGGGAAGGCGGGGGATGGAAAGGAATGGTGGGGCGGCGGAGATTGCGATCCCGGCCCGCGCCCCAGGTAACCACCGACAAATGCCCAAACGCACCGACATCAAAAAGATTCTCATTATCGGCTCAGGCCCCATCATCATCAGTCAGGCCTGCGAGTTCGATTATTCCGGCACCCAGGCCTGCAAGGCCCTGAGGGAAGAGGGGTACGAGGTCGTCCTGATCAACTCCAACCCCGCCACCATCATGACCGACCCGGAGATGGCCGACCGCACGTATATCGAGCCCATCACCCCGGAGATGGTCTGCCAGGTGATCGAGCGGGAGCGGCCCGATGCCCTGCTCCCCACTCTGGGGGGCCAAACCGGCCTCAACTGCGCCATCGCCGTGGCCGAAACCGGCATCCTGGAGAGGCTGGGGGTGGAGATGATCGGGGCCAAACCCGACGTCATCAAAAAGGCCGAAGATCGGGAACTCTTCCGGGATGCCATGGCGAACATCCATCTCCGGGTGCCCCAGAGCGCCATCGTCCGCACCTTGGAGGAGGCCGTGGCCGCCGCCCCCGATATCGGCTACCCCATCATCGTGCGCCCCAGCTTCACCCTGGGGGGCACCGGCGGCGGCATTGCCTACAACCTGGAGGACCTGAAGCTCCAGGCCGCGGACGGCCTGGCCTCCAGCATGATTTCCGAAGTCATGTTGGAAGAGTCCGTGGTGGGCTGGAAAGAATTCGAACTGGAAGTCATGCGGGATTTCCAGGACAACGTGGTGATCATCTGCTCCATCGAAAACGTCGATGCCATGGGGGTCCACACCGGCGACTCCATCACCGTGGCGCCGGCCAAGACCCTCACCGACCGGGAGTACCAGGCCATGCGGGATGCGGCCATCGCCATCATCCGGGAAATCGGGGTCGAGACCGGCGGCTCCAACATCCAGTTCGCCATCTGTCCCACCACCGGCGAGATGCTGGTCATCGAAATGAATCCCCGGGTGTCCCGCTCTTCGGCTTTGGCCTCCAAGGCCACGGGCTTTCCCATCGCCAAGATCGCGGCCAAGCTGGCGGTGGGTTACACCCTGGACGAAATCCACAACGACATCACCCGGGAGACCTACGCCTCCTTTGAACCCACCATCGATTACTGCGTGGTCAAGATTCCCCGCTGGGCCTTTGAGAAATTCCCGGGAGCCGAGGACTTCCTCACCACCTCCATGAAATCCGTGGGCGAAGTGATGGCCATTGGCCGCACCTTCAAAGAAGCCCTGCAAAAAGGCATCCGGTCCCTCGAGATCTCCCGCTTCGGCCTGGGCGCCGACGGCAAGGACCTGCCGGAACTCTCCCCCGCGGAGCTGTGCGCCCGTCTGCGGATTCCCAATTCCCTGCGCCTCTTCTACCTCCGCCAGGCCTTTAGAAACGGTATGTCCGTGGACCAGGTCTATGAGCTCACCGCCATCGACCCCTGGTTCCTCCACCAGATTCAAGACCTGGTGAGCTTCACCGCGGAACTGGCCATCTTCGGGCAACTCCTTAGCCGGGGCCGGGGCCAGGATCAATTGGCCGATATGCTCCGCCGGGCCAAGGAGTGGGGCTTCTCCGACGTGCAGTTGGGGCAGCTCTGGGGCGGCGGCGAGGAGCACCTGGCCCAGATGCGCCGGGAACATGGCGTCACCCCGGTCTACAAGCTGGTGGACACCTGCGCCGCCGAGTTCGAAGCCTACACGCCGTATTACTATTCCACCTATGAGTGGGAGGACGAGGCCCGCAAGACGGATCGGGACAAGGTCATGATCCTGGGGGGCGGCCCCAACCGCATCGGCCAGGGCATCGAGTTCGACTACTGCTGCTGCCAGGCCTCCTTCGCCCTCAAGGAGATGGGGGTGGAGTCCATCATGGTCAACTCCAACCCCGAAACCGTGTCCACCGACTACGACACCTCCGACAAACTCTACTTCGAACCCCTGACCCGGGAAGACGTGCTGAACATCGTGGCCACGGAAAACCCCCTGGGCCTCATCCTCCAGTTCGGCGGCCAGACCCCCCTGAACCTGGCGGTGCCCCTGGGCCGGGCCGGGGTCCCCATTCTCGGCACTACCGCCGCCGCCATCGACCGGGCCGAGGACCGCAAGCTCTTCAAGCAGCTGTTGTATAAGCTGGGGCTCAAGCAGCCCCCCAACGACACCGCCACCAGCGTGGACCAGGCCCTGGAGGTCGCCCGGTCCATCAGCTACCCCGTGCTGGTGCGGCCCTCCTACGTCCTGGGGGGGCGGGCCATGCAGATCGTCTCGGATGACGCGGGGCTCACCAACTTCATGAATTGGGCCCTGGAGGCCTCGCCGGACCACCCCATCCTCATCGACAAGTTCCTGGAAGACGCCATCGAAGTGGACGTGGACGCCATCTGCGACGGCCATCGCACCGTCATCGGCGGTATCATGGAGCACATCGAAGAGGCGGGCATCCATTCCGGCGACTCCGCCTGCGTTTTACCGCCTTACTCGCTGACCCGCACCGTCCAGGAGGAGATCAAGGCCCAGACCCGGGCCCTGGCCGCGGAATTAGGCGTCATCGGCCTCCTCAACATTCAGTTCGCGGTTAAAGACCAGCAGATCTACGTCCTGGAGGTCAATCCCCGGGCCTCCCGCACCGTGCCCTTTGTCTCCAAGGCCACCGGCGTATCCCTGGCGAAGCTGGCCACCAAGGTGATGCTGGGCCGGACCCTGGAGGAGCTGGGTTTTACCGAAGAAATCGAGCCGCCGTACTTCGCGGTGAAAGAATCGGTCTTTCCCTTCCGGCGCTTCCCCGGAGTGGACCCGATGCTGGGCCCGGAGATGCGTTCCACCGGTGAAGTCATGGGGATAGATGAAGATTTTGGCCTGGCCTTTGCCAAGTCCCAGTTGGCCGCCGGCCAGGACATTCCGCTGACGGGGGGGGTGCTGTTCAGCGTCAAGGACGCGGATAAATCCCCGGCCGTGGAGCTGGCCAGGGGCTATGCCGCGGAGGGCTTTCAGCTCTATGCCACCGGCGGCACCGCGGCGTTTTTCCGGGAGCACGGCCTCAACGTGACCGAGGTGTACAAAGTGCGGGAAGACCGGCCCCACATCATCGACCGCATCAAGAGCCGCGAGATCGACCTGGTGATCAACACCCCCCGGGGCCGCTACACCCCGCGGGACTCCTACTCCATGCGGCGGGTGGCCCTGGAATACAACATCCCCTACACCACCACCCTGGCCGCGGCGAACGCCACCCTGGCCTCCATCCGGGCCCGGAAACGGGGCAAGCTGGAAGTCAAGAGCCTACAGGAATACCACGAGATGGTAAGCAAGACCGTGGCAGGTTTAAAGAGAGCCGCCGGTAGTAAATAAGAGGGGGCCGCAGGCTTTAGCCTGCGCGGTGTAGGGTGGGCACTGATATTTCATGGGGTCTATTAACGGAGGATTAAATTATGCCTCTTCCCTTGCTTGAAGATGTATTTAAGACCAGTGGCGTACCTACATACACTTTTGTTGAACCAAAAGAGTACCCCGCGCTTCTTTTAAGTCTAAGAACCCCAGGGAGAGGTGTTGTTGTAGAAGGACCTTCTGGCATTGGTAAGACTACAGCCGTCGAGGCCGCAATTAAGAATCTTGGAATAGAACGAAATGTAACAAAGCTTTCTGCAAGGAAGGCTTATGACTTGGAGTATATTGAAGCATTACCAACCATTAGGGATGCTGGAATAATTATCATTGATGATTTTCATAAATTAGAAAATAGAATACGCCTGTTAATTGCAGATTATATTAAAACACTCGCTGACGAAGAAGCTGAGGGGGTTAAATTAATAATAATAGGAATTAATAAAGCGGGTGAGAATTTAATTAGTTTTGCACATGATTTAGTAAATCGTATCGATATAATTCCATTTGAAAGTAATCCTGACGAAAAAGTTCGTCAATTAATTGAAAAAGGAGAATCTATTCTTAATATCGAAATAAATGTAAAAGATGAAATTGTGGCTTCCTCTCAAGGTGGTTTTTATCTAGCTCAAATGTTAGCAAGAGAGATTTGTTTACAATCCGATATACTTGAATCCTCTAAAGGAAAACAATTATTAGAGATTAGCTTCGAATCAGTGAAGGCTAGCGTTTTGGATAGATTGGGATTAAGTTTTAAAGAACGATGTGAACACTTTTGTAGGGGAACTAAATTACGCAAAGAAGGCAGAGCTCCATATCTACACATTTTAAATTGGCTTGCTCAGAGTGGTAATTGGACGCTTTCACTTCGAGATGCTATTAGATCGCATACAGATTTAAGGGGAAGTGTAACTCAAGTAGTAGAAAAAGGATTCTTAAAATCATTAATAGATTCTGATGAAGAGATACGCTCTGTACTACATTTTGATTCAAATTCTGACCAACTCACAATTGAAGACCCGCAGTTCTTATTTTATATTAGAAATATCCCTTGGAGACAATTTGCAAAAAATATTGGATTCATTTCAGTAGATTTTGCAAATCGTTATGACTTTGCTCTTTCTTTTGCCGGAACCGATAGAGATGTAGCTGAAGCATTATTTACTTCAATTTCGGAAAAAGAAATAGAAGTATTTTACGATAGAAATGAACAACATAGAATTTTAGCAGAGGATATAGAGAAATATCTTAGGCCCATTTATCAATCAGAAGCTAGATTTATCATTGTTTTATTGGGACCTGATTATCCAAAAAGAATCTGGACAAAATTTGAATCTGACGCTTTCCGAGAGCGAGTGGGTAGAGATAGTGTTATTCCCATATGGTTTTCAAACGCACCTTTAGGAATTTTTGATGAAACGAAGCGCATTGGAGGATTAGATTTCGATCGTTCTAAAGCAATAGACCCACAAATAGAATTAATTGTTGATACTGTGGTTAGGAAACTTGCTGAGTCCCGTTCCTAATTTGAATTTCCGGGGAATCATCAAGCAGGATGAAGACGGCATCTTTATGGCCCATTGTTCCAGCCTTGAATTTCCCAGGGGTTGACCGTGAAGAGGCACAGGCCAATATCAAAGAGGCGATTATCGGCTATCTGGAGAGCCTGAAAAAGCATGGGGAGCCGATTCCGCCGCCATCTTGTCCGATCAGCATATTTCCTGGTATACTGATACAATAAGCGAGGATTAATTCAGTCATCTAGGAGCATTGGCCATGAACCTGCGCGAAGAGATTATTAAAAACCTGGATACTCTCTCCGAAGATGCTCTGGAAGGCGTCCTGGAATACATTCGCTTCATCCAGGAACCGGAAGAAGTTGAGCCGACGGAAGAGGAATTGAAGGCCATTGCCAAGGGCGAGGAGGCTTACGCCAAGGGCGAATATGTTCGCTGGCGGGACGTCAAGACCGATGCCGTATAACGTGATTTTGACTCAACCGGCCTTCAAAGTATATAAAAGGTTGAGCTATAAAATCAAAGCTGGTCTTGATCGGTGTATTGCCTTTCTGGAGGATAGCCCGAAATTTGGCCCTAATATTCAAAAAATCAAAGGGAAAACTGATTGTTATAGGTATCAAGTTGGCGGCTGGCGCATTCTCTTTAAGGTGGATGACGTGAACAAGGAAGTAAGGGTCTATGAAATCAGGCCCCGGGGAGATGCATACAAACATGGCCATTAAGCACAGGCTGGAAAGCCTGTGCTACCAGTGCTTTTTTCGCAGGCTGAAGCCTGCGGCTACCAAACCTTTTAGCCGGTCGGGCAAGGGG
Organism: Desulfobaccales bacterium; assembly: GCA_049696835.1. Classification (GTDB taxonomy): domain Bacteria; phylum Desulfobacterota; class Desulfobaccia; order Desulfobaccales; family 0-14-0-80-60-11; genus 0-14-0-80-60-11. The sequence goes on from JBAVUP010000186.1 coordinate 6,111, forward strand.
TTAATGTGAAAACCGCCAACCGAAAACCGAAAACCGAAAACCCGGCCGTATGCCAAGACGGCTCCGACCATCCTCGCGAACACTGCGGCGTGTTCGGCATTTACGGGCACCCCGAGGCCGCCCGCCTCACCTATTTCGGGCTCTACGCCCTCCAGCACCGGGGCCAGGAATCCTGCGGCATCGTCACCGGCGACGGCAAACGGGTCCGCATGCACCGGGGCCTGGGGCTGGTGCCCGAGGTCTTCCACCCCGACGTCCTGGATCAGCTCCCGGGGCATCTGGCCATCGGCCACGTGCGCTATTCCACCACCGGCTCCACCATGCTCATCAACGCCCAGCCCTTCGTGGTGCAGCACGGCGGCCAGATGATCGCCATCGGCCACAACGGCACCCTCACCAACGCCCGGGAAGTGCGCTGCCGCCTGGAGGAGGCCGGGTCCATCTTCCAGTCCACCATGGACACCGAGATCATCGTCCACCTCATGGCCCGGCACCACAGCCATGACCTGGTGGAGTGCCTCACGGCCGCGCTGGCCCAGGTGCAGGGCTCCTATTCCCTGGTGCTCGCCACCGCCGATAAGGTCATCGCCGCCCGGGACCCCTACGGCTTCCGGCCGCTGTGCCTGGGCCAACTCAACGGCTCCTGGGTGGTGGCCTCCGAGACCTGCGCCCTGGACCTCGTGCAGGCCGACTACTGGCGGGAGGTGGAACCCGGCGAAATCGTGGTCATGGACGCCAATGGCCTCCATTCCTACAAGCCCTTTCCGGCCGGGCCGCATCGTCACTGCATCTTTGAATACGTCTATTTCGCCCGGCCGGACAGCCTGGTCTTCGGCCAAAGCGTCTACCTGGTGCGCAAGCGCCTGGGCGCCGCCCTGGCCCGGGAACACCCGCTCACGGCCGACCTGGTGATGCCCTTCCCCGACTCCGGCACCTACGCCGCCCTGGGCTTCGCCGCGGCCACCGGCATCCCCTTTGAAATGGGGGTGATCCGTAATCACTACGTGGGCCGCACCTTTATCCAGCCCTCCCAGACCATGCGGGATTTCTCCGTGCGCATCAAACTCAACCCCGTGCGGGACATCCTCAAGGGCCAACGGGTGGTGGTCATCGAAGACTCCATCATCCGGGGCACCACCACCCGCTCCCGGGTCAAGTCCCTGCGGGAGGCCGGCGCCAAGGAAATCAGCATGCTGGTGAGTTGTCCGCCCCACCGCTTCCCCTGTTTCTACGGCATCGATTTCTCCAGCAAAGGGGAACTCATCGCCTCGCAGCAGGAAGTCGACCAGATCCGGGACTTTCTGGGTCTGGACTACCTGGGCTACCTGAGTCTCGACGGCATGGTCGGGGCCACCCTCATGGACCACAGCAACTTCTGCCTCTCCTGTTTTTCGGGAGATTACCCCGTGGCCCTGGAGTCCGACTTCTCCAAGACCTGCTTCGAAGACGACGTCTGCTCCCCGGCCCACAACGAATCCCTCCTGCCCCCGGTCTGTGAGATAGGGGGAAAAGGCGAAGAGGCGAAAAGGCAGGGAGGGTAACAATCTCGAGGTAAATTACTCTTAAATGGATAAAACCGGCCCCCTCCCCTGCTTCCTTGCTTCACCCCTCTCTTAACGGCCCCGGCTTCTCGCCGGTGCTCATGATTCTCCGCCTGAAGAAATCTAAAAACTTGAATTTTACCAGAAGCTTTATTATCATAGATTAAAGTGCATAATATTATGGTACTTACTAATTTTGCCAAGTAAACCGATAAGTTAGCCAATAAGGAGGCTTAATATGCCCGAGTGCGCCTGCGGTTGTGGAGAGGAGACCAAGAAGGGAAAGTATCTTCAGGGTCATGAACAGAAGCTACGCAAACAACTGGAGGAAAAGGTTGGGGGCCTGCCCCTCCTCGCCTCCCTGGTGAAGGTGACGGAGACGTACGCCCAGGACCGGATGGGCCTCAACGACCTGGGCCACCTGGTCAAGCTGATTTACCAAAAGGCTTAACCGGCCGCGTCCCGGCGGAGCCGACGGGGCTTTTGCCCGATTCCCGGTTATCGCGATTGCTAAAAGGTCCTTCCTATGATCCCCTCTCCCCTCTGAGGGGAGAGGGTCAGGGTGAGGGGTGAGTAAGACAAAATTTTAGCAATGATTCTTGTCGTCATCATTTTGGCCCCTGCCCTCCCCTCCTTCTATGCCTGAACCTCTCATCGGCGTCATCTCCGACACCCACGGCCTCCTGCGGCCCGGAGCCGTCAAGGCCCTGAAGGGCGTGGAACTCATCATCCACGCCGGGGATATCGGCGCGCCCAAGGTGTTGGCCGGCCTGGAACGCCTCGCCCCGGTCCACGCGGTACGGGGCAACATCGACCGGGGCGACTGGGCTCGTAATCTCCCCCTCACCCGGGTGGTGGAGGTGGGCGGCGTCCTGCTCTACGTCCTCCACGAACTCTTCACCCTGGACCTGGACCCCGCCGCCGCGGGCTTTGCCGCGGTCATCTATGGCCACACGCACTCCCCCCACCTGGAACGCAAAAACGGCGTGCTCTACCTCAATCCCGGCAGCGCGGGGCCGAGGCGGTTTACGCTGCCGGTGAGCGTGGCGTTGCTCCGGGTGCAAAATAACGGCCTTATCTCCGAATTTATCGAGCTGTAGGAGTAATAAGTGGTGCGCAGTGCGCACCCTACGTGCTGGTAACTGGGCATTAAGCTACGTAGGGCGCGTCCTACGCGCCATTCTTGGTGCGTAAAACGCACCCTGCAAAAACTGTAAGGGATCAGGGGTGGGGGTTTGGGGGAGTTATTTGTAAGCGCAAGGGCCATCTCCCCTTAGCCCTTTGCACAAACGCTTCCGGAAGGGTTTCTTACCCGCCGACGTAGCCCCCGGCAATGTGGGTGGCATCCCACCAGTTGATCTTTTCCTTGAGTTGCTCTTTAAGTTCTTCGATCTCCATCTTGGCCTTGCTCCAGTCGGCCGGGCATTCCGTCATGAGCCGGTCGATTCTCCGGCTCAGATCACCCACCAGGATATGGAGTTCATCGGTCTGGGGTCTGATTTTAGCCCTGTTTTCCACGGGCATTTTCTCAATGACCCGGAGAATGTCGTAAATTCGGGCCTTCATGCCGGTCAGCTCCGAATACATGGACTCGCAGTAATATTTTCTATCCATTGGAGAAACCTCTTTGTTCCCTTGTGATATTTTAAATTTAGCCCTAAACGGACAGGTTGTCAATGGTCGTATCCTCTTATGGGGGTTGGGGTCGCGGACCCCGGCTAGGCGCCACGGGCGGACACGCAGGTCCGCCCCTGCATTTGAGGGCCATGGCCTATAAGCCCTTGCCATTGCTTTAGAAAAGCCAATATCCTATAATATTTCACTATGACCCCCAAGCGCCCGGTTTATCCCTTTGCGGCCTTAGTCGGCCAGGAGAGGCTCAAGCAAGCCCTGATTCTCAATGCGGTCAATCCCCTCATCGGCGGGGTGTTGATTCGCGGCGAGAAGGGTACGGCCAAGTCCACCGCGGCCCGGGGGTTGGCGGAGTTATTGCCGCCCATGGCGGTGGTGGCGGGTTGCCTCTTCCATTGCCATCCGGATTTGCCCGAGTTGATGTGCGACGCCTGCCGCCAGCGCCGGAAGCAGGGCGAGGTTCTGCCCCGCCGGGACCGGCCCATGCCGGTGGTCGACCTGCCGTTGGGCACCACGGAGGATCGGCTACTCGGCACCATTGATCTGGAGCGGGCGCTGAAGAGCGGCGAAAAGCATTTCGAGGCGGGGCTTTTGGCCGCGGCCAACCGGGGGATTTTGTACGTGGATGAAGTGAATCTCCTGGACGACCACCTGGTGGACGTGCTCTTGGATGCCGCGGCCATGGGGGTCAACGTGGTGGAGCGGGAGGGTATTTCGTATGTCCACCCGGCCCGCTTTATCCTGGTGGGCACGATGAATCCTGAGGAGGGGGAACTGCGGCCCCAGTTGCTGGACCGCTTCGGGCTGTGCGTCGAGATCACGGGCCTAACCAATCTGGCCGCCCGCATGGACGTGGTGGAGCGCCGCCTGGAATTCGAGCGGGACCCCGAGGGCTTTACTGACCGCTGGGAGGGGGAGCAGGAGGTCATCCGCCAAAATATCCTGGCGGCACGGGAGCGCCTGCCGCGCGTCAACTACACCGGCGATCTATTGCGGCTGATCACCGCCATCTGCGTGGACCAGGGGGTGGACGGCCACCGGGCTGACATCTTCATGCTCAAGGTGGCCCAGACCCTGGCGGCTTACCGGGGCCGGGAGGACGTGACCCCGGCGGATGTGCGGGAGGCCGCGGCCCTGGTGCTGCCCCACCGTCTCCGGCGCAAACCCTTCAGCGACACCGAGATGGACGAAAACCGCCTGGAGGAGACCTTCCGGAAGCACGCCGAAGAACTGGCGCAGCGGGTTCACGAGCCGCCCCCGCCCCAGCCCGGGGGCGCGGCCCCTGAGGGGGAGGCAGCGGCCTTGATCGGCGAAGTCACGGTGGCGCCGGGGGCCACCTTCCCGGTGCGGCCGCTGGATTTACCCCCCGACCGCCGGACCAAGAAGGCCCCGGGAGCCCGCACCCGCACCCGCAGCGAGGATCACACCGGGCGTTACGTCCGCCCGACGCCGGTCAAGTCCGGGGCGCCCGACCTGGCCCTGGACGCCACGCTGAGGGCGGCGGCCCCCTATCAGGGGCTGAGGGAGCGCGGCAACCTGGCGGTGGCCGTGCGGGAACCGGACCTGCGCTACAAGGTGCGGGAAAAGCGCATCGGCCGCCACATCCTGTTTGTGGTGGACGCCAGCGGCTCCATGGGCGCGGATGAACGCCTGGCCGAGACCAAGGCCGCGATTATTTCGCTGCTCATCGACGCCTATCAGAAGCGGGAGCGGGTGGGGCTCATCGTCTTTCGGGGCGCCACCGCCCGGCTGGCCCTGCCCTTCACCCACAGCGTGGAGAGGGCCCAGCGGTATCTGGCGCACCTGCCCACGGGCGGCAAGACTCCCCTGCCCCATGCGCTGCACCTAGCCCATGAGGTCTTGACCAAAGAGAAGGCCCGGCATCCCCGGGACGCCTTTCTCCTGGTGCTCATCACCGACGGCCGGGCCAACCTCAGCCTGGGGCCGGGGGGCGCGCCCATGGCGGAGGTCAAGGAACTGGCGGCCCGGCTCCGGTCCCTGGAAATCAACGCCCTGATCCTGGACACGGAGCGCTTCGCCCCCTGCCTGGACCTGGGCTGCCTGCCGGAGCTCAGCCAGATCTTGGGGGGCCGCTACCATTCGGTGCAGAGCCTCCGGGCCCCGGAGGTGGTAGTCCGGATCGCCGCGGCCCTGAAAGACGCGGCCACCCCCTGAAACGGCTGCCCCACCGTCTTCATCCGGGTCATTTCCCTGAACCGATGCCGATTGCCGCAGGTTAGACTACCGGATAAGCATCGCTGCCGGGCAGGGGACTCACCCAGGCGAAGAGGTTGATTTTCCCATCGCGCCCTGCCCTCGACGCTCCCGCCGCAGCAGGCTGACGCAGCCGGCTCCCCCGTCGTTCCGGTAAGATTGGTTGAATTTTCCGGGCAATTCTGGAATACTTCGCTGGGGATGCGGAGGGGCGGAGATCACCGGCAAGCAAAACCTGCTGATGTCGTGCTGCTCGACCGGAAATAGGGTACATTCTAGCAGACGCGCCTGTAGCTCAGGGGACAGAGCAACGGACTTCTAATCCGTCGGTCGCAGGTTCGAATCCTGCCAGGCGCGCCAGTTAAAACAAGCAGACAAAAGTAAAGGCAGGGTAACTGCAACCCTGCCTTTCGCCCGCCCCGTACCCACTGGTCTACATTGGTTTTACCAGTGCCTTGTCTATTTTATAAGCAATTAATATGCCAAGGGATAACGTGATAAGAAGTATAGGATTTTATTAATAATTTAAATAAATAGTATATTTTTAATGTTAAGGGTTTTAAACAAACCGGGTTTTTTGTTCAATAAGATAAACAAAAGAGCCGAGCCGCGGCGCGGCGCGAGAAGCCGGAAGCAGCCAACTTATTCCTTCAGGCCCACGTAGGCCAGGGGCAGGAGGCCCAGGCTGATGGCCCCGGAGACGATGAGGGGCACCTGGTAGCCGTAGGCCGCGCCCAGGGGTCCGAAGATCAGGGAGCCGGCAAAGACCCCCAGGGTGGTGATCAGGGAGATGAGGGAGGCGTTGCCGCCGATGCGGTCCACGTGAAAGAGCCGGGTGATGGTGGTGTAGGTCTCCATGAGGATGAGGCCGTCGCCGAAGCCGTGCACCGCCCGCCAGGCAAAGGACCAGGGCAGGACCGGATAGGTCATGCAGATATGCCCGGCGCCGGAAAAAATCAGGGCCAGGGCCAGAAAGGACAGGGGCTTCAGACGCCCGGCCCAGAAGCGGCCGTAGAGATAGGCGGTAAGGCCCACCACCGCGAATTCGCCGCCCATGTAAATCCCCACCCCCAAAGGCGTCAGGCCCAGGTTGTGCTCCAGGAACAGGGAGAGGCTGGTGGCTTCGGCGCCCCAGTGGAGGGTAAAGAGAAAGAGCCAGGCGGCGAAAAAGAGCACCGGCGGGATCAAAAAATCCCGGCCATAGTCAAAGAGGGTCGCCTTGACTCCCCGGGTCAGGGGCAGCCGGTGGGTGGCGGCCATGAGGAGGAGCATGGCCGCGGCGAAAAGTTTCAGAGTGGTGGTAAAATTCAGCCAGTAGTAGGCCGCGCCGCCCAACAGCACCCCCACCATCATGCCCCCCATGCGCGTGGCGTTATACTGGCCCAGGCGCCGGGGCGCATCCCCATGGTCTTCCTTGAACAAGAGGATATCCAGGGAGAGCCGGAAGAGCTGGATACTCATGCCGAAGGCAAAAAAGATCGCCAGGAAGGGCCAGAAACTCCCCACCAGGGCCAGACCCCAGAGGCTGGCGGCGATGGCCGCCAGGCCCATTTGGGTGAGCAGCCGGGCCGGATAACGGTCGCCGATGACGCCCACGGGGAAGGACACCAGGATGGCATTCAGGCTGAGCACCGCGTAGAGGAGGCCGATCTGGCCCCCGGAAAAATTGAGGTTGGCGCTTAAATAGAGGGGGAGCAGGAAATAGACGCAGGAGACGACCGCGGAATAGGCGCCGATGAAAAAGGGGAGCAGAACGGTGGGCTGCACTTACAGGGCGCTGCGGTCGAGCCTGACCTCCATGGCCCGGGCCGGGCATACCGGGCAACAAAGCTCACAGGCGCTACATTTGCTGGAATCAAAGACTACGGCCATCTCGGGCCGCTGGAGGTAGAGGGCCCCGGTCGGACAGACCGAGGTGCAGGTGCCGCACTGGTAGCAGCGCTCCTCGTTGCGCCGCACATCCCGGGCCACCCGCTGCACCTTGACCCCGGAATCCCGGAGATATTTGAGGCCCCGCCGGAAATTCTTGGGATGGCCCCGGAGCTCCATGACAATGACCCCCTCTTTCCGGGGATAAATGGTGGCCTTGAGCAGGTTGAACTCCAGGTCGTAATCCTTGACCAGGCGATAAATGATGGGCTGATCCACCACGTCCTGGCCAAACCGCAACACTAACATTTCCGCATGCATATCCCGGCCCTCAAAATGCAATGGTAGGGCGGCCGTCCCCGGCCGCCGCCATGAATCGCCGGCTCATAGAGGCGGGCACGGAAGCCGGCCCTACCTGCCTATTTTCCTATAAAACCCCTTGGAGTCGGCATCGTCCTGGGGTTCGTTACCTTCATAAAATTATATCAGAAAAATGGGCCATCTCAAACCAAGCCGCCGAAGCGGCGCTCCCAGGCGGTGCGCAGGGTGGCCAGGGGGGTCTCCAGCAGCGGCCGCCCGTCGCGGACCAGCTTGACGGTCGCCTCATGGCGGACCTGGCCGAGGAACGTCAGCGGCCGTCCCTGAAAGAGTTCCTCCAGGGGGCGGGCCTGGGCCGGGTCCACGCTCACCAGGAACCGTCCGGCGGATTCGGCGTAGAGGCCCACATAGGCCGGTGAGTCGGGAGCTACCCGGCTGAGGTCCACTTCCACGCCCAACCCCGCGGCCAGGCTGCACAAAACCAGGTGCACCGCCAGGCCGCCCCGATAGAGGCCATGGGCCGAAGCCAGCAGCGCCTCGGCGCCGGCCTGCTCCAGGAGGCGGTAGTAGGTCAGGAATTCCGCCGGGCGGACCTGGGGAACGCTGAGCCCCACATAACCCAGGAGTTCGTAGAATTCCGAGCCGCCCAACTCGGGCCGGGTGTCGCCCACCAGGTAGATGAGGTCCCCGGGGCGCTTCCATTCCAGGCTCAGGGCCCGGCGCAAGTCCGGCATGACGCTCACCGCGGTGAACCACAGGGTGGGCAGGCCGCTGACCCGGTGCATCTCGCCGTAAGCGCCGGGCAGCAGGCCGTCCACGTACATGCTGTCCTTGCCGGACAGCAAGGGGATGCCGTAGGCCAGGCACAGGTCCTTGAGGGCCAGGCAGGCCCGCACCAGTTGCGCCGCCTTGTAGCGGCCGTCGGGGTTATGCTCGGGGTCGTACTCAATGCTGGGCCAGCAGAAGTTGTCCACGCCGCCGATATGCTCCAGGGCGCCGCCCACCGCCAGCAGGCGCCGCACGGCTTCGTCAATGGTCACCGCGGCCATAGGAAAGGTGTCGATCCGGGAGTAGGCGGGGTTCAGGGCCAGGCTCAGGGCCAGGCCGCGGTTACTCTCCGGGCAGGGCCGCAGCACCGCGGCGTCGCCGGGCACCTTTGCCGCCTCCCCCACCAGGGGTTTGATGACGCTGGCCCCCTGGACTTCGTGGTCATACTGGCGGGTGATCCACTCCCGGGAACAGAGATTGGGGCGGTCCAGCATGGCCAGGAGGACGCTTTGGTGATCCCCGGGGTCGCCCAGGACCGGCTCGCTCAAACGGGACTCCGGCGGCAGCCACTGGGCCTCGAACTCCCAGGGGGGAAACTCCTCCTCCAGGAACGCCAGGTCCATCAGGGCGCAGGCGCGGCCCTGGTACTGCACCTCCAATAGCCCCGTATTGGTATAGCGACCGATGACGGTGGCCTCCACCGCGTGTTTCCGGGCCAAGTCCTTAAAGATGGCTTCATACTCGGGCTGGACGGCCACCACCATGCGTTCCTGGGATTCGGACACCCAGATTTCCCAGGGGTTCAGGCCCTGGTATTTCAGGGGCACCTTCTCCAACCAGACCTCGACCCCGCCGGCCACCCGGGCCGATTCCCCCACCGCGGAGGAGAGCCCGCCGCCGCCGCAGTCGGTGATAAAGGTGATGAGGCCCTGGTCCCGGGCCTCCAAAAGAAAATCGTGCACGTTCTTCTGGGTATAGGGGTCACCGATCTGGACGTGCCCGGCCGGGGTGCCCGGGGAAGAGACCTCGGAGGAGGCGGTGACCCCGTGAATCCCGTCCTGGCCCACCCGGCCGCCGCAGGTGAAGACCAGGTCGCCGGGGCGGGCCGCCTTCTGGGCGCCGGGCTGTCCGTGAATCTCTCGGGGCAGCAGACCCATCGCGCCCACGAAAACCAGACACTTGCCCAGGTAGGAGGGGTCAAAGTAGAGGGCGCCGCCGACCGTGGGCACCCCGCTCTTGTTGCCGCCGTCTTTGACGCCGGCGATGACGCCGTCCAGGAGCCGCCGGGGATGCAGCCGGGGCTGCAGCGGCCCAGCATAATCCCGGGGGCCCACGCAAAAGCCGTACATGCCGCCGATGAGGCGGGCCCCCTGGCCGGTGCCGAGGGGATCCCGGTAGACCCCGACGATACCGGTGAGGGAGCCGCCGTAGGCCTCCAGGTTGGAGGGGGAATTGTGGGTCTCCCCTTTGATGACATAGGAGAACTCGTCATCGAACTGTCCGACGCCGGCGTTGTCCCACAAGACCGACACCACCCAGGGTTTGTGCCGGGCGATCTCCCGGGTGGGCGTTTCGATGCACACCTTGAAGGGGTTGTCCAGGACCAGGGTCTCGCCGCTCACCAGATCCCGGTAGCGGAAGCGGCCCCGGAAGGTGTTATGGTTGCAGTGGTCGCTGCGGGCCTGGGCCAGGTATTCCAGTTCCACGTCGATGGGCGGCCCCAGCCCCACTGCGGCCCGGCGCCGCTTGACTTCGGGGCGTTGAAAATACTCCAGGATCACCGGCAGGTCGGCCTCTCGGAGGGCCAGATGCCGCCGGCGGCTCAAATCCCGTAAGACTTCTAGGGAAGTGATTTCGAAGCTTTCGACCGCCGGGGCGTGGGCCAGCTCCACCCGGGGCAGGATGAGGCCGATGCCGGTTTCGGGGTCCCAATGATCCCGGGAATAAATCCGGAATTCCTGGATCATGTCGTTGGCCAGGAGTTCCCGGGCGATTTGGGCCATGTGGTCCTGGGTAAGGTGATCGCCGGTGAAGCAGAAGAGCTTGGAGGTGTAAACCGCGGCCCCGGCGGGCAGGGGCCGCCCCAGGTAAGCCGCGATGGCTTCCAGGGCCACAGCCCCGGCCGTATCCCGCACCCCGGGTTTGAACCCCACCCAGACGGCCCAGTGGAAGTCCCGGGCCAGGGGGTGAAAACCGGAGACCTGGGTAACGGGATGGGTGAAGATCTCGCGGCGGATGGCCTCCAACGTGTCGGCAGGTAAATCCACGTCCAGCATGAGGACGCGCAGCACCCTGACGCTCGCAAGATCCAGACCGACATATTCCCGGGCCTGGCGGCGCACCGCGTCCCCTTCCGCGTCCGTCAGGTCGGAACGCCAACCGATTTCCAACCGCACTGCCATAGTAGTCCCCGGAGTTACTTGGATTAATGGGGAAAATATACCACCAGACGGAACGGATAGAAAGGCTAAGATGCGCCCGGGCTCATAATAACCGGGGCAAAGGTCGGCAGACAGGCTTAAGGGGAAACACTGCCTTCTGGGACGGCTGAGGCGGGGACGGCAAGGTGGTGGGGGACTTCCAGGAGGCCGCTACTAACCTACCACGTTAGCTAACACGCCATGGTGAGCGCAGCGAAGCATCTAAGGTGCCCAAGCAGAGCTTGGGCTAAAAAACTTCGTTCCCAAGCAGGAGCTTGGGAACGAGGACACCGTGCTTTCAAATGTCATAGTAATTTGAGGCGCCACACCAGGAATGGAGAATGATCATCGCGTCACCGCCGTGGGTAAAGAGAAACTTCCTGTCCGCGCCCCTCAATGGCCTCAGGGATGGCGGTGGCGTCCTCGTAGGGTTGGAGATCGATGCAGTGCGTATTCCCGTGTTCGCAGATATACATATGACTGTCCCCATGGGGGGGCAGGTTTAAGACCAGACGCCCCATGAGGGCGCCCGTAAAGCCGCTGAGAACGAGTTGCTGGGGGCGGTGCAGGCAACAGCCGGAGTCGGTAAAGGCGAGCATCTCGGCCTCCTGCCATGAATTAAGATACCCGGTCATCAAGCCTTCCTTATGAGAAAAAAATAGCGGTAATCGGATTGATTATAAAAAATTATTTTATATTATGAAAGCAAATAATGGCTATGAGATTAATTTAAATAATTAACCCGATAAATCCTGCATTGCCGGTGACTTGCCCTGCGAGCTCAGGGTGAAACAGCCTCGGGGCCAAGCCACAGTTGGTGGGGGTTTGGGGGGGGGAATCCGCTAAGCGACTACAAGCTCGTGCAAAACCGGATGGTTGGCGGCGTTCGGTGCAGAATGAGGCTATCAAAGGTCTTTTAGAGGGGAAAGGCGCAGACGGAGCCCCCTCCCCGGAAACGGGGGCAGATTGGGGCTCCATCTCCTGCCGAAGTTAAGCCGGCCTGATCTGGGTCAGGCCAATTGGCCTAGAAACCTCTCCTGGGTCAGCTGTTCATACTCCATGGGAGCTTGGGTGATTTTATTCTTGTGAAGATTGAGGACGAGGCGATGCGTATAACCGTGCTCACAGAGATACGTATAGCCCTCTTCGACCACCAGGAGATTGGCGACGAGCCGTTCCACCATCGTCGCCTTATCGCCGGAGAACTTAACCTGACGGGCTTTGTGTTTATAACAACCGCAGTCGGTAATGGTAAGCATTTCTTTAACCTCCCCCTGCTGCAATAATCCTGCGCAAATTCGAATTAGGATATAGCTTTTCTTCTCATTTTTATATTTTACAGAACTATATTCGGCAATCGGTAAAAATACTTAAATCTGCATAGGTAAAAGTGCCTATATATATCGCCTCCACGGCAATATTTATGACTTGGCCAACAGCGCGGCAAAAAAGGCGTCCAGATCATGGACGTCCGGAGAGGTGCGGAAAAAACCCGGAGGTTGCACCAGGTCCCGGGCGGAGGCGGGCAGCCGCCCGGGGTCGGTGGCCAGGTGAAATTCCGGGTGCCGGGAAAGGAAGGCGTCTATCTGGGCTTCATTTTCCTCCGGCTCGGTGGTGCAGGTGATATAGAGGAGGTGACCGCCGGGTTTCAAGACCCCGGCGGCCTGGTCCAGCATGGCCCGCTGCCGGGGCGGAAACGTGGCCAGGTCCGCTTCCCGGAGCCGGCCCTTAATTTCCGGGTGGCGGCGCAGAATGCCCAGGGAGGAGCACGGCACATCCAGGACCGCGGCATCCAGGGCGCCGCTTTTCACGGGCAGGGCAGAGGCGGCGTCCGCCCGGAGGGGGTGCGCCAGGGTGAGCCCCCACCGCCGCGCCTGCCCCTGTAACTCCCGCAGGCGCCCCGGATGGTGGTCCACCGCCACCAACAGGCCGGTGTCGGCCATGGCCTCGGCCAGGTGGGTGGTCTTGCCTCCCCGGCCGGCGCCGATCTCCAGGAGGCGCAGGCCCGGCCTGGCGGGGAGCAGGTTAGTAGCCAATTGGGCAGCTTCATCCTGGAAGAGCCAGAGGCCCTCCCGATACGAAGGCAACTGCGTCGGGGAGGCCTCCAGGGCTTCCAGGATCAGGCCGGTGGGGGAAAACCGGCAGGGTCGGGCCTGAGCCCCTTCCCGGGCCAACCGCTTCGTCAGCGCGGCGGGGTCGGTCTTCAGGGTATTGACCCGCACGGTGAGGGGCGGGATCAGGTTGTTGGCGGCCAGGCGTCGGGCGGTGGCCTCGGGTCCGTAGCGCGCCAACCAGCGCCGGACCAGCCAGGCGGGGTGGGAGTGGGCCACGCTCAGGGCCAGCACCGGGTCGGCGGCGGAATCGGGGAGGGGCGGCACGTCCCCGGCGGCCAGGCGGCGCAGCACCGCGTTGATATAGCCCACGTGGGCCTGGGGCAAGCTCCGGGCCTTGGCCAGCCGGCCGGCTTCATGGAGCGCCGCCCGGGCCGGCACCCTATCCAGCATCAGGATCTGGAAGGCTCCTAAGCGCAGTATCTGCAAAACCAGGGGATGGAGCTTGGGCAGGGGGATATGGGAGAGGCGGGCCAGCAAGTAGTCCAGGCGGATCTCCCAGCGCTTGACGCCCTGGACCAGCTCCAGCAGCAAGCCCCGCTCCGGCCGGGACAGCCCGGGGTGGCGCTTGAGCGCGGCGGCGAGCAGTTCTTCCACGGACCGCCCCCGGCGCGCGGCCGCGGCCAAAATGTCCAGGGCCAGGGCCCGGGCGCCGGCTGAGGGTGGTGCGTCAAGGCGAGAGCGCATGCTCAGCTCCGGATTATTCCGAAAAAAATTCCTGTTTCATCATAGCAAAACTTCTTCTGATTCCTAAGTTATTGCTAAGCGGTAAGCAAATTCCGGGAAGTCGAGGTCTATGAAGCGCCCTGAGAACCTGATCTATGCCGTGGACGAATGGCCCCCGCTGCCGAAACTGGGGTAGTGTATCAGTTTGAATTTTGAGGGGGTTGATTTTTAAAAAGGTTGTGGCATAATCAAGCCATGCCTGAACACTCAAGCAAGAAGCCAAAACGTCCACGTGATCTGAACGTCCTGGCTAAGACAATTGTTGATATAGCCACGGAGGGCGAGCCCGCCGAAGAACCTTCTGATAAGAATCCCCACGCTGTAGCCCTGGGCCGTTTAGGTGGCGTGAAGGGCGGCAAGGCCAGGGCCGAAAAACTCACCCCCGAGCAAAGGTCAGAGATTTCCCGCAAGGCTGCTAAGGCTAGATGGGAGAAAGAAAAGACCTAATTATTTCAACAAGATATTCTCTAACTTGTCGATCAATTCAAGGTGCTGATTTGTTTGTAAAGGGGCGGCTGTGTAATATCTATTTTCAGAAAAAGGAGTATTTAGCACTCTCTCAAAAATAAATGATATTGGTTTTATAGCTTTTGTTTGATCTGGCCAAAAATGTATTCCACCAACTTCAAAAGTTACATTGTCAAACCCAATAATATTCTCTGATAAGTAGCTATTTATTTTTTGCAATTTAGGATTAATTAAATGAAGTGCCTTATCAGTATATACGTGTAGTTGGCTGATATATGCTTTTCTTTTTATTACTTCGCTATAGTGCGGTAGATTGAATTCTTCTGAAAGCCTTGTTAAAATATCTATTAGAAAAGCATCTGAGTCATTTGTGGAAGACCGTGTATCAACTACTAATCCATCAGAAAAAATACTTAAATTTACACTTATTGGAACATTTTTATCATTTATAAATTCCCCATTTTCGAATTTCACTTCTTTTGTTTCGTCAATAATACTTGTTGGATAATTTTTAAACTTATACGAACTGACCAACAAAGGAGTTATAATCGGATACAAATTTATTCCTTTTGGGTTAATATCAATAATATGACAAAACCAGTATGCTCTCGCTAGAATAACAGATAATAATTTCATTATCTTTTTACCCCACTCGTTGTAATTGGCTTTCCGTCATTTCTCGTTGCAATTGGCTTTCCGTTTCTTTTTGTGACTCTTTCATTATTTCACGGGTTGCCCTGTATTTAGCAAGAACCGTTACAGGCTTAAAAGACTGTTGGGGATTAAAAAACCCAACTTCCCCTTCTCCCCCAATGACCAATCCCACTTGGCCAACAATATTCGTAACGCGAGGTTTGAAATACGGGTCTTCCTCAAAACTCACAGGTGTTAACGATTCTGGTGATAACCTAAGTTCACGGTCCACCAAATTGCTTATTGGCACAAATTCAACTATTAAACCTATTTCAAAGGCAGAGGCCAACTTTAATAATGTTTTCAATGAAAATCCCGAATAATTAGGATTTTCAATCGTAGCTATCCACGATTGCTTCACTCCAGCTTGGTCAGCCAATTCTTGTTGGCTCAACCCCCTTTTTTCTCGTAATGCTCTAATTTGCAATGGTATTCCTACTTGAATACGCGCTGAAACAAAAGCATCCCTATGTTCTTTATCCTTTAGTCTCGCTATTAATTTTTCTTCGTGTTTAGTGGTATTCATCTGTATATCTCCAACTTTCAAGAGGTAGTTTACTCCTCATGTCAGCAACTTCTCGGGCATTTCTGGGGTTCCAAGTAGCGGGTTTCCTTCTTGATGCTCCTCCCTTGGTGGCTCCGATCAATAAAATAAACTCTTTTCTCCGTGGGCCGCAGCATCCTAATAATCTATATTGGACATTGCTTTTGACAATGATTTCATAAAGGTTATCATACCCCTTCAGCTTATCAAAAAATGGTCTACCCCACCTTTTCATCTTTGCCATACGCACCAAAAGAGTTCTAAATCTCTGCTCTATGTTTGGAGGTAGGCTAGTTAACCATTCCTCTATAACATTAACCCCAGCATCTTTAAAAACCCTGAATGTCCAGCAGTTATCCATAGCATATAAGAAAATTATGATAAATCAAGAAAAAACTGATTGACGGGATATAAGAAATTTCTTATACTTCAAAAAAAAATGGCCTACCGCCTGGGTTAGGGGCCGTAGCGGCAAGCCATTTGGGGCCGTAGTTCATCGGACAGAACGGCGGATTACTAATCCGCTTGCAAGGGGTTTAAATCCCCTCGGCCCCACCTTCGTCTTCAAACTATTGAAATTTTTTTCAATTGTCAATCATTTTTTTCTTGACAAAGCTTAACCGCTCAAGCATCCGGGGCGGGGTGCTGGCCGACGGCTTGTCGGCCGTGGTCAGCGGCGCCCTGGGGGTCACCGGCCTAAGCACCGCCCCCAGCGCGGTGGGGGCCTCCAAGGCCAGCGGCGCCACCAGCCGTTATATCGCCCTGTCCGTGGGGGCCTGGTTTCTGGTCCTGGCCTGCTTACCCAAACTGGCCGCAGTGTTCATGGCCTTTCCCCCCGCGGTGGTGGGCGGCACCCTGGTCTTTACCGGGGCCATCATGGTGGTGGGGGGCATCCAATTGATGTCCACCGGAAACCTGGATACGCGCAAAACCTTCATCATCGGGACATCCCTGTTCCTGGCCCTGAGCCACCAGGTCTATCCCGCCTACTTCGCGGGTCTGCCTGCCTGGCTGCACCTGCTCACCGGCTCCATGCTATCCATCGCCACCCTCACCGCCATCGGGCTCAATCTGATCTTTCGCATCGGCAGCCGGCGGACCGCCAAGCTGGCGGTGGCTGGGGCGGCAAGTTCCTGGGAGGCGGCGGACCAGTGGCTGCGGCGGCAGGGCCAGGACTGGGGCGTGGCTCCCGAAGACCTGCTGCGCGCCTCCGAGAGCCTCAAGACGGCCCTGACCTTGATGCAAGCGGGGCAACTGGCCGAAGGCCCGGTGGATATCACGATCGGCTACGATGAGCTCGACTTGGTGCTGGAGCTCAGTTATCACGGCAGTCTGGTCCGGGTGCCGACGCCGCAGCCGCTGCCGGTGGATTTTGGGGAGAAGATGCCCTTTGCCGGGGGACTCCTGGCCGCCTGGCACTGCGTCCCCCCTGATCCGCTGACCCAAAAGACCCAGGAAGCCCACTGCCACATCCGCCTGGTCTTCTGAGCCTGGGGGCCGGTAAGGCTTACGTCTAAAATCGAAAAAGAGCAGATACCACAATTTGATTGTAACTTATTGAAAAGGATAGCTAGTGGCAAGTAACGCTCTCAGCAGGGCGATACCTGAGCAGAGGGCCTCTACTCTTGAGCATTTTCACCAACACCTAGCGGAACTCCGACGATGCGTATCAAATCCAGGCCTTATGCAGTAGCCAGACTTTCACCCCTTGGGTAAGAAAGACATAGCATATCAGAGTCATAGCCAGCAGGGGCCAATAGAGGGAGGGCAGGGTCTTGAAGCCCAGGGAGGTGGCGATGGGCGAGATGGGCAGCCACATGCCGATCATCATGATGACCGTGGTGGTGACGATCACCGGCCAGCTTGCCCGGCTCTGGAGGAAGGGGAACTTGTTGGTCCGGATGACATGGATAATCAGGGTCTGGGTAAGGATCGATTCGACGAACCAACCGGTTTGAAACAAGGCTGCGTTGTTCCAACAGTTGAAGAGGTAGAGCATCATAAAATAGGTCGTGTAATCAAAGATAGAACTGCACGGGCCGATAAAAATGATGAACCGGGAAATCTCCCGCATGGACCAGGGACGGGGCTTGGCGATTTGCTCGGGGTCCACGTCATCCGCCGGAATGGGAACCTGGGAAAAGTCATAGAGCAGGTTGTTGGTCAGGATCTGGATGGGAGCCATAGGAATAAACGGCAGGAAGGCGCTGGCTCCTACGACGCTGAACATATTCCCGAAGGCAGAACTGGCCCCCATGCGGATATACTTGAGGATGTTGGCAAAAATCTTGCGCCCGGACATCACCCCCTCCCTCAGCACCATGAGACTCTTTTCCAACAAAATAACGTCGGCGGTTTCCTTGGCAATATCCACCGCCGACTCCACCGAGACCCCCACATCAGCCGCGCGCAGCGCGGGTGCATCATTGATGCCGTCCCCCAAAAAACCGACCACGTGCCCTCCACCCTGCAGGGCTTTGATAATCCGCTGTTTATGCCCAGGGGTGAGATGGGCAAATAGGGTGGTCCGTCCCACTATTGCACCCAATTCTGAATCGGACATAGGCTCGATCTGCGCACCCAGGAGGATATGCTCGGTGTCGATGCCTACCTCCCGGCAAATCTTCTTGCTCACTAACTCGTTGTCGCCGGTAAGGATCTTCACCTCGACGCCATGGGCGTTTAAGGCCCGGATGGCCGCAGCCGCAGTGTCTTTGGGCGGATCCAGAAAGGCCACATAGCCTTTGAGAATCAGATCAACTTCATCAGCCACGGAATAGGCAGGCTTCGGTTCCAAGTCCTTATACGCCAAGGCTAAAACCCGGAAACCGTCGTTGCTGAGTTGCTCATACTCTTCTCGCATGTCACCGATTAAGAGATGATCCATGGGGTAAAACTCGCCCTGGTATTCGAACTGGGCGCATTTCAGGAAAGCTTCTTCCACCGCCCCTTTGCAAATTAATCGGTGTTTCCCGTCGGGAGTCTCCACCACCACTGACATCAGTTTGCGGGAAAAATCAAAGGGTATTTCATCAATCTTGCGGTAATGAGGGATCTGGAAGTGATCTTCCCGTTCACTATGTTGGAGGATGGCCCGGTCCAAGACATTCTTCAGCCCGGTTTGAAAGAAGCTGTTCAGGTAGGCCAGGGCCAAGACACTCTCATCGTCTTCCCCCACCACGTTGCAATGTTGCTGCAAAATAACCCGGTCCATCGTTAAGGTGCCTGTCTTATCGGTGCACAGGACATCCATGGCCCCAAAATTCTGGATGGCATTGAGGCGCTTGACGATTACCTTCTGTCTGGACATGGCCAAGGCGCCCTTGGAGAGGCATACCGTCACAATCATGGGCAGCATTTCAGGGGTCATGCCCACGGCCACCGCCATAGCGAAGAAAAAGGCCTCCTGCCAGTTATGCTTGGTTAAGCCGTTAATGAGAAAAACCAGGGGCACCATGACCGCCATAAAACGGATCATCAGCCAGGTAAACCGGCTAACCCCCCTGTCGAAGCTGGTCTGCTCCTCCTGGCCCACTATGGCGCTGGCCATGCTCCCCAAATAGGTCTGCAAGCCCGTCGCCACCACCACAGCCAAAGCCGTGCCACGCTCGACGCTGGTACCAAGAAAACAGATGTTTTTCAGTTCCAGCAGTCCAACCTTCTCTCCGGTTTCCTGGACTTCAAACTTCTCCACCGGAAACGATTCGCCCGTCAGACTGGCCTGGATCACGAACAAATCTTTGCAAGAAATGATGCGAATATCAGCAGGGATCATGTCACCGGCGGCAAGATGCACCACGTCGCCCGGGACCAATTCCGCCAGGGGAATTTCCCTGGTTTGGCCATCCCGGTTAACGGTGGCATTTACGCTAATCATGGCCTTGAGCTTGGCCGCGGCGGTATCAGCCCGTGCTTCCTGGACAAACCGCAATACCACGCCCAGGAATACCATAACCGCCATCACCGTCGCAGCCCTAAGATCGCCGGTAAGGGCCGATATAACTGCCAAAACCGAAAGCAGGACTACCAGAGGATTGACCAACGCCCGACCCAGCAGCCTCAAGCGGCTATGACGCTTATCCTGGGCTACG
>JBAVUP010000187.1:0-24667 GCA_049696835.1 Desulfobaccales bacterium
CCTGCCACGTCCGAAACCACGACCACCCCTGGGGCAGGCCCCGGGGCCTGCCCCAGGGGTGGTCCAGAACCACCATGTCCCTTTGCCAACGTTAACCATGACCATGCTTTCAATAAAGCGTATCTTATCCTAAGATACAAGGGTGCGCACCGCGCACCAAATGATGGTGGCGGGCGGGGACGCCCGCCCTACGATTTTACTTCTGGCTCCCAAGCTCCTGCTTGGGAACGCATATTTTGGCCCAAGCTCTGCTTGGGCACCTCTAGCGGCGCACCCGCGTGTGTCCCCTTACCTATGAGGGCGGACATGCAGGTCCACCCCAACATCCCCTTCCCTCTTAGTTTTCAGAATACTTCAATAATCCTTATAAGTATTTGATATTATTTATCAATAAAGTTTTCTTAAAAAATCATCACATTATTCTTAAAATATTCTTGACAAGGTTTAGAATAATAGCTATCTTATTCTTAACCAAAAGCCAGGGAGGCAAGGTACGATGAAAGCCATAGAAATTGATGAGGAAATTTACGCTTATCTGCAAAGCAAGGCAATTCCATATGAAGACAAAACCCCAAACGACACGATACGTAGGCTATTTGGATTTGACAAGAAAGCGACCCCTCCACGGCCCATATCTTCGCCGCAAGAAAGGTCTCGCATGATTCAGGGCCGAAAAAAACAGCCTAAGGCCAGTTTGATAGATTTGGTAAATGCGGGGCTTCTTGAGGAAGGGCAAATACTCCATCTCACAGATTACCAAAAGCGCGATATTCCTGATTCAGAGGCCGCGGTTCATCAGGGTGGCCTGCTCAGGGATGGTAAAAAATATTCAATGAGTAATTTGGCTGAAAAATTGTTAAAAGCTCAAGGATATACTAGCAATTCCGTTCAAGGACCTGCCCGTTGGTTTACGAGTGATAATATTAGCATCAAAACTCTTTGGGAAAATTATCCCAAGAATAAGAATGGAGCATAATGTCAGGCGTGACGGCCATCTAGGGCGGACACGCAGGTCCGCCCCTAGGTCCCCTCCCCTCTCCCCGCCAGCCATTCTTTCAAGCTCTCCGCCACCTTCTGATTAAACCCCGGCAGGGCCGCGAGTTCTTCTACGGTGGCGGCTTTGATGGCGTCCAGGTTGGGGAAATGCTCCAGGAGCCGCCGCTTCCGCACCGGGCCGATGCCCGGGGCCTGGTCCAGGGCGGAAGCCAGCATCTCCTTTCTCGCCCGTTTGCGGTGGTAGGTGATGGCGAAGCGGTGGGTCTCGTCCCGGAGCCTGATGAGCAAGAGCCAACCCGGGGCGTTGGCCGGGGGCAGGAGGGGATTTTTCCGGCCCGGTAGAAACAGGCGGTCCCGCACCGGCAGGCCCTGCTGTTCGGTGGCCTTGGCCAGGCCCGCCACCGGTATGGTTGTAAGGCCCATTTCCTTGAGCGCCTGCACCACCACATGTAACTGCCCGCGGCCGCCGTCCACCACCAGCAGGTCCGGCAGTTCCTGGCCGGCCTTGCCGTAATGGCGCGCCACCACCTCCCGGAGCATGGCGTAATCGTCCTGGCCGGGCACCTCTTTGATCCTGAAGCGGCGGTAGCAGGATTTATCCGGGACCCCGTCGCTGAAGGCCACCAGGGCCCCGACGGGCTGCTCGCCTTGGAGGGTGGAGATATCCAGGCACTCCAGGCGGGCGGGGGGCCGGGGCAGGTGCAGGCGGGCTTGAAGATCCTGGAGGGCCGCGCCCGGCTCCGGCGGCTGCCGGCGGTGCCGGAGCGCGTCCCGGGCATTGTCCGCGGCCATGGCGAGCAGCCGGGCCTTCTCACCCCCTGGGGCCACCAGCAGCGTTACCCTGGAGCCCTTGTCGTCGCTGAACAGGGCCTCGAGCAGCCGGCGATCCGGGACCTCACGGGGGAGCAGCAGTTCCTCGGGCAGGGGCCGGCCCTCGGCGTAGTACTGTCTCAGGAAGGCCCCCAGGAGATCGCCGTCCGGGGGGAGTTCCGGGAAGACGTATTCCCGGCTGCCGGTGACCAGGCCCGCCCGGACCAGAAGGACCACGATGAGGGCCTGACCGGCGTCTTCAGCCAGGCCCAGGACGTCCTGGTCCTTGAAGTTGGGCCGGGCCATGTCCTGGCGCTCGAGGGTGGCGGTGATGGCCTTCATGCGGTTCCGCAGGACCGCGGCCCTCTCGAAATCCAGGTCGGCGGCGGCCTGACCCATCTGGGCCTTGAGGCGTCTGAGGAGATTTTTGCCCTTGCCCTTGAGAAAGAGGACGGCGTCATGCACCGCATGCTGATAGGCGGCCTCAGTCACCAGGCCGGCGCAGGGCCCCAGGCAATGGGTCATCTGGTACTCCAGGCAGGGGCGGGAACGGGGGGCCAGGCGCCGCTCCTTGCAGGTGCGGACTCCAAAGGCCTGCTTCATGACCTTCAGGGTCTCCCGGGCCATGCCGGCGGAGGCATAGGGGCCGAAATAGAGGGCCCCGTCGGGGTGGAAACGCCGGACGAACCGCAGGGCCGGAAAGCTCTCCTTGGGGTCCAGGCGGAGACAGAGGTAATTCTTGTCATCCCGGAGCATGACGTTATAGCGGGGCCGATGCGCCTTGATGAGATTGCGCTCCAGGATGAGGGCCTCCCGCCCCGTGGCGGTGAGGATCACCTCCACCCGGGCCATTTTCTTGAGCATCAGGGCGGTCTTGGGGTCATGCTTCTCCGGGGTCTTGAGATAAGAGGCCAGACGGTGTTTCAGGTTCACCGCCTTGCCCACGTAGAGCACCCGGCCATCACTATCCTTAAACAGGTAGACGCCGCTGCCCCGGGGAGTTTGGGGCAAGGCCGCGGCCAGGGCCGGATAGGGCGGCGATGGAGATGCATCTGCACTTATGGAGGTCATGGGGAATGATTCCGGTCAGAGGGCCCACAAGATCAGCCATACAGGCTTTCCATTCAAGATGACACAATGCACCGGTTTGTCAACCTGCCGGCGGCCGGCAAAAAGTTTTATGCACAAAAGCGCACAATCCGCTCTTACGGGTATTTTATCAAAATCCAGGAGAAATCTATAACAAGGGCACAAATTTTATCTTGTACAGGAAGTGCAGTATTTGCTTGCTTAAACCAAATAAGTACCCCATAATAATTTTGTCTTAACATTGACATGTAGGGGTAAAGTACTCACATTATAAAGCACCGGCCGATCCCCTGTCGAGTTCGAGCTGACCTCATGTTCCGCTGAAGGAGTTTGCATGACCATACCCCGGAGAACCCTGGGACGCACCGGCTACTCCGCCACCCTGTTGGGTCTGGGAGGCGAAGGGGTGTTGCGGACCTTCGGATACGACCACCAGGCCGAGGCCGTGATCCGAGCCGCCCTGGAGGCGGGCATCAATTACTTCGAAACCGCCCGGGCCTACTCCGGCAGCGAGGCCTATCTGGGGCGCAGCCTGAAAGGTCACCGGGACAAAATTTTTCTGACCAGCAAATCCCAGGGCCGCAGCTTTAAAGAGGCCATGGCCCACCTGACGATCACCCTGAAGAACCTCAATACGGATTATCTGGACCTGTGGCAGGTGCACGACCTCCGGACCATGGACGAAGTGAAGGCCCTTGGGGCGCCCAGCGGGGCCCTGGAGGCCTTCCATTACGCCCGGGAACGGGGCTGGGTGCGGTTCATCGGCGTCACCGGCCACCACGACCCGGCCGTCCTTAGCCGGGCCCTCACGACGTATGAGTTTGACACCGTGCTCCTGCCGATCAACCCGGCGGAGCCGCACCACGCCAGTTTCCTGCCGGTGGCCCAGGAGGCCCTGGCCCGGGCGATGGGAGTCATCGCCATGAAAACCCTGTGCCGGGGGCAGTTGCCGCAGTTGGCGGAAGAACCCGGCAGGCTGGTCAAAGAACTGGTGGCCTATGCCCTGAGCCAGTCCGTGACCCTGGCGGTGGTGGGGGCGGATTCGGCCAAACAGGTAGAAGAGCTGGCCGCGGCGGCCCGGGACTTCGTGCCCATGACCCCGGAGGAGCAGCGCCGCCTGGAAGCGGCGGCGGCGCCCCTGGCCCGGCAATTGATGTACTACAAGCCGTAAGATCCCCTATTTCTTCAAGTCTTCCAAACGCTTGCCCACGTACCAGTCGATCTGACGGCAGATGCCTTTGATGATTTGGGCCTCCCGGGCCCGCAGGCCGTAGCGCGAGAACAGCCGGCGGACGTTGAACATCCAGTGCTCCGGGTTCTGGTGGCTGATGAAGTTGATCTTGACGAGGGTGGCCTGAAGCATGGCGTACATGGATTCCAGCTCCCGGGAGTTGGCTAGGCGGGGGGTTGGGCGGGGCTTGGCGCTCACCGCGGTGAACAGCTCATAGGCCATGACCATGACGGCCTGGGCCAGGTTGAGGGAGGTGCACTCCCCGGTGGGGATGGTCGCCAGGGCGTGGCAGAAAGGCAGTTCGTCGTTGGTGAGGCCCCAGTTCTCGGGCCCGAAGAGGAGGGCGACGTCGTTGGCCGCGGTGATGTCCACCAGGCGGGCGGCCATCTCCCGGGGAGAGCAGTAGTCGTTGCGAATGCCCCCCAGGCGGGCGGTGGTGCCCACGATGTACTGGAAGGGGGCCAGGGCCCGGGCCAGGTCGTCATAAACTTCCAGGCGCTCCAGGAGGTGCGCGGCGGCGCCGGTGGCCATCATGGCCATGCGCTCGGTGTGCAGGTCGGCGGGCTGCACCAGCACCAGGCGGTTAATGCCCATGTTACAGGCGGCCCGGGCTGCGGCGCCGATGTTCTCGGCCAACTGGGGCCGAAACAGGACAATGGCCACCCGGTCCAGCCGCACCCGGGCGGCCTGATCTGCCTTAGCTCGTTTTGCTTTCATCTTATCAATTTAGCATATCGCGCCAGAGGGGAAAACCGGGGGCAGTGGCCAGGTGTCAGGTGTCAGTGATTTGTGGTTATTAAAGGGAACCCCAACTTGAGACCCGCTGGCAACCGGCAATGGCCATTGCTTGCCACCTGAGTTATGATTATCTATATATGTAGCATCGGGCTGATACGCAAGTAGCAGCGATACCGCCAAGAGAAGGGAGTTTTATGGCAACCTGTTTCCGGCTGATTCTGGGGCTGACCCTGATCCTGGCGGGCTGTGCGCCGGCCATCACCCCCACCCTGCAGCAGGAAGCCGGCCCCCCGGTGGGTTTCACGGAGTTGGCCGCGCACCCGGATCACTATAAGGGCCGGTTGGTGATCCTGGGGGGCGAGGTCATGAACGTGCAGCCCTGGGAGCAGGGCAGCCTGCTGACGGTGGACCAACGGCGGTTGAATAGCCGGCTCTTTCCCGTGGGCACTACGTCCGGCGGCAGCTTCCAGGTGGAGAGCGAGCAGTGGCTGAACTCCAACTGGTACCTCCCCAAGAGCAAGGTGGCGGTGGCCGGGGTGGTGGCGGGGGAGCAGAACGGCATGCTCCGCTTGAAGGCCAAGGAGGTGACGCTGCTGGCGCCCCCCACCTGGGAGAAATACTATTATCCCGTGCCGCGGGAGTGGTATGCGCCGGAGTTGGAACAATGGTACACGCCGCCGTATTTCGACATCTATCGCGGCGGCGGCCGCCGGTAGGAAAGGTTTTCTGTTTCCTGTTTTCGGTTTTCGGTGAAAAACTTACCACGGCAATTGGATGAATGGGGAACGCATGCATATCGACCGCTATGAATTCGGGGTCATCGTCATCGACGGGCAGACCTTTCAGAACGACGTGCTGATCTGGCCGGGCCAGGTCAAGGCCGACTGGTGGCGTCATGAGGCCCACCTCCTGCAACTGGACGACGTGGCCGAGGCCCTGGCCGCGGATCCCCAGGTCCTGGTGGTGGGCATGGGCGACCAGGGGCTCATGCAGGTGGATCCGGCCCTGGCGGCTTACCTCAAGGAGTTGGGGATTGACCTGCAGGCCCACCCCACCCGGGAGGCCTGCCGGCTCATCAATGATTTGAGCGGGCGGCGCCGCGTGGCCGCGGCCCTGCATCTGACCTGCTGACGGGGATAGAAACGGCTATGTCCACTGATCTGGCGATTATCGATTGCCATCTGCACACCGGGGTGCAGCACGTTAACTGGGACTGGGACCACATCCGGCCGCTGCTGCTGGCGGCCGGGATCACCGGGGCCGCGCCCATTCCGCCGGTGGAGGATATCTACGACCGCCACGATCCGGAGTTCACCGACACCCCGGCCTGGCAGGCCTGCCGCCGCCGGGCGCACCAGTACCTCCTGGGGCTCAAGGACCCGGAGATCGAAATTTATCCGTACTTTTTCGTGTGGAACGACTTCGTCCGGGCGGACCTGGGGCCGGAGTACGTGGCCATCAAGTGGCACCGCCATCCCGGCGAGCCGGAATACCACTATGACGACCCCCGCTGCCGGGAATTTCTGGAGGTGGTGCGGCAGCGGCGACTGCCCATTCTCCTGGAAGAGTCGCTGGACAACACCCTGTTCTTCCTGGAGGAGTTGGCCCCGGACCTCGTGGTGATCATCCCGCACCTGGGGGGCCTGAACGGCGGCTACGTGGCCCTGGACCGGGCCGGGGTATGGCGCCGCCCGCAGGTCTATGCGGACACCGCGGTGGCGGCAACCCCGGAAATCAAAGACTTTATCCGGCGCTTCGGCACCACGCGCCTGCTGTTCGGCAGCGACTATCCCTTCGGCCACCCGGCCGCGGAACTGGATAAAATTCTGGACCTCGACCTACCCGAGGGCCAGAATCGGGCCATCCTGGGAGACAATTTCCGGCGGTTGTGTAAATTGGGATAGGAATAGTAGGGAGGGGCTTTAATGAGCGAAAAAGTGTAGGGGCGGTTCGCGAACCGCCCCTACGTGTCTTGCCCATCCCATTAATCTAAACGGGGCGACCCATAGGCCGCCCCTTTTCTGTCCATAATCTTGCGGGCACGTTTCTCAGGCGAGGCGCATTCTCTC
This sequence comes from Desulfobaccales bacterium, assembly GCA_049696835.1. GTDB lineage: Bacteria > Desulfobacterota > Desulfobaccia > Desulfobaccales > 0-14-0-80-60-11 > 0-14-0-80-60-11. The sequence continues at coordinate 6,934 of JBAVUP010000187.1, forward strand.
CTTGAGGTTCTCGAGCATGGGTTCAAACTGATCCTGGAGCTGCCCCAGGAAGCGGCGCCATTCCTCCTGGAACTGGGGGAGGTGCTCCACCTCCACCTTGACCTTCTGACGGTACTGGGCCTCCATGGCCCGCTGCACCTGGCCGACGCCGGCGGCGAATCTGCCCTTGAGCTGCTGAAGGGCGTTATTGCGGATCTGGAGGAAGTTTTGCAATATCTGCTCCAGCTCCACCTGGAGCTGCGCCATGGCCTGCCGGTTGTTGGCCGCCAGGAGCAACCCCTCCACGGCCCGGTCCTGGCGGGGGTCCGCCTCATCCCGGGGCAGGCCGATGTTGCGCAACAAGACCTCTTTGATGGCCGGCCGGATGGCGGTCTGGCCCTGAGGCGCAAGATGCTTGAGGTCCGCCGCCAAATCCCCTTCCCCTTTGAGGAACTGGACCGCCAACTGGCAGCCCTGCTCCCGGTATTGGGCCGCGGCCATCTCTTCCCGGCTGGCCTTACCGTAATGCTCGGCCTTTTCCAGGGCCAACTCTAAGGCACTTTTGATTTCCGCCAATTATGGCTCGCTTTCTCTCCCGCCTGGGAGCTTCAACAGGTGCGTCATTTTATCTTGGGCGCAGGAGATGCCTCGGGGGTAGCCGTATCGGTGGCTTTGGCGTCGCTGCCGCCGCCGGTGGCCTTGGCGCCGTCGCCGACTTCACCGGCTCCAGCCGCGGCGTTTTTACCGGCGTAATCCGTGACGTACCAACCGCTGCCTTTGAGGTGAAAGGCGCAGGAGCTGATGATTTTGTGCAGACTGCCGCCGCAGGCGGGACAGGCAGTCAGCGGGGAATCGGAGACTTTTTGCCACCGTTCCACCACCTGGCCGCACGCGGTGCATTGATACTCATATATTGGCATACTGCCAACCTCCTTGCAGGTGATCATCGTAATAGCGCATCACTGGCGGCAGATCCCGAACCGTCAGGGGCGCCAGGATTTTTTGGGTCACGTGATGCACCCGCCGCTCTTCCTCCTGCTTATCCTCCTCCGGGGCCTCGAAGAGGGCCATAAACTGGCTGAAACGCACGACGTGCACCAGTTCGTGGGTGAGGATATAGAGAAGCAGGGGGAGCAGGCTCAGATGGGCGCAGTGCTCCAGGGTCTTGAGAATATTGTGGTCCTGCAAACAGACGCGGTAGAAGTCGAAGGCCGCGGAGCGGAGCAGGCGGTCCTGGGGCCGGCCGTCGTATTTGGCCACCAGGGCCAGGGCGTGGGGCGAGATCTCCTCGGCCCGCAGGGCCTCCATGGTCAGAATGTCATAGCGGGCCCGGCGCCAGTGGCTGGGAGACAGCTTGAAAAAGTCGGAGGTGACCTCCTCAGCGATGCAAGCCGCCTCATTCACGAGATTCTTGTGGTCCTGGTGAAAGTACCGCGTCGTTTCCATTTAACAAGATAATATTATCATCTTAACTAGGCTTGTCAATCTCGCGGTGAGGTGGGTAGGGACAGTGACCTGAATGGTTAGGCGGCGGCATGTCGGTCAGGAGGAGCGCGCGTAACACCGCCCAGGGCAAAGGGGCCAACCGCAAGGTGCACCTCACAACCGGAATCTCTTCTCCAGGGGGCGGCGCTCCGGCACGTAGACGTGGGGCATGGCGTCGGCGTTCCAGTCCCGGGAGACATAAAGGTTACAGTAGCAACTGCCGTATTCGGCCACATCCGGCTCCCGGTAGGCGCAGGGGCAGATGATGTCCCGGTCCCACTCCCGGTCGGCCGCGGCCAGGCGGCAGGGGCAGCACATGTAGCCGTAGCGCTCTTTGTTGGTCAGCAGCCCCTGCAGGAGATCGAAGACCCGGGCCTTATCTTTATTGAAATAGTAGCCCTGGGCCTCCTGGGCCTTTTTTAAGATTTCATAGAGTTGCTCAACGTTCATGGCAGGCCCAGAGCCTCCTTGATGGCTTCCTGTTTAAACCCCACAATCACCCGGTCGCCGGCGACCAACGTCGGAAAGGTGCATTCCGGGTTGATTTTTTTGATTTCTGCTAAAAGGGTCTGACGCTTTTCCGGAGGCAATTGGTCAACGTCCACGCAATCATAGTCAACGCCGCATTGATTCAATAAATCCTTGGTATCCTTACAGTGGCTACAGGTGCTCAAGGAATACAGCTTAACATGACACTGGTTCATCCCGGTCTCCTCGGTTAACGCACGGATATTGGCTCCGAAGAATACATTACGAAATCAATGACGGGTGATGGAGCAATGAAAAGAAGATTGCCTAATATTGTAGCATGGTTGCCGGGATATGACAACCGCTGCCGCAGGGTCCGGGGGCAGGAGCTTATTCCAAGCTATTTCACCCCCTCACCTCAATCCTCTCCCGCCAAGGGGGAGAGGAAGAAACTTGAAAAAATCAGGCTCTCCCATCTCCCCGGAAGACCTGAAATAAGAGAGGTAATTTTTGCAATGGTTTCCAGACAGCCTAGTTTTAGCTACGACCTGGGCTTGCAGAGGCAAGACACCTGTGTTACCAAAAGGCAGGGGAATGGTTATTTGTCCCGCGGCCGACATGAATCGGCGCGGCAATCAGGTGAACGGCCGCCGCACCGGCAAGCGACCTAACCGAAAACGAAAAACTGGCAACCCAGAACCCAAAACCTAAAACCCAAAACCTCATTATCATGACTCGTCTGCCCCGGCAACTGGAAGGCCTGGCCCGGATGCTTACCTACATCCTGGGCCATCGGCCGGATGAGTTCGGGCTGGTGCTCTCGGAAGAGGGGTTCGTGCCCATCAAGCACCTGCTCCAGGTGGTGTCCGGGGAGCCCGGCTGGGGGTTTGTGCGGCGGCACCACCTGGACCAGGTGGTGGGGCTGATGTCCCCGCCGGCCTTTGAGGTGGCGGGGGAAGAGATTCGGGCGCTGGAGCCGGCCCGGCTGCGCCGCCAGCCGGGGGAGCCCCCCCCTCCCCTGCTGTATGCCGCCATCCCTCCCAAGGCCCACCTGCGGGTGTGGGAGGAAGGGCTGAAGCCGCCGCCGGAACGTGAGCTGGTTCTAAGCGCCACCAAGGACGCGGCCCTGAAGCTGGGGCGCCGCCGCAGTCCGGACCCTATCCTGGTCACGGTACAGGCCCAGGTCGCGGCGCGGCGGGGGCTGGCGTTTACGGGCTACGGCGAGGGCCTGTACCTGGGCCCGGCCCTGCCCCGGGACCTGCTGCAACTGCCGCCCCCGACCCAGGTCCCGGAGAAGCCCAAAGTGGAGAAGCCCCGACCCGAGGCCCCCACGCCCGGCAGCTTTTTTCCGGACCTGCCCGGGATGCTGCAACCGCCGGCCAAACATCGGGGCAGGGGCAAAAAAGATGAACCCGACTGGAAGTCCGGGGCCCGAGCTTTGCGGAAAAAGCGGCGCACGGAGCCCTAACCCTGGTGATCTCCAAGCAGGATGGGGTTGGATTTCACGAATAATATGGAGTAACAATTCTCCTATGTCACTGCTTAAAATTCTGATTCTTGCCTTGGTGCAAGGGGCGGCCGAACTGCTGCCGGTCTCAAGTTCGGCGCACGTCATCGTGGCGGAGAAATTAATGGGGCTTGATCCAACCACGCCAGAGATGACCCTTCTCCTGGTAATGCTGCACACCGGCACCATGGGTGCGGTAATTCTCTATTTCTGGAGCGCCTGGAAAGAGAACTATTTCTCTTCGCGACGGGTTTTTTGGAATTTCGCCAGGCGGGTGATATTTGCCACCGGGCTTACCGGGGTCGTAGGGCTGACCCTGAAATTTCTCATCGAGAAATTTGCCCTCAAGGGCGTGGCCCATGCCGAAATTGAACTAATCTTCGGGAATCTGGCCCTGATCGGCCTCTCCCTTATGGCGGTGGGACTGTTGATTATCTATGCCGGGATTCGATCCGAGGGCTTGGGGCACCCCCGTTCGAACCTGCAAGGCTCCTCCTTGATAGGGATAATTCAGGGCCTCTGCCTGCCCTTCCGGGGCTTCTCCCGTTCCGGCGCCACCATTTCCGCGGGCTTGCTTTTGGGGATTGCCAAGGAGCGGGCTGAGGAGTTCAGCTTTGCCCTGGCAGTGGTGCTGACCCCAGCGGTCATCGTGCGGGAGATATTAAGACTGTTGAAGGCTCCTACCGCCTCTCTGCCTCACGGAGCCGGCGCGTTGGCGCTCTTCTATCCCAGCCTCCTGGGCATGGGCCTCAGTTGTATTTCAGGATTGCTCGCCCTCCGGTGGCTCTCCCGCTGGCTGGAGCAGGGTCGCTGGCAACTATTCGGCATATACTGTCTTTTGGCCTCCGGCGGCGTATTATGGCTTTATAAGATAGGTTTCTAACCCTCACCACCGGCGGTTTGACCGATCACCCTGGCGCCACCATGAATAAAGCTGGCCTACCCATATCTCTCGATGGCCTCATCGTTTTAGGGGCGCGTCTCAACCCCCGGGACCGGCCGGGACGGGTGGCCCGGATGCGCCTCACCCACGCCCTGCACGTGTGGCGCCACCTGTGCCCCCAGGGCTTCGTGCTCCTGACCGGCGGGATCAGGCCCGGCTGCGAGTGCTCCGAGGCCCGGGCCATGGCCGCCTGGGCTCTGGCATGGGTGGGCGAGCATTGGGGGGAGGCGTTCCAGGAGGCCCTTAAATCCTGCCTGATTTTGGAGGAGGCCAGCCGCAACACCGCGGCCTCGGCCCGCCACACCCTGCCCCTGGTGCACGACCGGGGAACCCGGACGGTGGGGCTGGTGAGCGACGCCGTGCACATCCATCGCGCCGCATTTATCTTCCGGCGGCATTTCCACCCCCGGGGGATCACCATTCACCCCCTGCCGGCCCGGGGCTTGGTGCGCCACTACTGGCAGCAGCGGCGCTACCTGTGGCTGAGCAAGATGGCCCTGCGGGAAGGGGGAGCCTGGATCAAGGTGCTGGGGGGGCTGATTTGGCGGCGTCCTTAAGTTCTCGGCCGTCATCAAGAATCGTCAGGTTCGGTTAATTTACTTGGGAGCAAAGGGAAAAGCCTCTCATCCTTCCTGATCCTGCTTTCCCGCCCGTGTTCCCCGGCCAGAAAAAAGAAAAATTTGCTTGACACCCGGGGGGATTGGTAATAAAAAAGTCCTGGTAATAAAGAAAATTTTCACAAAGCACAGCACGGTATGGGTCGATAAGGATGGAGATCAAGACTCCCGTCAGCGCCACGTTGAGCCCCGGGCAAATATCCGCCATCCAGGACGCCGTCAGCCGCCATAAAGCCATCAAAGGCGGGGTGTTGCCCGCGTTGCACGAAGTGCAGGGCATCTGCGGCAACTGGCTGCCCCTGGAAGCCCTGAAGCTGGTGTCCGAGGGCATGGATATTTCCTACGCCTACCTTTACGGCGTCATGAGCTTTTACACCATGTTTTCACCGACGCCCCGGGGGAAGTTCATCATCCGCATGTGCGAGTCGCCCCCGTGCCACATCCTGGGGGCCGACAATCTCCTCGAGGTGCTCCAGGGCGAGTTGGGGATCAAGGTGGGAGAAACCACCGGCGACGGCCTCTTTACCCTGGAACACACCGCCTGCCTCGGGGTCTGCGAGGTCTCGCCGGCGATGCAGATCAACGAGGTGGTGTTCGGACGCCTCACCCCGGAAAGGATCAAGAATATCCTGGCGGACTACCGGGCCGGCAAGGTCGTGGATTACCGGACCCTGCCCCGGACCACCAATCCGTTGAGCGATTACGCCGCGAGCGGCGATGAGCTGGTGCTCCTGGCCAACGTGGACCGGATCGATCCTTTGAGCCTGGACGCCTACCTGGAACGCGGCGGCTACGAGGGCCTGAAGAAGGCCCTGTCCATGAGCCAGGAAGAGGTGGTGGACACGGTGAAGAACTCCGGCCTCCGGGGCCGGGGCGGCGCCGGCTTCCCCACGGGGCTCAAGTGGTCCTTCACCCGGCCGCTGACCGTGGAGCCCAAGTACATCGTGTGCAACGCCGATGAAGGCGAGCCCGGCACCATCAAGGACCGCTACATCATGGAAGGCGACCCGCACCGGGTGCTGGAAGGCATGGCCATCGCGGGCTACGCGGTGGGCGCCACGTACGGCTATATCTACGTCCGGGGCGAATATTACCTGTGCATGTACCGGCTGAATAAGGCCATCCAAGAGGCGGAGGCCCAGGGGCTGCTGGGGGATAACATCCAGGGCTCCGGGTTTTCCTTCCATATTCAGGTACAGACCGGCGGCGGTTCGTATGTGTGCGGCGAGGAAACCGCGCTCATCGAGTCCATCCAGGGCCAGCGGGGCAACCCCCGGGTGAAGCCGCCCTTCCCCGGCCAGGTGGGCGTCTGGTACAAGCCCACCATCGTCAACAACGTGGAGTCCTTGGCCAGCGTGCCGGGCATCGTCGTCAACGGCTCGGAGTGGTACAAGTCCAAGGGCACCGCAGACGCGGCGGGCACCAAGATCTTCCAGGTGGTGGGCCAGGTGCAGAAACCCGGCATCGTGGAGGCCAACTGCGGCATGACGGTCAGGGAACTTATCGACAAGTACGGCGGCGGCGTCCAAGACGGGCGCACCTTCAAGACCTGCCAGACCGGGGGCTCGTCGTTCGGTTTCTTCAAGGACGAGCACCTGGACACCCCTATGGAATACATGGCCATGGCCAAGGCCCAGGGGGCCCTGGGCTCCGGCACCATGCTGGTGATGGACAACACTACCTGCGTGGTGGACGTGGTCAGGTCCATCCTGTACTTTTTCCAGCACGAGTCCTGCGGCTTCTGCCTGCCCTGCCGCCGGGGCACCCGGGTGCTCTATGAGCTCATCAGCAAGGTGGCCGCGGGTAAAGGCAGCGCCGCGGACCTGGACCGGATGATAACGATCGCCCAAATCATGGTGGATTCGTCCAACTGCGCCCTGGGCATGAGCCCGTTGTTCTTCGTCAAGACCACCATCGAACGCTTCCGGGACGAATACGACGCCCACCTGGCGGGAGGCTGCCCCCTGGGGGTGTGCAAGGCGGCAGAGCCTGCGCATTAAAGGATAATTGGTAGCACCGGCTTTCCAGCCTGTGCACATGCACCGGCAGGAATGCCGGTGCCACCATTAAAGATAAAGAACCATTTTCGTCATCTCTTTATCTCTTTCCCAAGCTTGGCTGGGGAATGCATTGGTGCCCAAGCTGAGCTTGGGCGTAAACTCCCGTCCCCAAGTGCAACTTGGGGACGAGAAAATAATGGTGGGCCGTGCCCACCCTACATGTCCAAGGATTAACCTATGCTCATCAACTACTTGCCGGTCCTACTCTTCATGGTGATCGCCATCGGGCTGGTGGCCGTGATCGTCCTCTTGTCGGAATTGTTGGGCAAGAAAAAGCACTTCCCGTCCAAAGACATACCGTACGAGTGCGGCATGGACCCCATCGGCGACGCCCGCAGCCGCTACACGGTGCGTTTCTACGTCATCGCCATGTTCTTCATCGTGTTCGACATTGAAGCCATCTTCCTGTATCCCTGGGCGGTGATCTTCAAGTCTCTGGGCTGGTTCGGCTTCATGGAGATGCTGGTGTTCATCGCCATCCTGGTGGTGGGCCTGGTGTACGTCTGGGGCAAGGGCGCCCTCGAATGGGAATAGACGTTTTTCGTTTTTCGTTTTGCGTTTTTCGTAAATGAACAAGGCGCAAAGTCATCTTAAGTTGGCTTAAAGCAAGTACTCAAAAGAAAAACCAAAAACGAAAAACCAAGAACGAAAAACGGTTTTTTGGAGCACTTCATGGGTATTGAAGAACATCTCGGCTATAACGTCTTAACCACCACCCTGGAGAAGCTGGTGGACTGGGGCCGCAAGAGCTCGCTGTGGCCCGCCACCTTCGGGCTGGCCTGCTGCGCCATCGAAATGATCTGCACCGCGGCCAACCGCTATGACATCGCCCGCTTCGGCATGGAGGCCTTTAGGGCCTCTCCCCGGCAGGCGGACGTGATCATCATCGCCGGGACCGTGTGCAAAAAGATGATGCCGGCCATCCAGCGGGTCTATGACCAGATGAGCGAGCCCAAGTGGGTCATCGCCATGGGGGCCTGCGCCACCTCCGGCGGGATTTTCGATTCCTATGCCGTGGTCCAGGGGATCGACACCTACCTGCCGGTGGACGTGTACGTACCCGGCTGTCCGCCCCGGCCCGAGGGCCTGCTCTACGGAATTTTAAAGCTGCACGAGAAGATCTTGCAAGATCCTTTTCTGACCCAGCGGTATAAAGAAAGCCTGCAGGCCCGGCGGGAGGTGGCGGCATGAAACAGGCGGTGGCCCTGCTCGAAGAAAAGTTCCCCGACGAGGTAGTGGAGGTGGTGGAATTCCGGGGCGACACCACCATCGTGGTGAAGCCTTCACTAATCGTGGAGATCTGCCGGGCCCTCAAAGATGGGCACGACACCGGTTTTAAATACCTGTCGATGATTGCCGGCATGGATTACCATCCCCAAAGCCCCCGCTTCGGCGTGGTCTACAACCTCTATAGCCACAAGCATCACCACCGCGTGACCCTGAAGACCCGGCTGGCGGACGACCGGGCGCCGGCCATCGATTCGGTGGCGTCGGTGTGGTCCACGGCCATCTGGCACGAGCGGGAGGCCTACGACATGATGGGCATCCGCTTCAAGGGCCATCCGGGCCTGCGGCGCATCCTCATGCCCGGAGATTGGGTGGGACACCCCCAACGGAAGGATTACCCTTTAAAAGGTATGTAGCACCCCTGCCCCCAGTTATGCCTCAGGGATCGCCCTGCCTTCCGAGGGCGAAAAGGCGAAAAGGGAAAAAGGCGAAAAGGTTTAAAAGAATATAGGCCAGGCGAGGCCCGACATAAAGAAAGGTGGGCGATGACCACCCTACATTACTGCGGGGCCAATAAATACCGTTTTGGGTTTTTCGTTTTGGGTTTTTGGTGGAAAGAAGCACGGTGGGCGGAACCCCACCTGCCATTTATACAACCAGTTGGCTCGGAAATAATTCCCTCCCCCAACCCCCTCCCACCAGGGGAGGGGGAGTTAGAGGTTAGGAACTGATAATGGATCAGACCCAAGCCATGACACGCACCGAAACCATGCTGCTGAACGTGGGCCCGAGCCACCCCAGCACCCACGGGGTCCTTCGGGTCCTGGTGGAGCTGGACGGCGAGCTCATCCTCAGCGCCGACCCGGACATCGGTTACCTCCACCGGGGCATCGAGAAGATGTGCGAGTTCCGCACGTACCACAAGTGCCTGCCTCTGATGAACCGGGTGGACTACCTGGCCGGGGAAGTGAACAACTTCGGCTTCTGCCTGGCGATGGAAAAGCTCCTGGGGGTCGAAATCCCCAAGCGGGCCCAGTATATCCGGGTGATGCTGGTGGAGTTGACCCGCATCGCCTCGCATCTCTTCTGGCTGGGCACCCACGGCCACGACCTGGGGGCCATGACCCCGTTATTTTACGCCTTTAGGGAGCGGGAAAAGATCATGGACCTGTGCGAGATGGCCGCCGGGGCCCGCATGTTCCCGCTGTATTTTAGGATCGGCGGCCTGGCCGCGGACCTGCCGGATGGCTTCATGCCGGCGGCCTGGGAGTTCGTCAAGTCCTTTCCCAAACTCTGGCAGGATTACGACAACCTCCTGACCGAAAACGTCATCTGGCAGGAGCGCACCGTGGGGGTGGGCACCATGAGCGCCGCCGAGGCCCTGGATTGGGGCTGGTCCGGCCCCATGGCCCGGGGCTCCGGGGTGGATTGGGACCTGCGGCGGGACAATCCCTATTCCAGCTACGACGAATTTGAGTTCGAGGTCCCCCTGGGGACCGGCGAGGGCGATACCTACTCCCGCTATCTGGTGCGCATGCAGGAGATGCTCCAGGCCAACCGCATCGTCGGCCAGGCGTTGGAGAAGATCGCCAAGACGGAGCCGGGGGACATCAAGTGCGCCGACCCGCGGGTGTCGCTGCCGTCCAAAGAGAAGGTCTATAGCGACATCGCCAGCCTGATCAACCATTTCAAGCTGATCCAGGAGGGCATCACGCCGCCGGCGGGTGAGGTTTACCAGTGCATCGAGGCCCCCAAGGGCGAGATGGGGTTCTATATCGTCAGCGACGGCAGGCCCAAGCCCTTCCGGTTGAAGATCAGGACGCCGTCCTTCGCGGTGCTGGGCTCTTTGGACAAACTGGCGCGGGGAAGGCTGCTGGCGGATTTGATCGCGCTGATCGGCACCATGGACATCGTGTTGGCGGATGTGGATCGGTAAGCAGTAAGCAGTAAGCAGTTGGTAGGGGTGGCGTCTCCGCCCGCCACGTAAGCCCGCAGGCTTTATAGCCTGCGCCCGCACAGGCGAGACGCCTGTGCCACTACAGATAATGTGGGGCGCGCGCTGCCCGTCAATCAATAAGGTTATGACAAAAAGCCGTTTGCAGTTTTCTGATTTAACGAAAAACGAAAAACCGATATGGTGGGCCGTGCCCACCCTACATGAAAAGCTGATAGCTGATAGCTTACAGCTGACAGCTCAAGCCTAAAGCAGTTAATACGGGATCGACCTATGGTAAATCTGACCATCGACGGCCGAGCCATCCAGGCGAAAAAGGGCTCGACCATCCTGGACGTGGCCAAAGCGAACGGGATTTTTATCCCCTCCCTTTGCTACCATCCGGCGTTGAAACCCATCGGCTCCTGCCGCATCTGCGTGGTGGAGATCAAGCCCGGGCCGCCGCGGCCCTTGCCGGCTTGCGCCACTCCCGTGAATGAAGGCATGGAGGTGGTGACCAACTCGCCTAAGCTGGCGGCCCTGCGCCAGGAGTTGATGAAGCTGGTGCTCATCAACCACGCGCTGGAATGCCCCATCTGTGACAAGGGCGGGGAATGCGAGCTCCAGAACCTGACCCACGCGCTGGGGGTGCCCACGGTGGACCTGGACGCGGTTAAACTGCCGCCCAATCCGGACTACGTCTCCCAGTTGGTGGAGCGCCACCCGGACCGCTGCGTCACCTGCGGGCGCTGCGTACGCATCTGCCGGGACCGGGTGGGGGCCATGGCCATTAATTTCACCCTGCGGGGCTACTTCACCGAGCTGGCCAGCGGCGCCCAGCCCCTGGATTGCGAGTTCTGCGGGTCGTGCATCGACATCTGCCCGGTGGGGGCCCTGATCAACAAGCAGTTCAAGTACCGGTCCCGGGCCTGGGAAGTGGAGAAGACCGAAATCGCCTGCCCCTTCTGCGGCGGCGGCTGCACCTACCAGGTGCACACCAAAGACGGCCGCATCATGCGGGTGTTGAACGAAGACCGCGTGCTGCTCTGCGGCCGGGGCCGCTTCGGCTGGCCGGTGGTGGAAGCGCCGGATCGCCTGAAGACCCCGCTCATCCGGGAAAAAGGCGGGTTCCGGAAGGCTACGTGGGACGAGGCCCTGGACCTGGTGGCCGCCAAGTTGAAGGAGACGGTGGAGGCCGGCGGGCCCAAGGCGGTGTACGGCGTGGGTTCGCCCCGGGCCACCAACGAAGCCAATTACGCCTTCCAGAAATTTTTTCGCGAGGGGTTGGGCACCAACCAGGTGGACAATCCGGGCCGATATACTTACGTCCGGGCCCTCCAGGGGATCGCCGAGGTCTTCGGCCCGGCCAAGATCGAGGGTGTGGAGGTCAGCGAGACCCTTAAGCCCGCGTATCATTCGCCCCTGGCGGCGAAGGCCGAAGCCCAGGGCTGCGGCTTCCCCTTTGTGCTGGGGAAACTGGACGACCTGGCGAAGGCCGACCTGGTCCTGGTGGTGGGCATGGATGTGACGCCGGAGATGCCGCCGCTGGGCTGGAAGCTTATGGAAGCCAAGGAGCGGGAAAGCTTCCGGCTGCTGGTGGCCAATCCCCGGAAGACCAAGTTCGACCGCTACGCCCACCTGTCCCTGCGTTACAAACCCGGCAGCGAACGGGTGCTCATCGCCGGCCTGATCAAATATTTCCTGGCGGACAACCCCGACTGGACCCCGGCCTTCAAGGCCAGCGGGTTGGACGAGTTCAAGGAGAGCCTCAAGCTGACGCCCAAGGAAATCACCACCAAGACCGGGGTGGAAGAAAGCGTCCTGAAAGAGGCGGCGGCCCTGCTGGCTACGGCCCAGGCGCCGGCGATCCTGTTCGGCACCGAACTGCTGAGTCAGGATAAGGGCGAGCAGAACGCCGTGGCCCTGGCCGACCTCTTCCTCCTGGTGGGCAAACCGGGGGTGCCCGGCAGCGCCCTGTACCCGGTGGCGGAGAAGAACAACACCCGGGGCGTGAGCGAAGTGGGGGTCCTGCCGGATATGGGTCCCGGCTACGTCGCGTTGGAGGGCTCAGAGCCCGGCGCCACCCTGGAAGAGGTGCTGGACCTCCTGGAGAAGGACGATCCGGCGGCGCCCAAGGCCCTGTATCTGTTGGGCGGGGACCTGGTGCGGTGGCTGCCCCACCGGAGCCGGGTGGCCAAGCTTTTGAAGAAGGTGCCGTTCATGGTGGTGCAGGACGCGTTCCTGACGGACACCGCCAAACTGGCGCAGGTGGTGCTGCCGGTGGCGATGCACGCCGAGCAGGAAGGCACCTTTATCAGCAGCACCGGGCAGTTGGGCCTGATCCAGCAGGCACTGGCCACCAACGGGGTGCGGCCCGACTGGCAGATCATCAGCCAGGTGGGGGCGAAGATGGGGTTTGCCCTGAACTATGTCAGCCCCAAGGAGATTTTCCGGGAACTGGCCCGGAAGATGCCCCTGTGGGCGGGGTTGGCCCCCCAATGGAGCACGCCGTCCCCGCAGATCAAGGCGGAGGTGAGCGGCAAGTTCGTGCCCTTCGAACTCGACATCAGCCTGCCGGGGCGGCGGCCGTACACCCTGATCATCGGCAAATCCCTGCAGCACTCCGGCTCCTTCACCACCCATCATCCCTGCGGCACCCTGGTCGTCACCAAGGAGGCGCTCTTGAAGATGAATCCGGAGGACGCCCAGAGCCTGGGGCTGGCGGCTGGGGAAGTTGTCAGGGTGATTTCCTCCCACGGAGAAGTTACCGCGCCGGTAAGACTGACCGCGGAGGTGCCCCCGGGCGTGGTGTTCCTGCCGGAGCATTTTGCCGCGCCGGCGGCCCATGATCTAACCATAAATTCTAACCTGGTGCGGGTGACCATCCAAAAGGGTTGAGAATGATGAATCTGCCCCTGATAATCCTGATCAGCGTCCTCAAGATCATGGTGGTAATGGTGGTCCTGCTGACGTGCGTGGCCTATACGGTGCTCATGGAACGCAAGGTCCTGGGTTTCATTCAGCTGCGGTACGGCCCCAACCGGGTGGGCCCGTGGGGATTGCTGCAGCCCCTGGCCGACCTCCTCAAGCTGCTGTTCAAAGAGGACTTTACGCCGCCGGGCGCCAACAAGATTCTCTTTATCATGGCGCCTATCATTACCGCGGGCGCGGCGTTTTTGCCCTTTGCGGTTATTCCCTTTGCGGCCAACATCCTGCCCCCGGAGATCACCATTTACGGCCACAAGCTTGACCTGACGGTGGCGGCCCTGAACCAGGGGGTGATTGCGGACACCAACATCGGGTTGCTGTACATCTTTGCGGTGGGTTCGCTGGGGGTGTACGGCGCGGTGCTGGGGGGCTGGGCCTCGAATAACAAGTATTCGCTGTTGGGCGGCCTGCGCCTCAGCGCCCAGATGGTGAGCTATGAGCTGGCCCTGGGGCTTTCCGTCATCGGGGTGCTGATGCTGGCGGAGACGCTGAGCACGGTGAAGATCGTGGAAGCCCAAAAGACTATTCCCTTTATCGTGTACCAGCCTCTGGGCTTTCTGATATTCATGGTCGCGGCCATGGCCGAATGCGGCCGGACGCCGTTCGACCTGATTGAGTGCGAAAACGAGCTGGTGGCCGGGTACCAGACGGAGTACAGCTCCATGAAGTGGGCCCTGTTCATGATGGGGGAATATACCCACATCATCGTGGCCTCGGCCCTGGCCGTCACCCTGTTTTTGGGCGGCTGGCAGGGGCCGGTGCTGCCCCCCATCGTGTGGTTCGTGGGCAAGACCTTTGCGCTGGTCTTCTTCTTTATCTGGGTGAGAGGCACCTTTCCCCGCTTCCGGTTTGATCAGCTCATGGCCTTGGGGTGGAAGGTGCTGTTGCCCCTGAGCCTGGTGAACATCCTGGTCACCGGGGCGGTAATCTTACTTATCAAGGGTTAATCCATGATTATTCCTTTGCTCAAAGGGTTGGCGACCACCCTCAGGATGGTCTTCACCAAGCCCATCACCCAACAGTATCCGGAAGAGAAACGGGTGCTGGCGCCCCGCTGGCGGGGCCATCCGGAGCTCACCATCAACGAGGACGGCAGCCGGCGGTGCGTGGCCTGTACCCTGTGCATGGTGGTCTGCCCGTCTAACGCCATCAAAGGGATCGTCCCCGTCGAAGGTGCTGAGCATGAGAAGTATCCGGTGGCCTTCACCATCGACTTGCAGCGCTGCATTTTCTGCGGCTTTTGCCAGGAGGCCTGTCCCAAGGGGGCCATCAAGCTGAACAATCTTTACGAACTGGCTCAATACGATAAGCAGGTGCTCATTCTGGATATCGAGCGGGCCACCCAGAGCAAGTCGCAACTGCGCCTGGGGGATTGGCTATGATCCGGCAGTTATCCAAGCCTCAGTCAATGCGGCAGGAATAGGAGGCCCGAGGGATGCAGACGCTGTTTTTCATCCTGGGCGGAGTGGCCCTGGTTTCCGGCGGCCTGGTGGTCTTTCAGAAGCACCCGTTGCGGAGCGCCCTCTGGCTCATCGTCAACTTCTTTGCGGTGGCGGGTATCTACCTGCTGGCCCACGCGGAGTTCATCGCCGCCATCCAGGTGATCGTGTATGCCGGGGCCATCATGGTGCTGTTCCTGTTCGTCATCATGCTCCTGAATATCCGGCAGCCGGAAGAGTCCCCGAAGATTCCCTTTATCGGGCAAAAACTGGGGGGCATCATCCTGGCGGGTTTCACCGGGTTGATCCTGATTTACGGCGTGGCCAAGGCCGTGCTGCCGGCCGCCAAGGAAATGGCCCCGGGCCTGGGCAACACCGAGTCCATTGCCCGGAGTCTGTTCACCGATTACCTGCTGCCCTTTGAGGTCACCTCGGTGCTGCTCCTGGTGGCCATCGTGGGCGCGGTGGTTTTGGCGAAGAGTAAGTTGAAATGATGAGGCACGCAAAGACGCAAAGCACGCAAAGATATAAAAGATAATAGACTTTGCGGCCTTTGCGCCTTAGCGTGAGAATCTCAACCGGAGAGTTTTTATGGTAGTGCCTGTGTCCTATTATTTGGCCTTGAGCGTGGCCCTGTTTGCCCTGGGGGTGATCGGGGTCCTGATCCGGCGCAACGCCCTGGTCATCTACATGTGCATCGAGATGATGCTCAATGCCGTGAACCTGGCCTTCATCGGCTTTGCCGACTACTTCAAGGCGGTGGACGGCCAGATGTTCGTGTTCTTTGTCCTGACCGTGGCCGCGGCGGAAGTGGCGGTGGGCCTGGCCCTGATCGTGGCCATCTTCCGCAACCGGGGCACCGTGTACGTCGATAATTTGAATATCCTCAAGTGGTGAGGCGAACCCCATGATGGATTATGTCTGGCTGATTCCGCTCTTTCCCCTCATCGGCTTTCTCATCAACGGCCTACTGGGCAAGAGTCTACCCAAAGGGGTGGTGGGGACCATCGGCTCCGCGGCCGTGGGCCTGAGCTTTCTGGTCACCGTCAAGATCTTCCTGGAGGTGCTGCAGCTCCCGGTGGACGCCCGGTCGGTGGAGAAGGTGGTCTATACCTGGATCACCTCCGGGCCGTTTCAGGTGTCGGTGGCCTACCTGATCGACCCCCTGTCCCTCATCATGCTGCTGGTGGTCTCAGGGGTGAGCACCCTCATCCACATCTATTCCATCGGCTACATGTACGAAGACGAGGGGTTTTATCGCTACTTCGCCTACCTCAACCTCTTCGTGTTTGCCATGCTCACCCTGGTGAGCGCCAACAACTTCCTTCTGATGTTCGTGGGTTGGGAGGGAGTCGGCCTCTGTTCGTACCTGCTCATCGGGTTCTGGTATGAGAAGCAGTCGGCGTCCGACGCGGGCAAAAAGGCCTTCGTGGTCAACCGGATCGGCGACTTCGGGTTCCTGCTGGGCATCTTTTTGATTTTCTGGACCTTCGGGTCCGTCAACTTCAAGGAAGTCTTTGCCCTGGCGGCCAAGTATCCGGTGGGATCAGGCGTCATCACGGCCATCACCCTGTGCCTGTTTTTGGGAGCCACGGGGAAGTCGGCCCAGATCCCCTTATACACCTGGCTGCCGGACGCCATGGAAGGCCCCACCCCGGTGTCCGCCTTGATCCATGCGGCCACCATGGTCACCGCCGGCGTGTTCATGGTGGCCCGGTGCAGCACTCTGTACGTGCTGGCGCCGATTTCCCTGACGGTGGTGGCGGCGGTGGGGGCGCTCACCGCCATCTATGCCGCGACCATCGGCATGGCCCAATTCGACATCAAGCGAGTCCTGGCTTACTCGACGGTGAGCCAGTTGGGGTATATGTTCCTGGCCTGTGGCGTGGGGGCCTTTACCTCCGGCATCTTCCATCTCATGACCCACGCCTTCTTTAAGGCTCTCCTGTTCTTGGGCTCCGGCTCCGTGATCCACGGCTTGCACGGCGAGCAAGACATGCGTCATATGGGCGGCTTGAAGAAATACATGCCCATTACCTACTGGACCTTCTTGCTGGCCACCCTGGCCATCTCGGGAATTTTTCCCTTTGCCGGGTTCTTCAGCAAGGACGAGATCCTGTTCCACTCCCTGGTGGGCGGCCACTACGTGTTCTGGGGGATTGCCACGGTGGCGGCCTTCATCACCGCGTTTTACATGTTCCGGGCGGTGTTCATGACCTTCTGCGGCGAGTCCCGGGTAGACCCGCACGTGCATCCCCATGAGTCGCCGCCGCTGATGAGCGTGCCGCTGATGGCGCTGGCGGGGCTCTCCGTGGTGGGCGGTTTCGTGGGGTTCCCCATCATCGCCGGGGCCAATAAATTCAGAGACTTTCTGGCGCCGGCCATCACCCCGCTGGTACACGAGGTGCACGCCCCGGCCTGGTTCGAAATCACCATGATGATCTTCTCCATGGCGGTGGCCGTGGCGGGGATCTACACGGCCTACCGGATGTACATCAAGCGGCCTGAGCTGCCCGAGAAAGTGGTGGAGAAAATCCCGGTCATCTATGACCTGGTGTCTCACAAGTACTACATGGACGAAATTTACGACGCTACGGTGGTGGAGCCCATTAAGAACGGCTCCGACTTCCTGTGGCACGGCGTGGATGAGAACGTGGTGGATGGAGCGGTGAACGGCAGCGCCACCACCATCGGTTGGCTGAGCAGCCACCTCCGGAAACTGGAGACGGGGTTTGTGCAAAATTATGCCCTGGCCATCCTCATCGGGGTGGTGCTCATCACCGGCTATCTTATCGGGCGTTAGGGGGGGCTCAATGCAACTACCCATCCTCTCCATACTGGTCTTCCTCCCCTTGCTGGGGATAGGGGTACTGGTGATCCTGAACCGGAAGAACCACAAGGTGCTGAAGGTCGCCACCCTGGTGATCTCCCTGGTGGAGTTCCTCTTTTCCCTGCCCCTTTGGTTTCATTTCAACAACCAAACCGCGGCCATGCAGTTCGTGGAGCGGCACGCCTGGCTGCCGACTTACGGCATCAGCTACTACGTGGGGGTGGACGGCTTCTCGCTGCTGCTCATCATGCTCACCAC
>JBAVUP010000188.1:0-28493 GCA_049696835.1 Desulfobaccales bacterium
AAGCCGATCAGGTACTTGCATTCCAACAGGCCCTTGTCCTTGTCGGTGAGAAAGATGCCGACCCGGATGAAGCCGAAAACCTGGGCGGTCTCCTTGACGATACAGGTCAATATTTTATCCAAGGAAATGGGACGGGTCAGCAGACTGCTGATTTTATGAATCGAAGACAGGAGCCTTTCTTTAGTTTTTAACTCACTCAGACAATGAGCTGCGCTTAGTTTCTTGGACATGGCGTCACCTGGCAAGCCCCGCCGTTGAAGGCAAAAATTCAAAATTATTATAGAATAAATCCTCTACCGCCTCAACAGCTTGCCGGTAAGTACCGGGCTCGAGGTGCGGTGGCAACCTTGAAATAAACCCCTGAGGCCACCCTCCCACACCCCCGGGCACTGTCTGATATGCTACAGAGGTGAAGCTAATCCTCTGATTCACTTAACTTGGGGTAATTTCACCTTTCATCACCTACCTGGATGGCTGATCGGACCGAGAGGCAAAAAGTGCAGCATTTGCTAGACTCCGTTCTGGGCGTCACTTATTCCTGGGAAGCTTATTATCTTTTGATTTCAGCTCATTATCTCAAACAGCCTGCTGGTACAGCCCTTGCAATTATGGTTTTGGTCTAGCCCGACAGGCTGATTAACAACCTAACCGCCGGTTGGGGCTGAGGCACATCGCCGGGCGGACGCGAGAGGAAAAATTATGAGAGAAGTAGCGGTTCTGGGTGTGGGGATGACCAAGTTTGGGCCGTCCCACTTGAGCCTCAAGGAACTCTTTGCCAACGCCGCCCTGGAGGCCATTCAGGAGTCCAACCTGACCTCCAAGGACATTCAGGCCCTCGTCATCGGCAACGTCCTGGGGGATTTTGCCGAAGCCCAGATGAATCTCGCCCCATTGCTGGCGGACGAAATCGGCCTGGGCCCCCATGCCGCGGCCATCCGGGTGGAAGGCGGCTGCGCCTCGGCTTCAGTGGCCTTCCGGGATGCCGCCATGTGGGTCGCCTCCGGGTTCTATGACGTGGTGATCGCCGGCGGGGTGGAGAAATTTACCCATATGGGGACCTCCCAGGTGGCCGGCGCCCTGGCCATGATCGAGGACAGCCATTATGAGGAATTCACCGGCCTGACCTTCCCGGGGGTCTTTGCCATGCTGGCCCACCAGTATGCCGACAAGTACGACATTCCCCTGCCCGTCCTCAAGGAGCGCATGGCGCGGGTGGCGGTGAAGAACCATTACCACGGCACCATGAATCCCCTGGCCCAATTTCAGAAAGAGATCACGGTGGAGAAGGTGCTGGGCAGTCCCATGGTTTGTGACCCGCTCCAGGTCTTAGACTGCTGCCCCATCTCCGACGGCGCCGCCGCCGTGATTTTGGCCACCCGGGAGATTGCCGAGAGGAAGGTGGCCAAACCGATCAAAGTTTTGGGGGTGGGGCAAGGCAACGGCCGGGCCTATTCCCGGCAGAAAGACTTCACGGTGATGCGGGCCCGCCTGGCCTCCTCCTCCCAGGCTTACAAGATGGCGGGCATCGAGCCCAAACACGTGGACATGGTGGAGTTGCACGATTGCTTTACCATTGCCGAAATCGTCGCCAGCGAATGCCTGGGATTTTTCGAATTCGGCAAAGGCTCCCTTGCCGCGGAAGTCGGCGAAACCCGCCTGGGCGGCAGAATCCCCATCAACCCTTCCGGCGGCCTCAAGTCCAAGGGCCATCCGGTGGGGGCCACGGGCTGCGCTCAGGTCTATGAGATCGTCAAACAACTCCGGGAGGAGTGCGGCCCCCGGCAGGTGGACGGGGCCCGGATCGGCATGACGGATACCTTGGGCGGCACCGGCACCGTGGTGGTGAATATCCTCCTGGGCCGTTGACCATAGGGAGATTGCATGTATAAGCTGACTCACGTCCAGTACTTCGAAGCCTTGAAGGAGAATATTCTCAAAGGCTTGAAATGTCTCGACTGCGGCACCATCACTGTGCCTCCCAAGGCCACCTGCGACGAGTGCGGCTCCGCCAACCAGGAAATCACCCAACTTTCCGGGGAAGGCACCATCAGGACCTTCACGGTGATCCGGGTGGCTCCCGAAGGCTTCAAAGCCCCTTACGTCGTGGTTCTGACCCAACTCCGGGAGGGCCCCTGGCTGACGGGACTCTTGAACAGTGACGAACCGGAGAGCGTCACCATGGAGCTGATCGGCAAAAAGGTGAAATTGGGCCACCAGGTGGTGCAGCATATGAAACATACGGCCGGAGAGGGCGTCGTTCCCCTCTTTTCCCTCGTTGACTGAAACGGCGAGACGCCTGACTAACCGTTATCCCAACATGACTAGTGTGATGCTTTTTAATTGCTGTGACATTCGAAACAGGGTTTTATTACCCCCCTTTAGAAAAGGGGGAGTTGAAAAGCCCCTTTTTCGACGCCCTGATAAATAAATACCATGCAATTTATGAGGGGTAACACTAGTCAGAACGGCTGAGTGAAAGGAGATGAGGAGAAGATGCAGGTAAATACCATTGGCGTGGTGGGCGCCGGTCAGATGGGAAACGGCATCGCCCAGGTGGCGGCCATGAGCGGTTTTCCGGTGATCATGAGCGATATCAAAGAGGAGTTTGTCCAGCGGGGCCTCAATAACATCACGAAGATCCTAGCTAAAAACGTTGACAAGGGGAATATGAGCCCCGAGGAAAAGGAGGCGGTTCTTGGCCGCATCCAGACTACCGTTAATCTCAAGGATATGGCCGCGATGGATGTGGTGATCGAGGCGGCGACGGAAAACGAGCCGCTAAAATTTCAGATTTTCCATGAGCTGGACGCCATTTGCCGGCCCGCCGCGATCCTGGCGACCAACACCTCCTCCATTCCCATCGGCCGCCTCGCCGCCCAGACCAAAAGGCCCGATAAGGTCATCGGCATGCATTTCATGAACCCGGTGCCGGTCATGCAGCTGGTGGAGCTGATCCGGGCCCTGGCCACTTCGGATGAGACCTTTGAGCTGACCCGGGACCTCTGCGTCAAGTTCGGCAAGACTCCGGCGGAAGCCAGCGATTATCCCGGTTTCCTCATCAATCGGATCCTTATGCCCATGATCAACGAGGCGGTCTACTGCCTCTATCAGGGGGTGGGCACCCGGGAAAACATCGACACGGTGATGCGGCTGGGCGCCAATCATCCCATGGGCCCCCTGGGGCTGGCGGACCTCATCGGCCTGGATACCTGTCTGGCCATCATGGAGACCCTTTTTCACGGCTTTTGCGATTCCAAGTACCGGCCTTGCCCGCTGCTGCGTAAGTATGTGGAGGCCGGCTGGCTGGGGCGGAAAACGGGACGGGGATTCTATGAGTACCGCTAGCCCGGATAGTGAAGACAAAATAGTAAGCCATGTTAACTTTGAATTGGCATAAGGTCACAAACTTATATAGGGTAGGGTGCAAACCAAACCTGCACGGCCGTAAACCGATGCGCTAGCTGCTCATTTGGAAAAACTCCCGTGAGGTGTTCTAACCAATGGCCATTCCTACAAGAGGAGAGGAGGGATTATGGCGAAAGAGGATTATTTTAAATGGGCTGAATCCGTTCTGGACCCGTCAAAGACGTTCGAAAAACCGGAAGCTCTGGCGGACATCAAGATCGTGGAGCTCTGCACCTTGATCTTGGGTCCTTCGCTACCCGCTTACCTGTCGGAACTGGGGGCGACGGTCTTCAAGGTCGAACTCCCCGGCGCCGGCGACACCATGAGGTCCCTGACTCCGCTTGCCAAGTTTTACAAAGGCAGTGCCTTCGGGTATTTAAAAGAAGCCCGCAACAAGTACCACATCAGTATCGATGTCCGGGTAGATGAAGGCAAGAACCTTTTCCGGGAACTGGTTAAGCGCTCCGACGTAGTAGTGGAGAACCTCCGGGCCGGCACCATGGATAAATGGGGCATCGGCTACCGGCAGCTCTCCGAGATTAATCCGAAGATTATCTATATAGCTCTGAACGGTTTCGGCCAATGGGGCCCATACGTGGAAAGGCCGTCTTATGACGCCATTGCCCAATCAGAATCGGGCATGGCCTGGATCACCGGCTTCCCGGACAAACTGCCCCTGAAGGCCGGCATCTGGCTGGCGGACTATTTCGGCGGGCTCATGGGCGCGGTGGGCGTCTTGGGAGCGCTGGCCCACCGGGATCGCACCGGTAAAGGCCAGTATATTGAGTTTTCCCAGGCGGAGAACCTCATTCGGGTCCTTGATTGGACCTGGCTCTATCAACATCTCAGCGGCAAAGAGCGGGGCCGCTACGGTAACCGGGATGTCTCCATCTGCCCGGCCGATATCTTTCAGGCCAAGGATGACATCGTGGCCATCGGTGCCGCCACCGACGAGCAGTTCCAAGGGCTCTGCGAGGCCATGAGCCGGCCTGAACTGGCCCGACACGAACGCTTCGCCACACATCCCGCCCGGCTGAAGGAAGAAAATGCTACCGAGTTGTTGGCCACTATCCGCCAGTGGGCGGCGGGCAAGACTTATGAAGAGATCAGTCACCTGGCCTGCAAGCACGGCTTCGGGGCCCATAAGGTGTCCAAGGCCAGTGATAAGTTCGACGATGACCACCTGATCAAGCGGAATTTCACCTACACAGTCGATGACGCCATCTACGGGCCGACGGTGGAAGAGGGTATTGTCCCCAAGCTCTCCGAGACCCCCGGCCGCATCAAGTGGGCCGGTAAAGCCGTGGGATTCGACAATGAGTATGTCTTTAGGCGTTTTCTGGGAATGACGGCAGAGCAAATCAAGGGGTTGAAGGAGCGCAATATCATCGGCAAATGGGCCGATGCCCCCGGACGCAAACCTCCCGAGGATTGGGACGGCAAGAAGGGAGTCATCCTGGCCTGATGGGTTGATGCCATGATCGGACGCTTCCAAAGCAAAATTTATGAGGAGAGAAAACATGCCGCACCATGAAGACGACAAAAAGATGAGCTGGCCGGATTGGATCCGGGAAAAGGACGATCCGGTTGATGCCGCCGGCAAACCCGAAGCCCTGGACCACCTCACCGTCCTGGATTGCAGCTACGGCAGCATCTCAGGCTGCTTTGCCAGCTCCATCCTGGGCGAACTCGGCGCCGAGGTCATCCGCATCGAGGCTCCTGAAGGCAATCCCGAACGGACCTTCTCCCCCTGGGGCATGATGCACAAAGATACCGGCCTGGGCTACCTCAACGAAGGGCGCAACAAGTTCCACATCACCTTAAACCTCCAGAGCGAGGCAGGACAGGAGATCTTCCGCAAGCTGGCCAAACGGGCCGACGTGGTCATTGAAACCTTCCTGCCCGGGGTCATGGATAGCTGGGGCATCGGCTACCGGCAGCTGAGTGTGGACAATCCCAGGCTCATCTATTGCGCCATCTATGCCTACGGCCAGTTTGGCTCAAAGGCCACTTGCGGTAAAGCCGATGTGGACGTGGTCTGCCAGGCCTTTTCCGGGGTGACCGCGGTCACCGGCGAGCTTCCCGACGATCCCGCCAATCCGAAACCCTCGGAAGTACCCACCAAGCAGGGCAACTGGATGTCCTGGTATGCCGGGGGAGCGTTTGCCGGCCTGGCGATGCTGGCGGCCCTGCACTTCCGGACGGTTTCCGGCAAGGGCCAGTTCATCGATGTGGCCCCGCCGGAGGCCATGGGCCGCCTGATTAATTACGGCCTCACCTATTACCAGGAGTATAAGGAAGATATTCCCCGGGTCGGCAACTTCGACGTCGGCGTCTTCCCTTACACCTATTTTAAATGCAAAGACGGCTATGCCTTCCTGTCGGGCTTTTCGGACATCAATTGGAAGGCCCTGTGCACCATCTTGAAGCGCCCGGATTTGCAGGAACAATTCCCCACCATCTTCGACCGCCTGAACGTGGCCAACATGAAGGTCATGTACAAAGAGATCGAAAAATGGACCACGGCCCACACCTATGACGAAATTTACGACGCGGTGATGGATTACAACAAAAATATCGCACAGGGGATCGTGGTGCCGGGACGAGTGACGCCGCCCCTGGAAACCATGAAAACCGAGAACTGGTGGGTGCGGCGCTCCTTTGAGAAGTTCAACGATCCCCATTACGGCGAACTGACCATTGCCAACCAGGCCTGGAAGATGAGCGAGACGCCGCCGCGGGTCAAATGGGTCTGCCGTCCGGTGGGCGGAGACAACGCTTACATTTACAGCCGCAAACTCGGCCTGGGACCCAGGCAGCTTGAACCCCTGAAGGAAAAAGGGATTATTTAGCCGTTCCGGATTCACCGCAGCCTGAAGCGGGCCGCGCAAACTACCACGAGGTTTGAGCAACTATTTACCTAGAGAAGGGAGGGAGAAACATGACGTTCGATGAGATTAAAGCGGCGATCATGGCCATGGATGACCGGGGAAAAAAGCGGGTAGTAATGGAATTGCTTCCGGCAATCTGGCCGAAAATAGCGGGGGACGAGGCCTGCCTCGAGTTCCTGAGGAAGCTGGTGGACGAAGAAGCCGTAGCGAAATACAAAGAAGAACACTTGGACAGCATTTAGGCCCAGCATTGAACTCGCATCTCTGAAAGAGAGCCATCCAAAGGGAGGAAAGTATGGCAAGTCCAGGAGCACTACGGCCGCGTTGGGGGCAGCCCGTCACGGGTATTGTCTCATTTTTCGCCTTTTTTTTCGTTGCCTGGTTCATCTGGTATATCTTCAGTGATCCCCGGGGGCCGGTCGGTTCGTTTCCCTACCCCTTCGTACTCTATCTGGCAATGATGATCTTAGTAGGCCTCTGGCAGCATATGTTCCTGGGGGACTGGCCTTTTCATAAATTATCCCAACCGGCCAGAGGCATCGTCGAAACCATCTTTAACCTGGTCCTGGTATGGTTTGTCATCCATGTGGTTTTTTACCGCATCCTGGGACTGGGCTTTAATTTCCTCAGCGAGTCGAACCTGGAATGGTTGGCGGCGGCCGGTAAGACCGTGATGCCCCAGGGGGTTGCTGCTACCCTGACTCTCCAGACTCTGACCAACCCCGCGGCCCATTTCGGCGAACGGGCGGTAGTCACCTTCGTCTTGATCGGCTTTTTCAGCTATCCCTACACCACCATTCTTTTCGCCAAGTGGCCCATCCGGCCCAGTGATTTGAAACAGCCCGAGGCCGGCCTGGCCGAACTGGGCTGGTGCAGCATGTTGACTATGTTCTACTTCACCATCCTGATCGTGCCCTTCTGGGGCCTGATCTACGGAGTGCTGTTCGGGAAATCCTACGCCCTGGGTCTACCGTGGTGGGGCGCCATCGCCGGCACTCCGCACGTGCACTGGGTCTTCGGCTGGTGGGAATGGGCCATCATCGTGCTCTTCATGACCCCCAACGTCTGGCGCATGAAGCCCTGGTCGCTGATTAAACTGCCCCAGCCCTGGAAGGGCTTCATCTCCCTGATTCTGACCTTCATCCTGGGCTATATCCTGGCCATCCTCTGTGTCAAACTGGCGGGGACCTGGTTGAACATGGAAGAGGTGATCAAACACCTGCCGGCGGGCGACAAGGGCAACCCGATGCGTTTCCTCTGGTATCACGCCGCCGAAATTGCCGGCTTCACCCTGATTCCCTTCCTCATCTGGCACCACTACTTCGATGACCTGTCGCCCGGCAAGGACGTGGATTCCTGGGGGAACTTCTGGTTCCGGACCATTGGCGTCGGCATCCTGATGATCCTGAACTACATTTTCTACTATTATATCAACTTCGGTCACTGGGGCCTGGGCATTCACCATATGGCCGGGGACATTGCCGAACGGGCACTCCACGGCGAATCCCTGATCTGGAACTTCTGGTGGATCATCCCACTCCTCTGGAACGAGTGGTTCTTCCACAAATGGCCCCTCTATGTCCATGAACACTAAGAGGTTAGGAAACGATGTCCTTCTCTGGGAACTGCCGGTTAAACGTTCATGACCGCAGAAATTGGCCACCCCCGAAAATGAAAATCTTTTGTAGGGGCGAGCCGGCGGCTCGCCCCTACGGTGGGACTTCTACGGTCAGAAGCGCCCATGAAAGTTAAGAACCACATGGCCGCGGCCCTGGCAGGGGTGTGCATCCTGGATCTGTCGCGACTCCTGCCCGGGCCCTTCTGCACCATGCTGCTGGCGGATTTTGGCGCCGACGTCATCAAGGTGGAAGAACCTCACCGGGGCGACTATATCCGTGAGTGGCAGCCTCGTATCGGCAAGAATAGTGGTTTCCACGTGGTTTTGAATCGCAACAAGCGCTCTCTCACCCTCAATCTCAAGTCCGCGGCGGGCAAGGAGATCTTCCGTCAGTTGGTGCGGCAAGCCGATGTGGTCCTGGAAGGCTTCCGGCCGGGGGTGATGGCCCGTCTGGACCTGGACTATGAGAGTCTCCGGGCCCTCAACCCCAGGCTGATTTATGCCGCCCTCTCGGGCTACGGGGACCACGGCCCCCGGGCCCAGCGGGCCGGCCACGATATCAATTACCTAGCCCTGAGCGGCATTTTGTCGTATAGCGGCCGGTATGGCCGGCCTACCCTGCCGGCAGTGCAAATCGCCGACCTGGGGGGCGGCGCGCTGCTGGCGGCCTTTAGCCTGGTCCTGGCGCTGCTGGTGCGGGAGCGCCAGGGGGAAGGACAGTATCTCGACCTCGCCATGCTGGACGGCTCTTTTATGTGGAACTGTCTGCGCTGGGGCAAGTATCTGGCCGATGGACAAATCCCCCAGCCGGAGGATGATGTCCTCAACCATGGCTTCGCCTGCTACAACCTTTATGAGACCAAAGATGGCCGCTATATGAGCCTGGGCGCCCTGGAGCCGCAATTCTGGCGGGCCTTCTGCGCCGCGGGGGCCCATCCGGAATGGGACCAGGCCGACTACCTGGAACCCGGACCCCACCAGGAAGTCCTCAAGAGTGCGGTAGCGGGACTTTTTAGAGAGCGTACCCAGGCGGAATGGATAGCGCACTTTGCCCAGCACGACTGCTGCTGCGAACCGGTGTTGAACCTGGAGGAAGCGCAACGGGACTCGCATATTCGAGCCCGACAGATGGTGGTGGACCTGGTGCATGAAAGCTGGGGGGCCTACCGCCAACTGGGGATTGCCCCAAAATTTTCCGGAACCCCGGGGACGTTGCGCAGCCATGCCCCCGAATTGGGGGAACACACCGAGATGATTCTCCGGGAGTTGGGATATGGACCGGAGCAAATCGGCGAGTTGCGGCAGCGTGGGGCGGTCTGATGTCATCTGGATCGAAGCGCTGGATCTCTGCCCAGAATGACATTTCGAGCTGAGGAGGAATTTTTCCACAGCCTGCTGAATACGAGGTAATGGATGCACTTTGAACTGAGCGATGAAGAAAGAATGATCCAGGAAATGGCGGGGAAATTTGCCGTGCGGGAACTGCGCCCCAAGGCGGCCGAATTGGACCGCACCAAGGACCGCAGGATTATCCTGAACAACCTGAAAAAGCTGGCCGACCTCGGCTTCATGGGGCTCACCATCCGGGCCGAGTACGGCGGCGCCGAGGCCAGCACCGTGGCCTTCAGCCTGGCCATGATCGAGCTGGGCAAGGGTTGCGCCGCCACCACGGTCACCACCTCGGTGACCAATATGGTGGGGCTGGTGATCCAGTCGGTGGGCACCGAAGCGCAGCGGCGCCGCTACCTCCCTCCGATCTGTAGCGGTGAATATCCGGCCGGCGGTTTCGGCCTCACCGAGGCTGCCGCCGGCTCGGATCCCGCCGGCATGCGCACCACCGCCAGGCTCGATGGCGACTCCTGGCGGCTTAACGGCCGCAAGATCTTCATCAGCAGCGGCGAGTTCGCCGGGGTCTTCGTGGTCTGGGCGGTCACCGACCAGGACGTCCCCAAAGGCAAGGGAATCAGCGTCTTCCTGGTGGAGCCGGGGTTTCCCGGCTTTGCCGTGGGCAAAAATGAGCCGAAGATGGGCCAGAACGGCTCTCCCACCAACGAATTGATTTTGGAAGACTGCCGGGTGCCCAAAGAAAACCTGCTGGGCGAGCTCAATGGCGGCTTACGCCTGGCCCTGGCGGAGCTGGCCGGCGGCCGCATCGGCATCGGCTCCATGGCTTTGGGAATCGGCCTGGGGGCCATGGACTATGCCAAAAATTACGCCAAAGAACGGGTGCAGTTCGGCCAACCCATCGCCCAGTTTCAGGCCATCCAGTGGATGCTGGCCAACCGTTACACCGAGTTGGAGGCGGCCCGCCTGCTGCTGCTCCAGGCGGCGCACCTGAAAGATCAGGGGAAGCCCTTTTCGAAAGAAGCTTCCATGGCCAAGCTGTATGCCACCGAGGCGGCCAACCGGGCCTGTTACGACGCCGTGCAGATCCTGGGCGGTTACGGCTATTCCCAGGAATACCCGGTGGAGCGGCTGGCCCGGGATGTGCGGGTGACCACGATTTACGAGGGCACCAGCGAGATCCAGCGAATGATTATCGCCAGGGAGTTGCTCCGCTGAGGGGACGCGGCGGCCAAACTCTTCTCCCTGAGCTCCTCTGACCAGAGGGAAAGGCCAATTTCAGATCAGTCATTCCTTAGGGGATTATCATGTCAACCGAAACACCAAAGCAGGAAAGACCAGAAAAGGTAAGATTCGTAACCGCCACCTCGCTGTTTGACGGTCATGACGCCTCGATTAATATTTTCCGGCGCCTCCTGCAACGGGCCGGCGCTGAGGTAGTACATTTAGGGCATAGCCGCTCCGCCAAGGAGATCGTTTATTCGGCCATTCAGGAGGGCGTGCAAGGCATCGCCATCAGCTCTTATCAGGGCGGACATATTGAGTTCTTTAAATATATCAAGGACCTTATCGATCAGAACGGAGTGGGGTTTATCAAGATATTCGGTGGCGGCGGCGGGGTTATCGTTCCTGAAGAAATCCGTGAACTGGAAGACTATGGCATAACCAAGATTTATTCCCCGGAAGACGGCCAGAAGCTGGGGCTTCCCGGGATCATCCAGGATATGATCAAGCGGGCCGCCGAAGTAAGATTCCCCCCTCTGCCCGGCGATTGGCAAGAGAAGATCCGGCAACGTCACAGCTTTACGGTTACCCAGCTCATCTCACTGGTGGAGAATAATCATCAAGCGGATGCTTTTGCCCGGGTTAGGAAGGAGCTTCCCACCCCAGCCAAAAAATCGGCGGTGATCGGCATCACCGGGACCGGCGGCTCGGGCAAGAGTTCCCTGGAAGATGAGTTTATCGGCCGCTTTCTGCTCCATTATCCGGATAAGAGCCTGGCTATCCTGGCCATCGACCCCACCCGGAAAAAAACCGGCGGGGCGCTGCTGGGCGACCGCATCCGCATGAATTTCGTTAATCCGGAGAAGGTCTTCATGCGCTCCCTGGCCACCCGGGAATCGGAAAGCGAACTGTCCCTGGCCCTGGAGGATTCCATCCACATCCTCAAGGCGGCGGGGTACGATCTGATCATCGTGGAGACCCCGGGCATCGGTCAGGGTGACGTCTCGATCACCAAGTACGTCGATCTGCCGATTTACGTGATGACCGCGGAATACGGCGCTCCCTCCCAATTGGAAAAGATCGACATGCTCGATTTTGCCGAGTTGGTGGTGATCAACAAGTTTGACCATAAGAATTCCCTGGACGCCTTACGGGATGTCAGGAAGCAATATCGGAGAAATCATAATATCTTCGGCACGCCCGACGATGAGCTGCCCATCATGGGCACGGTGGCCAGCAACTTCCAAGACCCGGGTCTGAATGTCTTTTTTGAAAAGGTTTTGTTTTCCCTAAATCAAAAGGGTCTCATCGATTGGCCGCTACCCCGGGTGGAAAGCTATTCCCTGCAGGAGTCGTCGAAATCGGCCATCCTGCCGACCCACCGGCAACACTACCTGGGCGAAATTACCCACACCATTCGCAGCTATCATGAAAAAACCAGGAGTGCGGTCCAAGCATTAAAGAAACTCGAGGCCATCAGGATGGTCAGCCATGATCTAGGCTTAAATCTGGCCGACCGCGCCGACGAAGTTGCCGGCAAGATCGACCCGGAGGCTATCCAGGCCTTGAAGAAATGGGAAGAGATCAGAGAGCTCTACTCTAAGGAGGAATTCGAAGTTAAAATCAGGGACCAGGTGACCCGGACTAGTCTCTTCAGCGAATCGCTGGCCGGCCTCAGGATTCCCAAGATTGCCCTGCCCAATTTCGAGAGCCTGGCGGATACCTTAAAATGGCTGCGGAAAGAGCATCTGCCCGGCTATTTTCCCTATACCGCCGGGGTGTTTCACTTCAGAAGGGAGGGGGAAGACCCGAAGCGGCAATTCGCCGGTGAAGGCACGCCGGAGCGGACCAATGCCAGGTTTCATTTCCTCACCGAAGGTGATCCGGCCAAGAGATTGAGCACCGCCTTCGATTCCCTCACCCTGTATGGCGAAGACCCGGCCGAAGAGCCGGATATCTTTGGCAAGATTGGCGAAGCCGGGGTCAGCATTTGCACCCTGGAGGATATGAAAAAGCTCTACCAGGGCTTTGATCTCTGCGCCCCCAATACCAGTGTGTCCATGACGGTCAACGGGCCGGCGCCCATCCTTCTGGCCTTCTTCTTTAATACCGCCGTCGATCAGCAGTTGGATAAATTTAAAGAGGAAAACGGCCGCGACCCCGATCCCACTGAGGCCGAACGAATTCGTCAGTTAGTCCAGGCCAAGGTACGCGGCACCGTGCAGGCGGATATCTTGAAGGAGGACCAGGGGCAAAACTCCTGCATCTTCTCCGTCCCCTTCGCCCTGCGGCTCATGGGCGATATTCAGCAGTATTTTATCGACCATAAAGTCAGGAATTTCTATTCGGTCAGCATCAGCGGCTACCATATTGCCGAAGCCGGGGCCAACCCAGTGTCCCAACTGGCCTTCACCCTGGCCAATGCCTTTACCTATGTGGAATACTATCTCAGCCGCGGCATGCAGATAGATGACTTTGCCAAGAACCTCTCCTTCTTCTTCTCCAGCGGCATGGACCCTGAATACAATGCGATAATCCGGGTGGCCCGCAGGATCTGGTCCATCGCCATGAAATATAAATATGGGGCCAACGAATCGAGTCAGCGGCTTAAATGCCATATGCAAACCTCGGGGCGTTCCTTGCATTCCCAGGATATGCAGTTCAACGATATCCGCACCACTCTCCAGGCCTTGATGGCCCTGACGGATAACTGCAATTCCCTGCATACCAATTCTTATGACGAAGCCGTCACCACCCCCACTGAGGAATCGGTGCGCCGGGCCATGGCGATTCAATTAATCATCAGCAAAGAGTACGGCATCTTTAAAAATCAAAACCCCTTGCAGGGCAGTTTCATCATGGAAAAATTGACCGATATGGTGGAAGAGGCGGTCCTGAAGGAATTCGACGCCCTCAGCCGCCGCGGCGGGGTGCTCGGCGCCATGGAAACCTATTATCAACGGGGCAAGATCCAGGATGAGTCCCTGTATTACGAGCTCAAAAAGAACACCGGCGAATATCCGATTATCGGGGTCAACACCTACATCAGCCCCGATATCCTGGCGGAAAATTATTGCCGGCCGCCCACCCAGTTGACCCGGGCCACTTATGAGGAAAAACGGGCCCAGTTGGACAATCTCAATAAATTTAAGCAGAGGAATCAGGAGAAAGCTGCGGTAGCCCTCGATTCCCTGAAAAAGACGGTCCTGAGCGGCGGCAATATCTTTGCCGAGTTGCTGGAAACCGTCAAAGTGGCCAGTCTGGGCCAGATAACCCAGGTGCTGTATGAGGTCGGCGGCAAGTACCGGAGAAATATGTAATGCCCTGGTGGGGCGGGCGTCCCCGCCCGCCAACCTTATCTGGGCGGCCAGAGACGGCCGCCCCACCAAAGAAGGGGAAGATGCATGCAGTATAACCTGACCGAAGAGCAGCGGATGTTGCAGGATATGGTGCGGCGCCTGGCCAAAGAACAGGTGGAGCCGGGCGCGGCCAAGCGTGATATCGAAGGCAAGTTTGACTGGGAAATGGTGAACCTGCTCCGGGAAAACGGCCTGATCGGCGTTGATTTTCCCGAGGCTTATGAAGGCGCCGGGGCGGGCATGCTGGCCCTGGCCATCACGGTGGAAGAATTGTCCCGGGTGGACGCGGCCTGCGGCCTGGTGCCGGCCGTGCAGGAACTGGGTAGCCTCCCCATCATGCTGGCCGGGTCGGAGGACCAGAAAAAGAAGTTCCTGCCCAAACTCGCCTCGGGCGAACAACTGGCCGCCTTCGGGCTGACCGAACCCGCGGCCGGCTCCGACGTGGCCCGGTTGCGCTGCCGGGCGGTCAAGGACGGCGACTCTTACGTGATCAACGGCACCAAGACCTTCATCTCCAACGGCGGGGTGGCCGATATCGTCACCCTCTATGCCCTCACCGATCCCAGCCTCTCGGCCCATAAGGGTTCCAGTGTGTTTGTGGTGGAGAAGGGCACTCCCGGCTTCTCCGTGGGCAAAAAAGAGGACAAGATGGGCATCCGCTGGTCGGATACCGTGGAACTCATCTTTGAAGACTGCCGGATACCGGCGGCCAACCTGCTGGGCCAGGAGGGCCAAGGGTTTTACGTGATGATGAAGACCCTGGATTTTTCTCGCCTGGGGATCGCCGCCCAGGCCCTGGGCATCGCCGCTGGAGCCCTGGATTACGCCGTGGCCTACGCCAAGGAGCGGGAAACCTTCGGCCAGCCCATCATCAAGCATCAAGGGGTGGGCTTCAAGCTGGCTGACATGGCCATGCGCACGGAAGCGGCCCGGCAATTGCTCTACAAGACCTGCGCCCTGTTCGAGGAGCAGCCCAAGGATATGAGTCGCATCAGCTCCCAATTGATCCGCCTGAGCGCCATGTCCAAATGCCTGTGCGGCGACGTGGCCATGTGGGTCGCCACCGAGGCGGTGCAGGTGCTGGGCGGTTACGGCTTCATCAAGGAATTTCCGGTGGAGCGGATGATGCGGGACGCCAAGATCACCCAGATCTATGAAGGCACCAACGAAATCATGCGCCTGGTGATAGCTAACACGCTTTAGCACCGACAGGCTTCCTGGCAAGCCTTAATTCATGCGAGGATAGGATTGAGACATGTTCGAAGCATATCCCAAGATGATTACCCTGGCAGATGGCGCCAGTCTCACCTTGAGACCCATGACCAGGGACGATCAATACGCCCTTTATAGTTTTTTTATCAGCCTGCCGGAGGAAAACCGGCGCTGGCTCGGCAATGATGTGACCGACCGCAAGCTCCTGGAAAAATGGGCCCGTAATCTCAATTATGACCGGGTCCTGCCCATCCTGGCGGAATACGACGGCAGGGTCGTGGCCAATGCCACGTTGCACTTCCATACCTTCGGTTGGGGCCGCCATATCGCCGAGGTCCGGGTCACCATTACCCCGGAGTTCCAGGGCCGCGGTCTGGGGGCTTTACTCCTGGAGGAACTGTCACGACTGGCCGCCGGCCACAAGGTGAAAAAGCTATTGGCCAGAATCGTCACCACCCAGAGACCCGTTATCAAGGCCTTCGAAAAGGCGGGGTTCGGCCTGTTGACGGAATTGACCAACTACGTCAAAGATGTTCACCAGAAAAGGTATGCCGATATTGCCCTGTTGGTGAAAGAATTAAGCCCCGGGACCGATTAGGGCTTGAGTACAGGAGGATCCATGCGCCAGGTAGTAATTGCCAGCGCCGTGCGGACTGCCGTCGGCAGCTTTGGCGGCACCTTGAAGGACATGCCGGCCGCGCAACTGGGAGGCCTAGTCATCAAAGAAGTTTTGCGTCGCGCCCGGATTCGCCCGGAAAAAGTGGATCAGGTGATTATGGGCAATGTGCTGCAGGCCGGCCAGGGTCAGAACCCGGCCCGGCAGGCCGCCGCCAATGCCGGCATCTCGCAATACACCCCGGCGATGACGATAAACGTGGTCTGCGGTTCCGGCCTGGAGTCCATCATCATGGCCACCCAGGCCATCCGGGCCGGCGACGCGGAGATCATCGTGGCCGGGGGCATGGAGTCCATGAGCCAGGCGCCCTTTCTGCTGAGCCAAACCCGTTGGGGCCAGCGCATGGGCCACGGCCAACTGGTGGACGTCCTGATTCATGACGGCCTCTGGTGCTCCTTCGGCGACACCCACATGGGGATCACCGCCGAGAACGTGGCGGAAAAGTTCCACCTCAGCCGGGAAGAGCAGGACACCTTTGCCCTGGAAAGCCAGCGCAAGGCGGAGCAGGCCATCAAATCCGGACGCTTCAAGGATGAGATCGTGCCGGTGGAGGTGCCCCAAAAGAAAGGGGCCCCCATCATCTTCGATACCGACGAATTTCCTAGGTTCGGCACCACCATGGAAAAACTGGCCAAACTACCGCCCGCCTTTCAGCAGGGAGGTACCGTCACCGCGGGCAACTCTTCGGGGATTAACGACGCCGCCGCCGCGGTGCTGGTCATGTCCGAGGAAAAGGCCCTGAAGATGGGTATTCGACCCCTGGCCCGGATCGTCTCCTATGACTGCCAGGGCTGCGAGCCGGAGCTGATGGGCATGGGTCCCATCTATGCGGTGCGCAATGCCGTGGCCAAGGCGAAGGAGGCGTTGGGCAAACCGGTGGACCTGGTGGAGCTCAATGAGGCCTTTGCGGCCCAGAGTATCGCCTGCCTGAGGGAATTGAATCTGGACCCCAAGATCGTCAACGTCAATGGCGGGGCCATCGCCCTGGGTCACCCCATCGGCTGCAGCGGCACCAGGATTATGGTTACGCTGCTCTATGAGATGCAGAAGCGGGACGCCCAGGCGGGGATGGCCGCGCTCTGTGTGGGTGGCGGCATGGGCTTTACCATGATCGTCGAACGCTCCTGGTATTTCTGATTCACCCCAGCCAACGCCGGAGACCGCTATGAATAACCTAGCAGGCATACTGATTAAAAATTTTCCCAAGAAAGTCAATTTGGAGGACGGCACCGCCATCACCTTGCGTCCTTTGCTCAAGGATGATGAGCAGGCGTTCCTGGCCTATTTCCAAAGCCTGGCTCCGGAAGAGCGAGTGGTATTAAAAGAAGAGGTGACCGACCCCAAGGTTATCGAAAACTGGATGGAAACTCTGGACTATGACCTCGTTCTGCCCCTGACTGCCCTCCATGGGGACCGGATCATCGGGGCCGCCTCGCTGGAATTCAACCTCAGCGCCTGGACCCAACATCAGGGCGAGGTGCGCCTGTCCACCGATCCCCAATACCGGGCCAAAGGCCTGGGGACTCTGTTGATTCAAACCCTGGAGGATATCGCCGCCCAACTGGGTCTGGAGCAGCTCACCGCCGAGATTCCGCCGGAATTGGACAAGGCCTTCTATCTGTTCGAGAAACTGGGATTTGAAAAAGCCGCAGTCCTGAAAGGCTTTGTCATGGATAAGGACGGCCGGGAATCGGATATCGTCTTGATGACCAAATCGCTGGCGCCGGCCGAGAGCGAGTTTCGTCATTCCTGAGGGGGGGGGCGCGGGGAGTTATTTTCAGCTCTCGTCCCCCAGCTCCTGCTTGGGAACCGGAAAAAGATTACCGGTTTGGCGGCATCTTGAGATAACCCCGGATCAGAAGGTCATGATGTCCTACAATACCGTGCTGTTCGCCGTCGAGGACGGGGTCGCCACCCTGACCAATATAGCTCTCTCTTTTGACTAAGCCTCAGAAAGGAGAACAAGGTGGATGTCGTAGTTTTGCTGAAGCAGGTGCCGGATACGGAAACGGTGATCAAGATCGGGCCGGACGGCAAGTCCATCGCCACGAGCGACCTCAAATGGGTCATCAATCCCTACGATGAGTATGCGGTGGAGGCGGCCCTGCGCCTCAAGGACAGCCAGGCCGCCAACGTCACCATTCTCAGCCTGGGGCCCCAGCGCACGGTGGAGTCCATCCGCGCGGCCCTGGCCATGGGAGCCGATAAGGGAGTCCTGGTGGATGATCCGGCCACCGAGGGCAGCGACGCCCTGGGCAAGGCCCGGGCCCTGGCCGCGGCCCTGAAGCAAACCCCCTTTGATCTCATTTTCTGCGGCCATCGGGCGGTGGATGACGACGAGAACCAGGTGGGCATCATGGTGGCCGAACTTTTGGATATTCCCCATCTGCCCCTGGCGGTGGCCGTGGAAGTGTCCGATGGCCGGGTAAAGATCGACCGGCCCATCGAAGGGGCGAAATTGAAATTGGAGGCCCCGTTGCCGGCCCTGGTCACCTTGGGCGGCGCCCATGCGGTTTGGAATCCCCGGTATGCTTCGCTGCCCGGCATCATGAAGGCCAAAAAGAAACCGCTGGAGGTCAAAAAGCTCTCGGATCTGGGCCTGTCCCCGGATCAGGTGGGGGCCGCGGCCACCAAAGTCATGATCACCTCCCTGGAGATGCCGGTGCCGCGGCAGGCCGGGCTCATGGTGCCGGGCGACACCGCTGGCAAGGCCAAAGAGTTGGTGCGCTTGCTCCACGAAGAGGCCAAAGTTATCTAAGAAAATGACTCGGTAGCCGCGGGCTTCAGCCTGCGCCGCCGTGTGGGCATCTTCTTGACTTTGAACTTTGAACCTTGAACTTTGAACTTTTCGAAGGGTTGCGCAATCTAGGAGGCAGCATCATGGCACAGGGAGTATGTGTAATCACCGAATTCCGCGACGGCGCCTTTCGGCGGGTCTCCTTTGAGGTGGCCAGCGAAGGCCGACGGCTGGCCGACGCCTTGGGCGAACCCCTCACGGCCATTGCCCTGGGGGACGGGGTGGCGGCCGTGGCGGCGGATTTGGGCCACTATGGGGTGGAGAAGGTTTACGCGGTCGACCAGCCGCTATTGAAAGATTATTTGGCCGAGACTTATGCGCCGGTGGTGGCCGAGGTCCTTAACACCTTGCAGCCCCGGGTGGTGCTCAGCGCCGCCTCGGTGGACGGCAAGGACCTGAGCGCCCGCTTGGCGGCACGCCTGGGCGCCGGCCTGGCCCAGGACTGTACGGAGCTGAAGATCGAGGGCGGCGCCCTCAAGGCCAAGCGGCCGGTCTATGCCGGCAAGGCCCTGGCCTGGTGTGCATGGGCCGACGGCTCCTATCCCCAGATGGCCTCCTGCCGGCCCAATGTGATGGATTGCCTGCCGGCCGATACCTCCAAAAGCGCCGCGGTGGAAACCCCGGCCGTTACTCTGCCGGCGGCCGTCAAGAGCCGGGTGGTGGGGGTCGAGGCCGCCGCGGGTAAGGTTGATCTCGCCGAGGCGCAGGTCATCGTCTCGGGTGGACGCGGCATGAAAGGCCCCGAGCATTTTGCCATCCTGGAAGAGCTAGCGCAGCTCCTGGGGGGTGCCGTGGGGGCTTCCCGCGCCGCAGTGGACGCGGGCTGGCGTCCCCATGCGGACCAGGTGGGCCAGACCGGCAAGGTGGTCACCCCGACCCTCTACCTAGCCTGCGGCATCTCAGGGGCCATCCAGCATCTGGCCGGCATGGGCTCCAGCAAGATCATCGTGGCGGTCAACAAGGACCCCGAGGCGCCCATCTTCAGCAAGGCCGACTACGGTGTGGTGGAAGACCTCTTCCAGTTCGTCCCGGCCTTGATCGAGGCAGTGAAAGAACTCAAGGCTGCCTGTTAATTAGTGGTCAGTGGTTAGTCGATTTTTCCTGACAACTGACAACTGACAACTGACAACTGGCACCTGACAACTGGCAACTGGCTACTGAAAGAATCGGAGACGTTATTCATGCAACCGGGGTACTTTCCCGCCAATCTTCTCTTTGGACTCATCTTTAGCGCGGCCATCGCCTTTTTTCTGTTCACCGCCTATAAGCTCTACCGCATCTTGCGGCTGGGGCAGCCGGAAGACCGCTTCGACCAGATCGGCCGGCGCCTCCGGGGCGTGGCCACCTTTGTCCTGGGGCAGCAGCGGGTAGTCCGGGAGCCCGCCGGCTGGGGCCATTTCTTCATCTTTTGGGGTTTCGTCATCATCACCATCGGCAGCCTGGAGACCTTTGGAGTCGGCCTCTATCATGGCTTTGCCTGTTGGAAGTCCCTGGGCAAACCGCTCACCGCGGTCCTTTACCTGCTGCAAGACCTGCTGTGCGCCGGCGTGGTCGTCGCCCTGTGTGTCTCCCTCTACCGCCGCTTTGTGGTCAAACCGGAACGGCTGCGCTATTCTGACCAGCAGGCGGCCAACCTGGACGCCAGCATCATCATCAGCTTGATTCTGGTGTTGATCGTGTTCCTGTTCGGGGCCCGGGCCGTGGAATACCGCCTGGCCTTGGTTTCGCCCGGCCGCTACTTTCCCCAGGCCGCCTTTATCTCAGTGGCCCTCTCCGGGATGTTTGCCGGCCTGCCGGAGTCGAGTCTGTTGGGCTGGTATAGCCTTTTCTGGTGGGCCCACACCCTGGTAATCCTGGGCTTCCTGGTCTATATTCCCTTTTCCAAGCACCTGCACATCTTAGGCGCCATCCCCAATGTCTTTTTCCGCCGTTTCCGGCCCCTGGGTGAGCTCACCAAAATGGACCTGGAGGACGAGTCGGTGGAGACCTATGGCGTTTCCAGGGTCGAGGGATTTACCTGGAAGCAGCTCCTGGACCTCTACGCCTGCACCGAATGCGGCCGCTGCTCCGAGAACTGTCCGGCCAACCTCACCGGTAAACCCTTAAGCCCCAAAGAGACCATCCACCACCTCAAGAAGCACCTGCTGGCCAAGGGCAAACTGCGGCTGGATCAGGGTGAAGCTCAAGAAGCTGAACCGGCGGCCGGCGCCGGGGCGGAACTGAGCCAGGCCCTGGTGGGCGAGGTCTGCTCGACTTCCGAGATCTGGTCCTGCACCACCTGCGGCAACTGCATGGAACATTGTCCGGTGTTCATCGAGCACATCCAGAAGTACGTGGATATGCGCCGCTATCTGGTGCTCATGGAGAGCAATTTCCCGCCGGAGGTCCAGACGGTGCTGCGCAACTGGGAGACCAACTCCAACCCCTGGGGCCTGGCCTTCGCCACCCGGGGCGATTGGGCCAAGGGGCTTAAGGTCCACACCCTGGCCGAAAACCCGGAGGTGGAGTACCTGTTTTACGTGGGCTGCACCGGCAGTTTCGAGGAGCGGGGCAAGAAGGTGACCGCCGCCATGGTCAAGCTCCTCAACCGGGCCGGGGTCAGTTTCGGCATCCTCGGGGCCGAGGAGAAGTGCTGCGGCGAGACGGCCCGGCGGATCGGCAATGAGTATCTGTTCCAGTCTATGGCCACCGAACTGACGGAAACCATCAACGGCTACGGCGTCAAGAAGATCATCACCACCTGCCCCCACGGCTATAACTGCCTGAAAAACGAGTATCCCCAGTTCGGCGGCCACTGGGAAGTTTACCATCACTCCGAGTTTCTGAACCGGCTGCTGCGGGAAGGGCGGCTGAAGCCGCGGCGGCGGTTGGACAAGAGGCTCACCTTCCACGACTCCTGCTACCTGGGCCGTTATAATGGACTATATGAGGAACCACGCGGTATCTTGAAATCGATCCCGGGCCTGCGCCTGCAAGAAATGGAACGCCACCGCCACAAATCCTTCTGTTGCGGGGCCGGCGGCGGCCGGATGTGGATGGAGGAGACCCTGGGAAATCAGATGATCAACGAGGCCCGCACCGACCAGGCGCTGGCGCTCGATCCGGAGATCATCGGGGTCTCCTGCCCCTTCTGCACCATCATGCTGGAGGACGGCCTCAAGGCCCGTGGCCGGGAAGAGACGGTAAAGGTCTACGATATTGCCGAACTGCTATCCCAGGCCGTTGAGACCGGGGGGTAATGCTGGGTTTTGCTGGCATGAGTTACCTTGCTAATCGGCCGGCAAATTTGCCAATAGCTCGGTGATCTCCTCTGGGCTCTTGCCTTTGAGGGCTTCCAGTGTCGCAGGCGACAATTTTTTGAACTTTACCATTGGGTTAACACCGGAAACCTCGTTTTGGTCAATCGTCCCGATCTTAAAGATTTTTAAAGGTTTTTCCCATTTCTGGATATATGGCCTACCGTGGCAAGGCACCGTGAGGTTAATTTTTTTAGAGCCATCGCGAGCGGAAGCGATTTTAGAAAATAATTCTTTGCATTGTTGAGGTTCTAACCAGACGAAGTATAGTTGATTTCCTTCACGCATGAGCAAGGCAAGGGAGCTGTTTCCATCCCATTTTTCCAAATAATTCTGGGAAATACCAAACCAATATTTTGAGCTTTCATGGAATTTCGAGTAGAGAGCCAAGATCTTCCTCTTATCATTTGCATAAATCCAAGACTGCCAGGTGGAAAGCTCACCCCATCCCCATTCTTGTTCAAGATATTCGATCAACTTTCTTTTGCACGAGAGGCCATATTTTCTATCACCGTCCATCTTGATCCTCCTTTAGCTTGGCTTTTGAAAATTATTTTAACCATCTTTTCGGAGATGTCAAATAAAAAAATGACTTTTCATCTTTTTTTAAGCTAATATTTAATATAACACGCGGTGTAATTATAGTTTCTAGTAGTAGTGACACATTTTATTGTTATCTAGTTCGCGTATTGCACGCGCCAGTAGATTATTTTCTAGTAAATAGTTAGTGCGCGATTTATTATAGTTTGACGCAGAAACGGCTGTGCTAATTGGTGGATAAGAGCGCGATAATCTTCTTACCTGTATACTCCGCCACGTCTGCCAGGCCGTCCAGGGGCATAAAAACTGGGGCGTTGGCGGCAAACAGGCAGGTCACCGAAGCCGGGAACTCTTCGTCCGGCAGATGGAAAATGTAGTACAAAGGCACCCGCGGCAACGGATATAAGGTGAAGGAGAAGTCGCCGCTGGGGGGATCGAGGTTGATATGGCCGGAGAAGACCATGGCCAGTCTCTCCTGCTGGCGGTGGACGGCGGTCACCCAGGGGGCGAGGAGCTGCTCGGCATTAGCGGCGAAGGCGCCCTGGTAGGGCATGCTGTTGGGTAGTTCTTTGAAAGATTTTAAGGGGTTTAGCTGCACCGGCAGATCCGGCACCACGCTGGCATAGAGGGCAATAAGCAGGCCTTCCGGGCCATTGGCGGCCACGCCGGCCAGGGTGATTTCTCCCCCGGTGAGGAGGCATTCCTCGCCAAAGGCCTGAAAACTTAAAGCCGCGTCCTTAAGTTCAGCCGGCAGGCACGCAGACAGCACCGCCGGTGATCTGGCCCAGGCCTGTTGGAGATAATCATTGCGGATTGGCAGATAGTTTTGGCCCATACTGCTCCGAGAACAGAGCGTAATTTTGTTGAGCAAGCGATGGTCTACGGATGCAGATAGCTCCCTTAAAGTCAAAATATATCATTCCCATGCGTTTGAGCAAGGCCCTTCAGGCCTTCCCGCACCCTCACCTCATTCATTCCTCTGCCGCTGCCGCCAAACGCCCGGAACGCCAGGCATAGAGGAAGTACACCGCCAGGCCGCACAGGAGCCAGAGGACCAGACGTAGCCAGGAGCCTGCCGGCATGGAGAGCATCAGGGCCAGACAGACCACGGCGCCGGTGGCGGCCACCGCTTTGCCGGCGGGGCAGCGGAAGGGGCGGGGCAGGGTAGGGCGGGTGAAGCGCAGCACCAGCACCCCCAGGCACACCAGGAAGAAGGCGAACAGAGTGCCGATGTTGCACAGGAAAGCCAGCTTTTCGATGGGGGTCAGCGACCCCACCAGGGCCACGGCCGCGCCACAGAGCAGGGTCATGCGGTGGGGGGTGTGGTAGCGGGGATGGAGCGCCGCCACCGCCGGGGGCAGCAGGCCGTCCCGGGCCATGGCATAGAGCACCCGGGGTTGGGCCAACAGCAGCATGTAAAGCACGCTGGTGATGCCGATGATGGCCCCGATACCTACCAGGTCCGCGGCCCAGGGCAGCCCCACCTGCCGGAAGGCCGTGGAGAAGGGGGAGTCGGGGTTGACCCGGGTATAGGGCATCATGCCCACCAGCACCAGGGCCACCACCAGGTAGATGAGGCTGCACACGGTAAGCGACCCGATGATGCCGAAGGGCACGTCCCGCTCCGGGCGGCGGGATTCCTCGGCGGTGATGGCCACCACGTCGAAGCCCAGGTAGGCGAAGAACACCAGGGAGGCGGCCTGAATGATACTGCCGGACCCATAAGGCATAAGCGGGGTCCAATGGTGGGGCCTGATGAAAAACACCCCCAGGGCCACGATAAAGGCGATGACTCCCAGCTTGACGATCACCAGCCCCCGGGCGATGAGGGCGTTGAAGCGGGTGCGGAGGATCAAAAGCAAGGCAAAGCCCATGACCGCCAGGGCGGCGGGGAGGTTGATGACCCGCCCCGGCGCGGTGAAGGGCGGCCCGCTGGCCCAAGGCGGCAGGCCCAGGCCGTAGGCCCGGAGCAGATCCTGGAGGTAGAAGGACCAGCCCGCGGCCACGGTGGCGGCGCCCATGCCGTACTCCAGGATGAGGTCCCAACCGATGATCCAGGCGGCCAGTTCTCCGAAAATCCCGTAGGAGTAAGAGTAGGCGCTCCCCGCCTGGGGCATCATGGAGGCCAGTTCGGCATAGCACAGGGCCGCCAGGGTGCAGGCCCCCCCGGCCAGGAGGAAAGAGAGAATGATGCCCGGGCCGGCGATCTTGATCCCCACCCCGGAGATGACGAAGATGCCGGCGCCGATGATCTGGGCCACCCCGATGACCACCAGGTCCAGGCGGGTGAGGCTGCGGCTCAAGGTGGGGCCGCCGTCCCCCGGGGTCGGACCCCCGTGCACCGGCTTTTTCGCCACCAGGCGCCGGCGAAAGGATCGCCAGGTGAGGCCGGAGGATGGGGCGGGACTCAGAATTCCACGGCCTCGGCGTTGATCTGCAGCTGGGCGCCCGCGCCCCGGGCCGGCGGCAGGTTGACGATGCCGGTCACGGTGATGGGTTTATCCAGGGGAGTTGAGGTGAGGGTCTGAACCAGCTTGGGATCGGGAATGTTGCCGAACAGCACCTCCACCATCCCCTGGGGCGACTTGAGCATGAGCGATTTATGATGCACCATCACCGGCCCCGGCATGCCCTTGACTGTCACCCGGGTGCCCAGGTAGCGGTCTTTGCTGGCCAGAAGTTGGCCCACGGTCAGAGATTCGGGGGCCAGAGGTTGAGGCTGGCTCGGCATGACCATGGGCTCCGCCGGGAGCGCCGGCGCCGGTTTCTTCAGGAGGTCCAACATGGCCTGCTGCCCGGCCTGCACCTGGTTGAGCTTTTCCTGCATGGCCGCTACTTGGGCCTTGAGCCCCTGGATCTCCTTGCGGAGCTCCTCGTCCGATTTGCTGGCGGGCTGGCAGGCGGACAGAAACAACAACGCTACGAGTCCTGCGGCGATACGGTAGCCAATGCTGGACGCCGGGGGTTGGGACAATCTGTGAGCCATATCCATACAGGTAACCTCGGGGATAAGTGGACCTCGGCAAAGACCCGGGT
Source organism: Desulfobaccales bacterium (assembly GCA_049696835.1). Classification (GTDB taxonomy): domain Bacteria; phylum Desulfobacterota; class Desulfobaccia; order Desulfobaccales; family 0-14-0-80-60-11; genus 0-14-0-80-60-11. The sequence continues at coordinate 25,399 of JBAVUP010000188.1, forward strand.
CCGGACCACCTTACGGGCCGGGGGCCCGGTGGTCTCAGCCTAGTTTAAGGGATAAACGCCCCGGGGGCAACGGCTAAATGAGTTCCCAGGGCTACGCCCTCAATCCCCCCAGAGCAGATCCCGGGGGACCCAGCCAACCACCTCGTTTTCCAGGTAGTAGCCGATTTCCACCCACTTGCCTTTTTCACCGAAGATTTTGAAAATATCGCCCTTCGAGGCTTGCTTAATGACGGGCTTTTTCGGGTAGGGACCCTTTCTGATTGCGGTATTGTCGGCCAATACCACTGCGGTTCGGGTCTTGGAGACCATGGATTTTTTTATCCAACCGGTATGATGTTTCCAGTCAATGATATAGACCCAGTCATTTTTTTGTTTTTTTATTTGAATGGGATAACCCATAGAAGCGTGGAAAAGTACCGCAGAACATAAATCAGGTTTAGAACGCACATTTACTCGGCCTTTGCCGATGCTACCCATGGTGGCAGCCCAGACGGGGCCAACCGACAACAGGATCCATGCCACCACGACCCACAAGGCTTTGCGCATGACGCATCTCTCCCGACTCTTGCTTACATTTTAGTGGCTCCCCGGTGGTTGTGCAAGATGAGTCGCTCTGAGAAATACCGGATGATTCAGGTCGCGGGACCTTGCCGACCCCTGAAAAATGGAAAAACTACAGATAGGGAATTTACCTCAGGACCAAGGCCGGGTACAATGGGATAACTAGCTTTCCGAAAGGAGAATGATGCATGGCCCGCATCCTGATCACCGGAGGGGCTGGGTTCATCGGCTCTCATCTGGTGGAGTACCTGCTCGGGCAGGATCACGAGATTCTTTGCCTGGATAATTATTTTACCGGCTCCAAGGCCAACCTCCTCCACCTGCGCGACCATCCCCGGTTGGAGATGATCCGCCATGACGTGGTGAACTCCATCATGCTGGAGGTCGACCAGGTTTACCATCTGGCCTGTCCGGCCTCGCCGGTGCATTATCAATACAACCCGGTGAAAACCATCAAGACCAACGTCATGGGGACCTTGAACATGCTGGGGCTGGCCAAGCGGGTGAAGGCCCGGATCCTGTTGGCCTCCACGTCGGAGATCTATGGCGATCCCCAGGTGCATCCCCAACCGGAAAGTTATTGGGGGAATGTGAATCCCATCGGCATCCGGAGTTGCTATGATGAAGGCAAACGGGTGGCCGAAACCCTGATGATGGACTACCACCGCCAGAACGGGGTGGATACCCGCCTCGCCCGCATCTTTAATACCTTCGGGCCCAGGATGGCCTTGAACGACGGCCGGGTGATCAGTAATTTCATCGTTCAGGCCCTCACCGGCCAAGACCTTACCATCTACGGCGAAGGACAGCAGACCCGGTCTTTCTGTTACGTGTCTGACATGGTGGAGGGCCTGGTGCGGTTGATGAATCGTGACGGGGTCTCCGATCCCGTCAACCTGGGCAACCCGGGAGAGTACACCATCATGGAGGTGGCGCAAAAAATCCTGGGTTTCATTAAGACCCCGTCCACCATTATCCATCGCCCCCTGCCGGCGGATGACCCGGGGCGGCGGCGTCCGGACATCACCCGGGCCCGGGAGTTGCTGGACTGGCAGCCCACCGTGCCCCTGGAGGCCGGCCTGAAGGAGACCATTCCCTACTTTGCCCACAGGCTCAAACAGGAAAACTTCCCGGTGGTGGCGACGCTTAATTTCTAGCCTGGTCCTCCTGGCCGGGTGCGCCCTCTTGCTTACCGCCTGCGGGACCGAGCCCTCCCGACCTCCCAGAGAGGCTCGGGTAGTGCGGGTCATTGACGGGGATACCCTGGTGCTGGCGGGCGGTATGAAAGTGCGGGTCCTGGGTATCGATGCCCCGGAAATGGCGCACAACGGCCTGCCGGCGGAGTTCCTGGCCCATAAGGCTAAAGCGGTCCTGGCCGAACTCACCCTTAACCGGAAGGCGAGCCTGGAGTATGACCGGCTGCGCTATGACCACTACGGCCGGCTCCTGGCCTATCTTTTTCTCCCGGACCACACCCTGGTGAATGCCGAACTGGTGCGTCTAGGCCTGGCCCGGGTCTATTTCATTGCCCCCAACCTCCGCTACCAGGAGGTCCTGTTGACGGCCCAGCAGGAGGCCATCGCGGCCAACCGGGGGATATGGCCGCAACTGCTCCAGCAAGACGAACCATACTACCTGGGAAACCGCCACACCCTGCGCCTGCACCGACCCCGATGCCCCCATGCCGCCAGGATGGCCCCGGCCAACCGGGTCCGCTTCACTTCGCTGAAAGAGGCCTACCTCGAGGGCTACAGCCCCTGCCGAAGCTGTAAGCCTTAAAGGCGGGTTTGGGGTTTTAGGTTTTGGGTTTTGGGTGAGGCTTTTTTGGTAGCCGCAGGCTTCAGCCTGCGTCTGCAAAGGCGAGACGTCTACGCCACTTGTTGATTGCGACTTGGTTTTTGAGCAACGGCTTTCCAATCCAACCAAATCACCCTTTTCCAAACCGAGAACCGATAACCCAGAACCCGTCTTTACCACGCGCCTTCGTGGTGCAGCAGCCAACGCTTGCGGTCCAGGCCGGAGCTGTAGCCCCCCAGGGCGCCGTTGGCATTGATGACCCGGTGGCAGGGTATGATAAGGGGAAGGGGATTCGTGCCGTTGGCCTGGCCCACGGCCCGGCTGGCCTTGGGGTTGCCCACCCGGCGGGCCAGCTCTATATAGGAGATGGTCTGGCCCCGGGGAATGCGGCGCAATTCCTGCCACACCCGCAGTTGAAACGGGGTTCCACGGGGGTCCAGGGTGAGGGAGCCGAAATCGGTGGGGGCGCCACTGAAGTAGGCGGTGAGCTCCCGTTTAGCCGCGTCGATGCATGGCTGCAGGTGGGTCGGGGGCGATTCCTGCTCAGGTGGCGGGGATGACTCTTCTCCGGCAAATTCCAGGGCGGTGAGGCCCCGATCGGAAAAACAGAGCTTGAGCGGCCCTACGGGGGTTTCCAGAAGATAAACGACCCATTCCCTGGCCTGGTTCGGCGATTTTTTCCTCATCTTATCCTCCATAATCTAGATAACATCCGAAAATATTGAGCAAAATTAAGC
>JBAVUP010000189.1:0-21667 GCA_049696835.1 Desulfobaccales bacterium
AAGGATTCCCCGGGGAAACCTGTAAGTATGGGGATTTAAAAACTGTCTTTGGCCTTTGCTGACGGCTGACTGCTGAAAGCTAACAGCTATTTCACAGCGTCAAAATCAGCGGCAGGATCATGGGGCGGCGTTCCAGGAGCTTGAAAAAGAACTTCCGCAGTGCCTTACCCACCTGGGTCTGAATCTCCAGCCAGTCCTGGGTGGGTTCGGACAAGGCGCGGAGCACGATCTCCTCGAAGATCTTGCGGGCCTGATCCAGGAGCTGGGTCTGCTCCTCTTCCAGGGTGAAGCCCCGGGTGATGAGGTCCGGCTCGGTGACAATCTTTCCGGCCGTGGGGTCCACCGCGGTGTAGGCGATCACCAGGCCGTCGGCGGCCAGGTGGCGGCGGTCCCGAAGCACGATGCGGCTGACGTCTCCCACGCCCTTGCCGTCCACGAAGACGCGGCCCGTGTCCACCCGCGCCTGAAAGGCGGCGGCCCCGGCCTCGAAGCGGATCTGGTCGCCGTCGGTAGCCAGCAGGATGCCGTCCTCCGGCACCCTCACGGCCCGGGCCAGCCGGGTGTGCTTGATGAGGTGGCGCATCTCCCCGTGGATGGGGATGAAATAGCGGGGCCGGATGAGGTTCAGGAGCAGCTTCAACTCTTCCTGGGAGGCGTGCCCCGAGACGTGGATGTCCGCCACCTCCTGGTACACCACCTCCGCACCCAGGCGGTACAGGTTGTTGATTACCGTGGTGATGGCTCGTTCATTCCCGGGAATGAACTTGGAGGACAGGATCACCAGGTCGCCGGGCCGGATGTGGATCTGCTTGTGAGACTCCAAGGCGATGCGGGCCAGGGCGCTCAGGGGCTCTCCCTGGCTGCCGGTGGTGACGATAATGGTTTCCTCCGGCTCCAGCCGCTCCAGGTCGCCCACGGTGATCTCCAGGCCCACAGGGACCTCCAGGTACCCCAGTTCCTTGGCCAGCCGGGTGTTGAGCACCATGGACTTGCCGTTGAACAGCACCCGGCGGCCGAACTTGGCGGCAATGTTAACAATCTGCTGCAACCGGTGGATGTGGGAGGCGAACACCGCGATGATCACTCGGCCCGGCGCCTCCCGGATGAGGCCCTCCAGGGTGATGCCGATTTCCCGCTCGCTCAGGGTATAGCCGGGCCGCTCCGCATTGGTGGAATCGGACATCAGGGCCAACACCCCCGCTTCGCCGAAGTGGGCGAAACGGTTCAGATCCATGGCCGTCCCGGTCACCGGGGTCTGGTCGATCTTGAAATCCCCGGAATGGACCAGCGTCCCCTGGGGGGTGTGCACCACCAAACCCACCCCGTCCACGATGGAATGGCATACCCGGATAAATTCAAAGGTAAAGGGCCCCAGGGCCAGGGGCGTGCCGGGGCTGATCTCCCGCAGCTCCACCTCCTCCAGCAGGCCGTGCTCCCGCAACTTCTCCCGCAGCAACGCCAGAGTCAACGGGGTGCCGTACACCGGCACGGGAATCTCTTTGAGCAAAAAGGGCGCCGCGCCGATGTGATCCTCGTGGCCGTGGGTCAGGACCACCGCCGCCACTTTGTCCCGGCGCTCCCGCAGGTAGGAAAAGTCGGGGATGACGATGTCGATCCCCAACATCTGGTCTTCGGGGAACATGAGGCCCGCGTCCACCACCACCAGGTGGTCGGCGGTCTCCAGGGTCATCATGTTGAGGCCGATTTCCCCCAGGCCGCCCAGGAACGTCAGCTCTACCCAGCTAGGGTTGTCGGTTGCCGGGGCCATAGGGAAAATCGGGGTCGTAGTGGGCGTCGATGGCCTGACGCACCGCGGCCATGAGCTCCTCTTTGCGGCGGAACGTGGTGGGAGCGATCGGCGGCGAAATGACCACCTTGATCGGCCCGGGCCTCACCCGGATGGACTCCCGCGTCTGGATGAAGCGGGTGCCGCTGATGCTCACGGGCACGATGGGCTGCCCGGCCTTCAGGGCCATGATGAACACCCCTTTCTTGAAGGGCAAGAGCTCCCGGGACGTCGCCCGGGTGCCTTCGGGAAAGATGATCATAGACACGCCGCTCCTGACGATGGCGGTGGCCTTATTCAGGCTCTGGATGGCGGACTGGAGATTGTCGCGGTCCACCGAGATGGAGCCCATGCGGGTCAGGGCCTGGCCGAAGATCGGCACCTTAAAGAGGGATTTCTTGGCGACCCAGAGAAACCGGCCCGGCAGAATGGCGATCAGGACAAAGATATCGAAGTTGGAGCGGTGGTTGGCGGCAAAGACATAGGCCTGCCCCGGCGTCAGGTGCTCCAGGCCTTCCACCTGGACCGGGATGCGGGCGAGGCGGAGGAGGGTCCGGCCCCACCAGCGGGAGAACCGCTGAATGAGGGGATGGTCCGCGTTCACATAGCTGATGCAGATGACCATGCCGCCCGCAAACAGCGACAGCAGCACCAGCCAGAAATTGAACCACAACCCCCAGGCCACGAAATTCCTCCTCTAGCCGCATTTATCTTCTTAAACTTAACCTGGAAAAGCCAGGCCCGTCAACCTTTATGGCCGGTGTCGGCCGGGTGGCGATCCCTGATCGCGGCGTTCAGCGCGAGCCGGATATTATCCGGATCGTGGAATTTTTTGGGAGGTCAGGCTATAATGACATAAAAACCTGCCATTGCTAGTGTTGCGTCCCAGTTATAATTTGCATGAATGCCTTGGCTTTTTCCCTCCCCCTTGATGGGGGAGGGTTAGGGTGGGGGTGAAATAACTTCCCGATTGCATTGCCTTATTCCCCCTCCCACCAGGGGAGGGGGCTTTAATCCCCGAATAATTATTAAAGGCAGATTTTAAAGGTATATCTGAAACGATACACTAGCCGCCGGTTCACGACTATGACCATCCCCAAGATCCTCTCCGCCGAGTTCAGCCTCAGCGTCCATGGGCCGGAGCAATACCCCCGGGACGCCTGGGCCGAAGTGGCCTTCCTGGGGCGCTCCAACGTGGGGAAGTCCTCCCTGATCAACGCCCTCCTGGGCCGCCGCAAACTGGTGCGTACCAGCTCCAAGCCCGGCTGCACCCGGGCCCTCAATTTCTTCCTCATCAACGGGCGCTGGTATTTCGTGGACCTGCCCGGTTTCGGCTACGCTGCGGTGTCCCGGGAACTCAAGGCCGCCTGGGGGCGTCTGGTCCTGGATTACCTGGAGCGGCGGACTTCCCTGGCCGCGGTGGTCTTTCTCCAGGACGGCCGCCGGCAGCCGGGCCCCGAGGAACTCTTCCTCTGGGAATTCCTGCAGGCTCACGGGCGCCGGGTGATCCCGGTCCTGACCAAGGCGGATAAGCTCAAGCCGGGGGAGCGCCGCCGCCAGGTGCAGCAGTTTGCCGACGTCCTGGCGCCTTTCGGGGTCGTCCCCGACGACGTCGTCTGGTTCTCCGCCCTGACCCGGGAAGGCCGGGACCGCCTCTGGGACCACATTCTGGCCGGCCTGGGCGAAGCTTAGTCTTGCCTCAATGAGCTGAGACCTCCCCTCACAGCCTCTCCAAACATCTCCTCTCAGACACCCCTTGATTTTATCCCAATAAGCTTTAACATTATAATGTATAAGCATCGAACCCATCGCCCATGACCAGAGGCCATAAAACTCATGAAAACCGTTTGGACTATCATAATTCTGTTGACCGCCGGCCTCTTGGCCAGCGGCTTTACCGCCAACCAACCACCGAACCGCTCAAGACAGGGTGCCGCCATGCCTGAGAAGGAAAATAATTTGCAGACCGCCACCTTGGCCGGTGGCTGTTTCTGGTGCGTGCAAGCCGATTTTGAAAAGCTTCCCGGCGTGGCCAAGGTCGTCTCCGGGTACGCCGGCGGCCGCCAACCCCATCCCACCTATGGAGACTACGCCGACAAAGGTTACGTAGAAGCGGTCCAGGTGATCTATGATCCGGCCAAAGTCACCTACCAGCAACTGCTCGATTATTTCTGGCGACATATTGACCCCACCGATGCCGGCGGGCAATTTGTGGATCGCGGCCCGCAATACCGGTCCGTCATCTTCTCCCACAGCGAGGAGCAGAAGCGCTTGGCGGAAGCCTCCAAGCAGGCCTTGGCAAAGTCCGGCCGCCTCGCCAAACCCATCGCCACCGAGATCGTGCCCTTCACCACCTTCACATCCGCGGAGGCCTACCACCAGGATTATGCCAAGAAAAACCCGGTCCGCTACAAATACTATCGCTGGAATTCCGGCCGGGATCAGTTTCTCCAGAAGGTCTGGGGCGGGGCTAAGCCGGGAGCCGACCCCCCCGGCGACCCCCGATATACCAAACCCGGTGACGAGGTCCTCCACCGGAAGTTGACGCCCAGGCAATACGAGGTGACCCAGAAGGAAGGCACGGAGCCGGCCTTTCAAAACGAATACTGGAATAACAAAAAGCCGGGCATCTATGTGGATATCGTGTCAGGCGAGCCCCTGTTCAGTTCCCTGGACAAGTACGACTCCGGTACCGGCTGGCCCAGTTTCACCAAACCCCTGGAACCCGGAGACATCGTGGAAAAGGAGGACCGCTACCTTTTTACGACGCGCACCGAAGTGCGGAGCAAGCACGGCGAGTCCCACCTCGGGCACGTGTTTAAAGACGGACCGCCGCCGACGGGTCTCAGGTACTGCATGAACTCCGCGGCCTTGCGCTTCATCCCCAAGGAAGACCTGGAAAAAGAGGGCTACGGCAAATATCTCAAGTTATTCGAGCCGCAAACCCCCCAGAAGTGATAACCGGCTGCAATTCTTACCTGTAGGTGCGGACCTGTGGGGCCGCCCTGCGCTGGAATTCACCCTTCCGGTTTATCGCTTAGCGTGAATCGCCATTTGCAGAACATCTCCGGGGGATGGGGGTCCGGCGGGGCGAACACGCATTCCGTCTGAATGCGGGGATCGATTTGCCGGGCAAAGCTGTCAAACTCCAACCGGTGCATCTCCCGGCACCTGTACTCCTGCAGGCCCCGCCGCAGCCGGGCTTCCTGGGTGGGGCATGCGGGGACGGTGATGATGACTTCGTCCGGGGTTTGCCGGATCTGATACCCCACCAGCACCTGCCAGGGCCAATAACGCAGGGCCTTGACAAAGCCCTCCAGGCCCCGCTCGGTAATGTGGAAGCGTTTTACCAGGTCCCGGGCCCCCATGGCCGGGATGATGCCCCAGACCTTTTCATTCAAACGATCCGCGGTCTCCTCATCCAGGAGTTCCGTGATGGCGATATACCAAAAGGAGTCCATCACCCGGTAATGCCAGAGCAAAAACTGAATATATTCCTGCAACTGCGCGGCGTCCATGTCGGCAAACACGGTCAGATCCATGCCTTTCCCCTCTCTGATAATGATGACTACCCCATGAGAAATTTACCCTGATCATAAAGCCCACAGAACCACCCCGATGAGCATCGAGGCGGCCACACCCAGGGGAATGGTATAGCGCAGAATCCGCCCTTCCTGCCCCAGGGCGCCGCACATGGGCGTGGCGATGGCCACCTTGAAGGGGGAGGAAATGGACCCCAGGGAGGCCCCCACGGTGAGCCCCGCGGCCAACCACACCGCCGACACGTGGAGCAACCCCGCGGCCTGCACCTGCAGGTCCCCAAAGAGCATGAGCGCCGCCACCCCGTAGCCGGTCAAAAAGGTGCCCACCCATCCCAGCAGCGGTACGAATATGGGGTACCAGCTGCCGGTATAGGTCTTTAACCCCATGGCCAGTACCCACGGGATGTTGTGGGTCTGCGACAGATGCCCGAACCCGTCGCCGTACCCCGAATAGGCAATGATCTGGCCCATAGCCCCGAACAGGCCCATGGCCGTGAGGGCCCGCCACCCCTGTCTCAGGCCGCTCCGCAGCATCGGTTGCCAGCCGACGGACCGGAACACCGTTAGGGCGACCCCCAAGGCTACAAAGAGATACAGATACGCCGAAAACAAGGGGGTCAGAGTGATCCGGTGCATGGGGACCACGGCGACGTGCACCACCCAGCGTTGGCTGGTGAGCTCTTTCAGCCACGGCACCGTGTTTACCAGGAGCAGGGGGCAGAAAATCACCACAAAGGGCCACAGGTCGCGGTGGAGCTTATGGAGCCCGTGCCACCGGCGGGAGCCCAGCAGGATCAGAGCGGCCATGAGCCCCAAGCCACCCACCATGCCCGCCAGGGCCACTCCCAGGGTGAGCACCGTGCCCAGGGCCACCAGGCTCACCAGCAGGCCGCTTCCCAGGCTTAAGGGCAGCAGGCGCCAACCGCCGTCTTTCTTGGGCAGGAACCAGGGGACACACGCCGCCATCGCCAGGACCGCCGGCACTGACAGCCAGGCCGTCGCCGTCCCCAATTCCGCCTGGGGCAATCCGGTGACCAGCGCCAGCACGGTAATGATGATCCCGGCCATTTCCAGGCTCATCAGGCCGGCGTACCCGATAATGGCCAGGGCCGCCGCCCCCGCGGGCTTCACGCCCGCGGCCCGCAGCATGGGCGCCACCAGGGGCTCGGCAATGACGCTGGCCCCCTCCAGGAAGTTGCACAACCCCAGAGAAATGAAAATATGCCGGTGCCGTGGGGAACGCAGGCCGTGCAGCAGCCAGGTGACCATGCGCTCGATGGACCCGGTGGCCGCCAGCAGATTGGCCAGCAGGATGCCCGCCAACACCACGAGAAGCAGTGGTACGGTGGTCAGCACCCCATCCAGGGCGGCCAGGAAAATCACCGTCGGGGGCGTCCGAAAAACCAGCAAGGCCAGGGCCGCGGTGAAGAGCACGCCATACAGGGAAAGTTCGAGGGCCGGCCGTTTAAAGCCCACCGCCAGTACGGTCAACACCAGCACCGGGCTCCAACTCAGGGCAAAAGACGCTAAATTCATAAGCCTCGCTTTCGAAAACCTCGGCGATCAGAATCCAAACCTCCAGGCCTCTGGCAGCTTACCATGAACTCCTCGCGAAGACCGGCAAAAACGTAGGGCTCCGGTGGCCTTATTGACTTTCGGCCCTTTCGTGCTCAACGATTAGAAAGAACGGGTGGAACCTGAGGGCGGGTCGGGAGGAGCGGGTCGGGTAACCGGCCGGCGTCTTAAACGCCGGGACGTCACGCGGGGAAAGGAGGTTAGCGGTGCTTCTTTATCTGGTGCAACATGCCGAGGCCAAAAGGGAAGAGGAAGACCCTGCGAGGGACCTCACGGAGAAAGGCCGGGAGGACATAACCAAGGTGGCGCGCTTCGTGGGCAACCTGCCGGTGGCCATCAGCCGGATACTGCATAGCGGCAAGACCAGGGCGTTAACGACCGCGGCAATCTTAGCCGCGTCCTTACAACCGCCGCAGGGCCTCTCGGCCACCGATGGTTTGGCGCCTCTGGATGACCCAGGGATCTGGGCGGACCGGCTCGCCAATCTGGAAGAGGAACTGGTGCTGGTGGGCCACCTCCCCCATCTGGCCAGGCTGGCCGCCCGGCTCACGTGCGGTGATCCGGAGACCAGCCCCATCAATTTCCACATGGGCGCCATGGTCTGCCTGCAACGTCTGGAACCGGGCCGTTGGGCGGTGGAGTGGATGCTCACCCCGGCCTTGCTGGGCTGATCTCCCGGCTTCGGGGCCGGGCCGCCTTCGCCGCGGCCAGGACAGGGTCTCTCCCTGAGCTTCATTCACTGAGGATAAGTTCGTTCAGGCTGCGCTTGGGCACGTGATGGATGCCGAGGTCATCCCGCCAGTACTTGATGCTGCCCCCGGGGGTCATCTCCTCCAGGACCACGATCTCCTTGGGTTTGCCCAGGGCAAGGACCAGGAGGATTTCAAAGCGGTCCGGGATGTGGAGCATCTCCCGCAGCAGGTCTTTTTTGATGGAGCCGATCATGCACCCGGATAGGCCCCTTTCCCGGGCCCCCAGGAGGATGCTCTGGGCCGCGATCCCGAGGTCGGTGGCAAAGGTCTGGGCGATTTCCAGGTCTCCCACCACCACGATATAAGCCGACGGCTGTTCTTCTTCCGGGGGGCCGGGCCAATCCTGCAGGTAAGCCGCCCAGGCCAGGCAGGAGAAGATCAGGTCGTTTTTCTGCGGGTCGTTGGACAGGATGTATTTGAGCGGCTGGAGATTGGCGGCGGAGGCCGACAGGCGGGCCAGGTTCACCAGCCACCTCAGGGTCGCCACCGGGATCGCCTCTTTCTGCTGAAACCGGCGGCAACTGCGGTTGCTCTTGATCAGATCTTCTATCATGGTCGCCTCCTGGTCTCAAAGGTTGGCAGACTAAAGACCCTCAGGCCGGGATAGGGGAGGGGGCCTCCCTCGCCCCTCAGGCAGACTTCTGGCCGGCCTCCAGGCGAAAGACTCCCTCCGGCGTGAGAGTGGCCTTCACCCCCAGGGTCCGCAAGAATTCGGTCAGGGGGCGACCCAGCATGAGTTCAGTGGCTTCGGGGGTCAGCCCCCAGTCGTCCAGGAGCATCTGCCGCAGATAATGGTCGAAGTGCAGGGCCTCGAACAGGGCGTCGCCGGCCTCTTCCCGGCCGGCCCCCAGGTCGGCCAACCGGCCCGCCACCGCGGTGCAATCACACCGCTCCTGGTGTTCCCGGATTAAGTCCGCCACTTCGGGCACCCCGGCGAACAGGTGCTCGCGCTGCAACAGCTCCTCCGGGGTTGGCGGCGGCGGGGGCTCGCCCCAGCAATTCTGGCGGCGGCACTGCTCCGGTCGGTCCTCATAGATGCGGCAACTCTGCGTGGCCGCCAGGTAAAACCAGCACTGGCGGCTCCCCGGCACTTCCCGGACTTTCAGCCGCTCCGCCTGCAAGGGCGCCACCTGCCCCTCCCGGGAGGTCACCTGTTCTCCGGGTCTGAGGGTATAGACGTCGTTCCAGGTCAGGATTTCCCGCTGAAAAAGCTGCAAATCGGGCGCCAGCAGGGTAGGGCTGCCCTGTTCGCAGCATTCGCCGCAGCGCACGCACCTCTCCGCCTGCTCGAGCAGCTGGTTGCGGCTGGCGGTCATCAGGCGGCGCCAGGCGATGGCCCGGGACTCGGCCGGCAGGGTGTTCCAGTTCTCATAGACCTCTTTGAAGCCCGCGGCCGTCTCGATCTCCCGGCGCAGGATCTTGTAGCGTTCGCTCTGGGGAGAGATCTGCAGGACCTCCGCCAGGTAGTCGTTCCAGATGGCGCCCAGCGCCTCCCGGGGGCCCTTGGCCAGGGCCTCCCAGGGTTCTCCGTGAATCTTGCCAAAAAATTTTTTATCGGCCATGCCGGTGAGGTTCCTCGATCCCTAGTTTTCTGAATGTAAGGGCGCACCTAAGTGTGCGCCCGGGTCAGGGCGGAAGCGCAGGTCCGCCCCTATGGAGGAGGGAAGGGACGCTGCATTGCCCCTGCCATCTTCTCAATTTTTGCAAATCTTATCATATCTGTCGGCCCGGCGCAGGAGCCTTCCGGTTTCTGGGCTGATCAATCGTCCCTTGCAAATTAGGCAAGCAAAACTTACTAACACTCTTGCTTATTTCAACCAAAAACCAAAAACGAAAAACCAAAAACGGTATTATCGGCCTTCCCGCTGCACGAAATTCACCAGACCCAGGATCAACTCGGTCATGGCCCCAAGGTCCAGGCGCTCCATGACATCCCCGGGGCCGTGGTAATGGGGATTGCGCATGAACGCAGTATCGGTGAGCATGATGGCGGCATAACCCTCATCCCAAAAGTTGGCGTGGTCGCTTAAGCGCACGTCCGGCATGAGATGGCCGCCGAGCGGCACGGCCAGGGTGACGGCGGGGAGGCCGCAGCCGCCCTTGATGGCGGCCTCCAGGCGCACCAGGAGAGGCCGGGAACGTCCGTCGCTCACCAACCCGATGAAATTGCCGGTGGTGGGGTAGCCCATGACCCGCAGGGTCAGAGGCAGCGATTGGCTGTCGGGGGCCTGGGAGTAATAGCCCACCATCTCCAGGCAGAGCATGCCCAGGATCTTGGCCCCCTGCTTCCGGGCCCCCTGGGCGTAAACCCGGGAGCCCATGTACGGGGTGAAAAAGGCCGGGGGCTCCTCGCAGGTAAAGCCGATGAAGGCCCAGGGCCGGGGCAACGTCAGGTTGCGGGCCAGGCGGGCCACCTCCAGGAGCACCGCCACCCCGCTGGCATTGTCGTCGGCCCCGGGAGTGCCGGCCACGGTATCGTAATGGGCCCCCAGGATGTAGTAGCCGTCGGGGTTCTCGTCCCCGGCGATAATATTGCTCACTTCCTCCCGCATATAAATAAAATGCTGGCGCCGGGGCGCATAGCCCACGGCGGCGAACTGCTGCAAGACATAGTCCTGCGCGGCTTTAAGCTGCCTGGGCCGGTAGATGGAGCGCTCCTCCAGGGTGACACTCAAATAGGTGAGATGTTTCTTCAGATTGGCCTGGATTACTTCCCGATCCATGCATTCAGCTCCGGACGGAGTCAATGGGAGGCCGGTGATGGCTCCCACGAGATAAACTACGATAAGAGCCGATTTTAAGAATAACTTGCTCTTAAGACCCCTGAAAAACCGCCTCGGCGGTTCCGATCTCAGTAAGGTGGGTGGGGCACACCCTAAACCCCTGCACCTATCTTTGGTCTTTCCTAACTGCTCTTTGCTAAAAGTTGACTGCTGCTCAAGGGTAATGCAGGGCCAGCCACACGGTGGGCTGGGCGGGGTCGGTCCACTCCACCCGGTGACGGCGGTGAGCCGGAATAAGGAGGTAGTCGCCGGGGCGCAGCACCCGGGGCTCGGCTTCATCCTCGAAGCGCAGCCCGGCGCCGCCGGTTAAGAGCACCACCCATTCGTGGGTGTCCTGGTCGTACCATGCCCCCGATGGCGTGGCCTGGCCCGCGGAGACGATGCGCTCCAGGCGGAAATCCCGGGTCTCCAGGAGCACCTGGAAGATTTCTACGGGGATCTCCGCGGGAAGCGCGGCAAACAGGTTGGCCACGTCAGACCTCCGCCTGGAAAAGTTCAGGTAGGGTGCGTTCTACGCACCATCTCATCTCTAAGGAGCAACTGACAACTGACCACTGACAACTGGCCACTGACCACTGACCACTGCCTCTCACCCTCGCCGACCGATGAGCCAGTGTTGGAGCCGGCCTTTGGCGTCCAGGCGCAGTTGCAGCACGAACGGCCAGGACCGGCCGGGGACGCTGAACCGCAGGTCCCGCCACTCCAGGACTTGTTCCCCTTCCTGGTCCTGGGTCCGGCACAACAGGGGGAATCTCGCAAACTCCAGGAAACTGCCCAGGATTTTCCTGACTTCCGGAGGATAGTTGGTCCCCGGCGGCGGCAACGGGGTCCAGGTCTGGATGGTCAGGTGCCCGGGGGACTGGTAAGGCCTGGCCGGCGCCGGGCAGACCTGGCTCCGGGAAACGGCCACTGTCTCCACCCGGTCTGCCCCGGCCCCGAGCCCCAAGACGGCCTTATACGGTAACTGCACAAACGTCTGCTGGATTTCCCCCGGGCCGGCGGCGATGAGGTGCCAGCGGCGGCAGGAAAAGGGTTGGGGCAGGGCGGCTACGGTCCGCAACCCGGGATTCCGGAATACCTGCCGGGACAGAGACAGGGCCTGGTGGTGAATGAGGGCGCAGGTCAGCAGATAGACCCCGGCCATGGCCAGGAAAGCGGCCCCCAGCCTGGAGCCCCAGCGGGGAACCATCAGGGCGCTGATGGCCCCGGCCACCAGCACGGCGGTGAAATAGGGGTCGATGATGAAAATCCAGTCCAGGGAGAAGCGCTGTCGGGAAAATGGGCTCAGCAACTGGGTGCCGTAGGAGGTGGCCAAGTCCAGGAGCAGGTGCGACCCCAGCACTGCCAGGCCTATCAGCAATAGGGGCTTGAACCAGCGGGGGCCGCCCAGGAACCGCCCCGCCAGCGCCCCCAACAGGGCGAACAGGAGCAAGGCCGCCAGCGAGTGGGTAAAGCCCCGATGATAGCGGATAAAGGCCAGGCGGTCCCAGAAGATAAAAAAGTAATCCACGTCCGGCAGCAAGGCGAAGACGGCCCCCGCCGCCGCGGCCCACCAGCGGGACGGCGCCGGCACCAGTTGGGAGCAGATCACCCCCGCGGCCACATGGGTCAATGGATCCACGGCCACCTCCCGGTCTGGGTGCCGTAGTGGGGGAACTGGCGCAATAAGTCCTGCTTGAGGGCCACGGCGCTGGGGTAGCGCTCCTCCACCTTTTTCTTCAAACACTTGAGGATAATGGCCTCCAGGGCCGGCGGGATCTCCGGATTCTCCTCCCGGGGCGGCGCCGGCTCCTGCTCCAGGATCTGGTCGATGAGCAGTTTCTCCACCTCGCGGTAAAACGGCAGCTCCCCGGTGTACAACAGATACATGAGTACGCCGATGGCCCAGATGTCGCTGCGGCGTTCGCTCTGACCCATGATCTGCTCCGGCGCCATGAAAGGCCGGGACCCCACCATAGTGGCGCTGATCTCCTTTTCCCCCAGCATCTTGGCCGCCCCGAAATCCAGGAGCTTCAGGGTGCCGTTGGGTTGGATGATGATGTTGTTGGGCTTGATGTCCCGATGCATGATGCGGTTTTTATGGGCGTGGGCCACCACGTCGATGAGCTGCAGGATGAGGCGCTCCACCAGGGGTCGGGGCAGCTCCTGGTCCAACAGGTCACCCAGGGTCGGTCCCTCCACGTATTCCTGGATAATAATGAGTTTACCATCATCTTCCAAAGTATCAATCAGCCGGGCCACCCCGGGGTGCGGGTCCAGCTTCTTACAGATGGCCGCCTCTTTGCGAAACTTGGGGTTGGCTGCCTTGAGAAAGGGAATTTTGGCCACGTAGCGCCGCTCGGGGTCCATGGCTTCCGTGTCCACCACCAGCCACACCTCGCCGAAGGTCCCCTGGCCCAGCTTCTTGATTTTCTCATAGCGGCCCCCCAACAGGGGCGTCATCTGCATGAGGGCCAGGTAATCCCGGGCGCCGGGCACGAGGTGCTCCACCAGTCCCTGGAGGGCCCGCTTGAGCGGGGAGGGAGCCCCCACCGGCTGCACCTGAAAACTCACCACCTCATCCGGGCGGTCCTGCAAGGCCAGGTCGTTGATCAGCACCGTCAACGGCTGGCCCTGGCGGTTCACCAGGTGCAGCTTCACGTGAGCCGCCGCCCCCGGTTGGGAGAGAATCCGCCGGAAACGCTCCCGATCCTCATCGGCGTAGAGCAACTCCTCCAGGGGCACCGGTACCGGCGCGCCTCGTTTCCCCGGATAGCCCAGGAGGCGGCGCAAGGCGGGATTGAGGTTGCATATCGCCCCCCAGCGATTGCAGAAAAACAGGGGATGGCCGGTCTCCTGGAAGATCCGGGAGAACTCCTCGTGGGAGGCCAACAGCAGGCGCCGGTCGTGTTGCAGGCGGAGCACCACCCTCACCCGGGCCAGGACCTCCTGGGGCGAAAAGGGCGGGAGCAGGAACTCGTCCGCCCCTACCTCCAGGGCCCAGGCCGCGGCCGCATCGGAGAATTCGGCCAGCGCCACGATAATGGGCAGGTTCCAGGTGGCTGCCTCATTCTTGAGCCGGCGAATCCACGGCTGCACCACCCCGGCTTCTTCCAGGAGCAGCAACAGGTCCGGGGTCCGGGCCTGGAGTTGGTCGGCCAACTGGTCCCACCGGCAGCGGGCCGTCTCGTAAGGGACCCTGGCCAGGATATCGGCCAGGCGCCGGCTGGTCTCGGCGTCAGGGCCAACGATGAGAACGTAGGGGTCCGTCACGGGAGCGTTCCTTAGGGCCTAATCCTGGTGCAGTGGTTCATTAATTCGGTAGCGCATTTTCCCCGATTATTCCACGGGGTAACCTTAGTAAGACTTGAAAAAACCATAGATTTTCTCCCTCTCCCCCCGCTGGGGGAGAGGGCCAGGTTGAGGGCGGGTCAATCATCTTACCTTATCTCTGAAATCTTGTCCCTATCAGGAATCCGGTTACCTGAAAAGTGCCGGTTTAATGGAGACATTGTCCATGGATTTCCCTGATTTGGCAAGGCCGATTTTGTATTGACAAACGCAGAAGCACGGGATAAACAAAACCCTTGGAGGCGGGGTAGCTCAGCCGGTAGAGCAGCGGACTGAAAATCCGCGTGTCCCCAGTTCGATTCTGGGCCCCGCCACCACCGATCAAAAACTTCAAGGCTGTGATGCACAGCCTTTTTCTTTTGATCAAGCCAGGTGTCCCCCATAAGCCCGCGCCGCCTGGCCACGTGCCACTCGGCGAACCTTATTTCTTGAGAAAGCTCAAAAAGGAGAATCTTGATGAAGTATGAACACGTTTCCGACCACGTTATTGCCCTGTATGAAAAAATCAAAGCTCAACATTTCCCGCATTTAACCAATGCGAAGATACTCTTTCTCAATAATAAAAAGAAGATGATGCACAGGGGCAATATTGCGCTGGGCAAGATCATGAAGCCTTCAGATTTAGTGAAATTTTTATCGAGAGAGGAGGCGCCGGAAGACGGCTATGATTATATCATGTTGTTGGACAGTAAAATGCTGCACCATTGTAATGACGATGACATTGAAAGGGTCTTGCGGCATGAACTGCGGCATACCTTTTTTGATTCCGATAGTAGTAAAAATCCCTACAAGCTCATTGACCATGATTTTAGTGATTTTTATGCGGAAGTCGAATTGAACAAGGATGACCCGACCTGGGCGCAGCGGGTCTCCCAAACGGTGTCGCTCATCTACGACCAGGAAAAAGACGAAAAATAACCTGTGGTCCCATAGGTTCCCGCATCTCACGTCCCTGGTCCGGGCTTATACCGCTTGCCATTTCATATGCAAACTTAATTCAACCGAAAACAGAAAACAGAAAACAGCATTATACCGGGGGCAGTGCCAGGGGCGTATCCTTACGGTAGGCCAGGGCCTGGCAGGAGGCTATCAAAGCCCCCTGGGGGTCGGTGACCTCGATGAAGTAGGTGGCGGTGCGGCGGCCGGCATGGAGCTCCCGGGTCACCGCGGTGAGGCGGTCGCCCATGTGCGGGGCGGCATGAAAGGTGAGGTTCATGTTGAGGGCCACGGCCACCGTGCCGTGGGCGTTGACCGCGGCCTGGAAGGCCTCGTCGATCAGGGCGAAGATCGCCGACCCGTGGACCATCTCCATGATGTTGGCCATCTCCGGCCGGCAGACCATGCTCACCTGCGCCCGACCGGGGGCCAATTCTTCCAATTCCAGTTGCCAAAACCGGCTGATTTCCTGCGCGGCCACGCGCTTTTTAAATGCCGCCAGAAAGGTTTCGTCAGGTTTGTTCATGTGCCCCCCATTAAGGTATTCTCTTTATAAATAGTTTTCGGGTTTTCAGTTTTCGGTTTTCGGTAAAAACTCAACCCAGACGTAGGCTTATTTCATTTGGCGTGCTGGCCCTGGTAGTCGCAGGCTGAAGCCCGCGGCTGCCAAAAATATCTTTCCCCCCTTAATCTTTCTCTGGTTTCTGCTGACAGCTGACAGCTGACAGCTGAAAGCTGTCCTCATAAATCTCCGGAAACTGGTTTTTCCAGCGCCGGTGCAGCCAGAGCCATTGGGTGGGTTCAGAGCGCACCCAGGCCTCGATGGCCCGGTTCTGGAGTTCCAGGTGCCGGCGCAGGTCGGCCTCGGGGTCCGAGGTCTTGATCAGGGGCAGGGGGGGGAAGATCACCATGAGGTGGCGTCCGTCCGCCAGGCGCCGGGACAGGGTGGGCAGCACCGGCACCCCCCGGCGGGCCAGGAGCGCCGCCACCGGCGTGGTCCGGGCCGGCTTGCCGAAAAAGTTCACCAACACTCCCCCCTCGGTGGTGGTGTTCTGGTCGATGACGATCCCCACCACCCGGTTCTGCCGCAGGTGGCCCAGGATCTCCTTCATGCCCTGCTGCTTGGCCACCATCCAGTTGCCGCCCCGCTGCCGCAGATACCGGGCCAGCCGGGCCGCCCACGGGTGGTCCAACTCCCGGCCCACCACCGCCACGGGCCGGTGGGTCAGCCCATAGCCCATCACGGTGTACTCCCAGTTGCCGGCATGCGCCGCGATGGCCACCATGCCCCGGCCCTGGGCCAGAGCTTGCTCCACGTGCTCCTCCCCCACGATCAGCACTTTGCGCCGGATCACGGCCGGCGGAGCCAGGAGCAGTTCCAGGATTTCCCAGGCGAAGCGCACGAAATGGCAGAAGACCCCGCGGGCCAGGTTTTCTTTGGCCGCCGGACTCAAGGTCGCGCCGTAAGCCAACTCGAGGTTGGCCCATGTGATCCGCCGGTGTCGCCTATCCAGACGGTACCAGAGGGCGGCCAGGGCGGCCGTCAGCCAGTTGCCGCATCGCGCCATGATTCACTCGAAGCAGGTAATATTTCCGTCAAGCTGTGTGCCCACGGCTAGAGGCGATCGCCGGGGAGGGCAGGGTGGTCACCCATGGTTCAGCCGGATAGAGGGGCGTAACCCGCCCCGGTCGTCGCCCGGCCTTTCCCCTTGATGGCCGGCTGCTCCCGCCGCCGGCCGTAGATGCGCACCGCCTCTTCCCCCACCAGGTCGGCAATCCGGGCCATGAGCAGCCGGGCCGCCATCTCTTTGCTGCCGTGGAAGGCCGCCTTGTGCCCCCAATGCCAGGGATTGGCGTAGTTGACCGCGGTCCACCCCCATCGCACGACCTGGTCCAGATGGTGGCGCTTGATGAAGTCATAGCCCCAATGGGTCTTGAGGTTTTGATACATCTCATGGTAGCGCACCACCGTGGCCAACTCCAGGTCCTTGAAGGGCCGCATGGGTCTGGTGTCCAGCCAGGCGGCGAGCCGGTCGCCCACCCGGTTGTGCAGCCCGACCAGGTCGGCCAGGGACGCCTTCAGTTCCGGACGCGCTTCGTCGGGAAAGTACGCCCGGGCGATGTCCTTGATCAGCTCCAGGGACATCTCGTTGATCGCTTTGAAGGAGATGGCGGTGCCCGGCCACCATGACAGCAAGTAGCGCCGCCGGTAGCTCCGGATGAGTTCCAGGGCCGCCTGGTCTTCCGGCCGGGCGTCCGGCAGGGCGATGCGGAGGGTTTCCGGATCCTCCTCCTGTTGAATCAGGGCTTTGATCACCTGGCGCCTGGTCCAGAGGCGCACCGCCAGCAGGGAGGCGACCCACAGGCTCAGCAGCCCGGCGATGGCCAGGAAGAACCAGTGGTAAGCCAGGGAAAAATTCATGTCTTATCCAACCCCGATCCATCTCCCAACCCTGGCGAGATGCGGCCGTCAGACCGGCTCCGGGCTCCCTCAAGGGAGTTCATTGCCTGCCGTCTCTTCCCTCGGGGCTGCCCAACACCTCGTACACCGCCTCAATTTCCGCGGCCATCTGCTCCAGGGAGAAGCGTTCCACCACCAACTCCCGCCCCTGGCGCCCCAATTCCCGGCGTCGGTCCGGGTCCGCCATCAACTGCCCCATGACCTGGGCCAGAGCCTGGGCATCCCGGGGAGGCGCCAGCAAGCCGGTTTCCTCCTCGACGATCACTTCCGGGATGCCGCCCACCGTGGTGCCGATCACCGGCCGGGCCATGGCCAGGGCCTGGAGCAGAGACTGGGGCACCCCTTCATTGGCGTAGGAGGCCAGGACCACCACGTCCATCAGGGCAAACCAGGGGGCCACCTGGTCCCGGAAGCCCGCCACCCGAACCCAGTGTTGCAGGCCCAATTGCTCGATTTTCTCTTCGATCATTGCCCGGTAGGGACCCTCCCCCACCAGGATCAGAAAGGCCCGGGCGCCGCCCTCAATGAGTTCGTGGAGGGCTTCGAGGAGGTAGAGGTGGCCCTTCCAGGAGCGCAGCACCGCCACGCTGCCGAAGATGAAGGCATGCTCGGGAATGTGCAACTGGGCCAACAGCTCCCGGCTTTTTTCCTGGGGGGCGAACTCCGCCAGTTCCACCCCGGTGGGAATGGAAAAAATGCGACGACCCGGCACTCCCAGGTGTTCGATGATCAATTCCTTGGTGACCTGCCCGGTGGTGATGATGGCCGCCGGGGTCCGGTAAAGCCACCGGGTGGGCCAGTTGTCCTTGATCCGGGTGGACAGGTGCCGGGTCCGGATCAGCAGGGGCCGGGTGCGCAAGCTCCGCCAGGCCAGGGTCCCCACCCAGGAATCCAGCGAACTGTGCGTGTTCAAAATGTCGATGGCGCCCGCGCCCAGTATCCGGCGCAACGTCTTCCAGGCCTTCAGGTTGTGCCGCCCGCCGAACCGCAAAGGCGTCACCGGAAGCCCTTGCTGCCGGGCCCGCTCGTACAGATCTCCCCGGGGGTCACAGGCAAAGGCCGGCCGGTGGCCCCGCTGGCGCATGGCCAGGGCTTCCACCAGGATGCGCCGTTCCTGCCCGCCCCAGCCCAGGGAGGCCTCGGTATGCAAAATTGCATATGACTGCCTGGAAGGAGAGTTCTTCAAAGCGGTTGACCCTTCCGATAGAGCTCCAGGAAAATGTCAGCAAACTGGCGTACCATATGGTTCAAAGAATATTTTTCTCGAATAGTCCGCTTCCCGGTTTCCTGCCATTGCCGCCGCCACTCCGGATGCCGATAGGCCTTTAGTATCGCCAGGGCCAGCGCTGGCACATCGCCGGGCGGCACCAGGCTGCCATTTTCCCCATCCTGGATAACCTCAGCGGCGCGGCCGACACGGGTGGAAATTGCCGGCACCCCGGCGCCCATGGCTTCCAACAGCGTTAAAGGTATGCCCTCCCACAGGGAAGGCTGCACGTACAGGTCCAGGCTGCGCAATATCCGGGGCACATCCCGCCGGGTCCCCAGGAAACGAACCGCTTCCGTCAATCCCAGATCCCGAACCTGCCGTTCCAGGGAGGCCCTTTTCTCCCCATCGCCCACTAACAGTAAGGTGAGATCCGGGATTTCCGGACGTATCCGTGCAATCGCCGCCAAGAGATATGCGTGGCCTTTTTGCTCCTCCAGGCGGGATACCGTACCGATACAAAATCCCCTTACCCCCAAGCGCCTCCGGGCCTCGGCAATACTTTCCTTTACTTGCAAATCTTCGACCCGAACTCCCGGGGAAATCATGCGGATCCGGCCGGCGGGGATCCAATCATACCTCTGAACATCCTGCCGCACCTGGGGGCTGAAGACCACCACATAATCCGAAACCCGCCCCAGCAGGCAGTTTAGCATACGACGGTGAAACTTTACACTTTTATAAATGTTATGGACCGTGGCCACTATGCCTTTGAGGTCCAGCCCCAGGGAGGCCAGGCGGCCGTAGAGATTGGGATGGTACAGGTGGGTATGCAGGATGTCGGGTTGAAGATCCCGGAGCAGACCCCGGACTGCCATCAGGATGCTCCACGCCGGGGTCCGCCTGATATCCAGCCCCAGACTGATCACCGGCCGCCCCTCCTTGGCCAGCTCTTCTCCTACGGGCCCCGGGGGACCGATGGTAGCGACCTGGACCTGGAACATTTCGGGGTCCAGGGAAGCGGCAAGGGCCGCCACCATATTCTCCGCCCCCCCCACGGGCAAATGCACCAGCAACTGGAGGACCTTAATGGGAACTTCGAGCATGATTCGGTTTATTTCATCAGGTGGCCCGGTTCTGCAACTGTCGGGCAATTAGCTGGCACGGCTTAGCGCCGCCCAATTGCGGCAAATCTGCTGGGCCAAGTCATGGTAATTGCGGATGCCGGTGGCCCGCTCATAGCCGCAGCGGGCGATGTGCCGCCGCTTTTCAGTATCTGTGAGCAACTCGGCCAACCTATCCTGCATCTCTCCCAGGTTCGCGGCGCTGACCAACTCCTGGCCAGGCGTCAGCAGCCGTTGGGCATCCCGGGAATAATCGGTGAGCAGACAGGCTCGGCAGGCCGGAACTTCCAGTAGCCGCATGTTTACTCCGCTGCCTCCCAGGCTCTCATCGCCCCAAACCGAGATGTTCACCACGACCCTGGTCTGGTTATAAAGCCTGATCAAGTCTTCCCCCCAAATCCCTGTTCCCTTGATCCTCAGCAACAGGGAAGGGTTCAGCAGGTTGTGCTTACGCCAGCGAGTGCCATAAATGACGAAGTTTTTCGAGACTTCGGCCAGCCCTTCGACGTATTTTTGGCGCCGCTCATGCCACTGGCCCACGAAACACCAATCCCAGATTGGCGGCAACTCTAGAGGCCGAAACAGGGAGGTATCCACGGCATGTTGCAGCAGGCTGACATGTTCGACCCCTAAGTTTTTAGTCTGCTCCAGGCTCGCGGAGGATAAGACATACACATGGTGGTACCATGGCAGTTCGGCGGCAATTTCCCCGAAACGCTTTTCCGATTCGGTAAACCAGAAGAACACCCTGGTGTGATCATGCAATTCCTGCAAAGCTGCTTTGGTGAACCGCTGCACCCCAGTAATCAGAACCAAGTCCGGCCGAAACTCCCGGTATATGCGCATCAGTTCCTTACTGCGCCATTCTTTGTGCGACTTGGGGTGCCCTTCGAAAAGGTTGACGGATTTGGACACCAGCCTTAGATTATGGGCGAAGTGATTGATATAATGAATCACCAAGCGATCATACCAAGTATTGCAAGGCCAGGAGTGAAATATTCTGGTTTCAACCCCCAGCCTCTCAAAGGCCGCAGCCACGGGTTCACCCAGAGGAGGCTGAGGACAATAAGCAACAATGAGAAGTCTTTGGGGAAGTTTCCCTAACATTAGAGAATTTTTGCTAAACCGCTAACGTATTTAAACGCATCTGAGCTTATCACGTTGCAAAATAACTTTTTTAAGATCATCATCTTGACAATTATTGTTCTTTGATGGGCAAATGTAACTTCTCCAGCACGGTGAAACCGAAACAATAAGGATTATGTTCTGGAATGCTGCTGATCAAGCCATAGAGAAGGTGGTACCGGTCAGAATTCAGCTTGGCTGCCACATCCAGCCACACACAGTCGGCGCCGCTCCATACCAGAGGCTTGGTAATAAATAGTACGTTAATTTTGTCCCCAGGTGTCATACTTTCCATATTGTTTTTCCCGAACCGGGGGAACCCAGTTTTCGCCATGGTTAATGGGAGTTCAAGTCAGTAGTGGATTGAGGCTTCTCCGGAAACCTGCTGGTGGCGGCATGGCATGCCCCGATTTTTTTGCCATTATAGCAGAACTTCACCTCACCTGGATACTGCCGCGTGGCGAATTGCCCCGCCGCCCGCCCAAAGGATACTCCCCGGCTCAATTCTCCGGGCGCCGGTCAACCGCGGGCAAAGTCTCCACCGCGGCGGGATAAATTTGCCCCTGGAGGTCTTGACAGTCAGCCCCCGTTTTGTTACCTAATAATTTGGACGTGGGGCTGTAGCTCAGTTGGAAGAGCGCTTGAATGGCATTCAAGAGGTCAGGGGTTCAACTCCCCTCAGCTCCACCACGGATTTCCAGGGGTTGCCTTTAAGCGGTCAACCTCTTTTTTATTGCCCGCGTATCTCCTGTGCACTCCTGCTATCTTGGGGGGTCTTCCTCTCCCCTTGGCCACCACCTTATCGTCTCTCCTGGGGCTTCTTATGCGGTCGGTTTCTCTGGCGGTGCTTCCCATGGCCACAGAATATGTTCAAAAAATGTTTTGGTTCTTAATATGAGCCACAGGAACACGAATGATCCCTATCACCCCGGGGCCTGTGTCCCCCTCTTTTTGGCCCAAATGGGAAACCCGTAGATTGGGACTCCTACCCCCCTATATATTGGCCTCGGAGCCATGTGGTTTGTCATTATGGCGGAGCTCATGGG
>JBAVUP010000190.1:0-10677 GCA_049696835.1 Desulfobaccales bacterium
CTCTTCCCCGGACCAAGTTCGCGAAGGGAAAGCAAATCTTTATGGAGGCGAGAATGGGTGATCTCAGAAACTGGGAAATAAGCAGAGCGCCGCCAGATGGCGACTAAAGTCGAAAGGCTGGGAAAACTATGGGCATCAGGCGAAAGGACTTCCCCCACCCCCATGAACGAGATCTTTCGGCACCGCCACCCCGGAATCCAGCCAGGCGAATTGCCGGCCCCTGTCAATCCCCCAGAGGTGCCGGATAAACGACGGCTTCATTATCCTGGAGCCGGGCCTGACTGTAAAGCCGCGGCGGTGCGGGCCAGATCTTCCGGGGTGTCAATCCAATAAAGGGTTTCTCCGGGGCCCAGGGTATAACCGTACAGGGGTTCCCCGGCGGACAGCATTGCGGGGAGGATATCGTGGCCAAAATCACTGGCTCGACCAGGAGGGATGAATTGATGGACCATGGTCTCACAAAGGAATATGCCGGCATTGACCCAGTGGCTCAGTACTTCATGGGCTGCCGGTTTTTCCTTGAACCCGGTGATCCGGCCATTGCCGTCGAGCCCTACCACCCCGCTGGCGCTCACATCCTCACGCCAAAACAACCCCATGGTGAGGGTGGCCCCATGGACTCGGTGCAGGTTCTCCATCCGCTCCATGGAACAGTGCAGCAGATTATCGGCATAGACCACCCAGAAGCTTCCCGAGGCAAGGAACCGGCGGGCCGCCCAGAGCGACCCGGCTGTTCCCAGCAATTGAGGCTCGTAAGAATACTCCAGGCGAACCCCCCAGGCAGTGCCGTTTCCAAAATATCCGGTGACCGCCTCAGGATAATGATGCAGATTGACCACCAGATCTAGAATACCTTGAGACCGCAGCCACTCGATATTCCACTGTAATACCGGCTTGCCGGCCACCGGCACCATGCACTTGGGCAGGTGGTCAGTGATAGGCCTCAAACGGGTGCCAAAACCTGCCGCCAGGAGCATGGCTTTCATGGCTGGTTTTCCAGGTCAACCACCCGCCCGGTTTTTGTGGACTCATAGATGGCATCAATCACCCTGGCCGCGTGGTAACCGTCATGGCAGTTTCCCAGGGGCTGGCGTTGTTCACCAATGGCCGTTTTAAATTCTTGCCATTCAGCCTGCCAGGAATTATCTGGCCCCGGGAATTGCCAGATTTCCTCACGGGGCGGTCCGGACTCCGGCCGACGCAACCCCAGGGTCAGAGTTTCAGTCCCGTAACTCCCCCCCAGGCCGTTGACCAGCAGATACCCGTCCCGGCCGAAGATCTCGAAGCGAAAGAGATTCTTCCATTGCGTCCAACTGGTGTGGATAGTGGCAATCTGCCCTGAGGCAGTGCGCAGCAGGGCAAAACCGTTGTCCTCCAGCGGTTGCACATGCCAAAACCAGGTGCCCAGCATGCCGCTTACCTGGACAAAATCCCCCAGAAACCAGCGGCAGAGGTCCACAATATGCACTCCTTGGTCCAGCAGTTCGCCCCCCCCGGCCAGCTCAGGGTCGCCTCGCCATTCTTGATCGTACCCGGGTCGGCCCCCGTGGCCGTAGGCGGCCCTGATGCTCACAAGGGGGCCGATTTTGCCTGCCTGCACCAACTCGTGGGCCCGCCAGATAGCCGGGTGGTGCCGGTGGTTAAAACCTGCCTTGAGCACCCGGTCGGCCTTCTGCGCCATCTCCACCATTTCCTTTGCTTCCCGGGCATTGCGACCTAAGGGTTTTTCGCATAATACGTGTTTACCGGATTGCAGCGCCCCGAGGGTTACCGGCAACAGGCTCTTATTGACGGTGGCGACGATGACCGCTTCGATGTCGGGATGGTTGGTCACCTGCTGCCAGTCATCATGCCAGTCAGCTCCCACCGCCTTCGCCGTCGCTCGCGCCCGCTCCGCTTCGATGTCAGCCACCAGGAGTACTTCATCCTCTAACGCTTGAGCCACTTGGGCGCGCCGGTTGCCTATCAACCCACATCCCACGATGCCGATCTTCATGATGGTTTTATTCTAAGTCCTTAATGATAGGTTTGATCGTAAAGGGGTCCAGGCGGCGGATAGTGTAGAGGGGAGTGGTGTTTAACTGATCATCCTTACCGCCCCACTCCCGCCAGGGGTCATGGGGAGCGCTGATGAGTTTGCCGGTGAGACTACCGGAAGCAGGGGAAGCCAAAAACCTCACCAGCTCGCAGACCAGTTCTACAGGGGTGCCACCCTGCCTGGCCCTTTCCTGGGCCTGGTGGTATTCCGCACCGGCTTTCTCCCCGGCTGCTAAAATTTCATCCAGCATCCGCGTGTTGACCGCCCCCGGGGCCACAGCATTGACTTGGATATTATAAGGTTTCAGCTCCACCGCCAGCGTTTCGGTGAATCGCACCAGGGCTGCCTTGGAGGCGGCATAGGCGCTGAAGCAGGGTCGCGGCGCCGTGGCGCCGCCGCCGGAAAAGTTGATGATTTTGCCCTGCCGCCTCGCCTGCATCATCGGCAAAACCGCGTGGGTCATGCGGACTGCCCCCAATAAATTAACGTGAATAGTATGTTCCCACGCCAGTAAGTCATTTTCCAGAAACGGGCCTATGGGCGCCTGTATCCCCGCCGCATTGACCAGAATGTCGATTTGGCCCATTACCTCCAGGGCCCTGCTGACTGCCTCCTTGATCGCTTCCGGCCGGGCCACATCGGCCACCAGGGGGACCGCCTGTCCACCGCGGTCGGTTATTTGACCGGCAACTTGGTGGAGCGCCTCTTGGCGGCGACTGATAATCCCGACAAAAGCCCCGGCCCTTGATAGCGAGACAGCCAGGGCCTTACCGATGCCGCGACTAGCGCCGGTTATCAAGGCGGTCCTATTCTCAAGCTGCAAAGCCGATGGTGCCACGTTAGCTGGCCCCCTTACCGGTAATGACCGCCGGAATGGTCTTCAAGAGAATTTTACAATCCAGCCATAATGACCAGTTATCAATGTACGCCAGATCCATTTTGGCCCAATCATCAAAATTATTAATCTTATTCCGGCCGTTTACCTGCCATAAGCAAGTTATTCCCGGTTTGGTGCTCAATTTCCGGCGCTGCCAGCTCTCATACCGCACCAACTCATGGGGCCCGGCTGGACGAGGCCCCACCAGACTCATGTCCCCTTTCAACACACTCCAGAGTTGCGGCAGCTCATCCAGGCTAAATTTTCTTAAAATTCTGCCGACGGGGGTGACCCGGGGATCGTTGGCGATCTTAAAGACCGGTCCTTTCATCTCATTGAGCGGCGCCAATTGGGCTTTCAGGCGGTCGGCCCCTACCACCATGGTCCGAAATTTCCAGCTTTTAAACGGTCTCTTATTGCAACCCACCACATTCCACTCATAGAACAGCGAACCTGGAGAAGACAGCTTAATGGCCGCGGCAATGATCAGGAAGAGGGGGGCCAACAAGGTCAGGGCTGTTAAAGAAATGACGATATCCATGCCCCTCTTGGCCATCAGGGACGCCTGCTTTTCCGGGATATAACTGATGCTGATAATGGGCAGGCCATAAATCATCTCGGCCCGGAATCCCTTGGCTATCTTCCCCAAGAAATCGGAAATAATTCTTAACTGCACCCCCTCTCGCTCGCAGGTTTCCAGAACCTCCTGCACTTCACCCAGCCGCCGGGTAGAGACCGTGATAATCACTTCGTCCACCGGGTGCATATGCAAGACCCGGGGCGTATCATCAAAAGTCCCGAGAATCTTCTTCCCGAGGATGTCTCGCCCCACGTTTTCCCTGGCACCATCAAGGAAACCAACAATATCCAACCCCCAATGGAAATGTTTCTGAATGGTATCGACAAATCGCCGGGCTTGATTGCCAATGCCTACCACCAGAACCGTCTTACGGTTCTGCCCCCGCCGCCTCATAATCTTGGCAGTGGAAAAGAGGAGAAGTTTTTCCAAGGTTAAAAGCCCCAGATTCACCACGATAAATAGCGCCACCCATGTCCTGGGGACATACCCGGGTCGCAGTAAAAAGAACAAGCCGATGAGAAGCAGCGACCCCCAAAGGACCGTCTTCAAGATAATTTTGGTTTCCGTGGCGAAGGAGGTAAAACGCTGGTAGGAATAAGCGCCCTGGAAATTGAATATCATGACCCATAATACTGCCGACGCCGCCATGATAATAACGTAAAGATGATTAAGGACAACGTCAGACCCCATCAGCCATTCCGGAGCCATCGACCGCACTATTTCCCAGAGATAATACGCGGTGACGAAACTGAGCAGCGTCGTCACCGCATCAGCTATCTGGACAATAATTCTATGATTTGCTGGTCGCCAGAGCATTAAAGGCCTGCATATAGTTCAAGATAAGATTTGGTTATTTCCTGCCACTGCCTATGCTGCATCACCCAGCTATAAGAGGCCTCAGCCATTTGGGTCATTTTTTCCGGGTAACGCAGGGCATACTCTAACTTTTCCTGTAAATCACTGATGTTAGCCGATGCAAAGTAAACTGCATGAGGGCCGATGGCTTCCACATTCTCGGGTATATCACTGCAGACCAGGCCCTTTTTCAAAGACGCCACCTCCAAGAGGATCATGGACATGGCCTCATAGATTGAAGGAAAAACAAAGAAGCGGCAATTACGGATCAGTTCAAACAATTCGTCTTTGGAAGAAATGAAGTTAAGGAAAACAATATTTGGTTCGGCCAGTTCCAGGAGATATTTTTTGTAGGCCACATCGCCCTCCATATCTCCGATAACCACCACCGGCACTTTCAGCCCCAGCCGCCGGTTGGCCTCCAGCAACAGGTCGCAGCCCTTGCTGGGAATAATGCGGCCCGCACAAAAAAGGATATAGCCAGGGGGAAGACGATATTTTTTTTTCGACAGGTTAACCCCCCGGGCCTGATAGGGATTGATGCCGTTGGGGATATACAGGACATCTTTCCCGTATTTCCGGGAATAATATTCCGCCAGGGACTTGGACACGCTGGTGCACGCATTAGTCAGGCGGACAAAGGGCATCTCGAATAACTGGAAACACCATTTGGCCATGCTGCCCCATTTATCCCGATGATATTCCGCCCCGTGAGAAGTACCCAGGACTTTATACCGCAGCCTGAGCAGGGGAACGATGTAGCCGAAATCGGCGTAATGGAGGTGGATTAAATCGTAGTTTCTCCGAAACAGAGCATGGAAGGCGGAGGCTAAGCCGAAAGAGAAGGCGCTCAGATGCTTTCCCGGGAGATCATGAATCGGGATGATTTCCAAATTTTTAGGAAGGTTGGTCTCCTTCAGATAGCTCTTCTTGGCATACACCGTCACCCTATAGTCGTTGGCCAGGGCCGCGTCAATGATGACCTCGGCCACCCGCTCCCCTCCCCCTTTGGCCGGGAGGCCTTTAATCCCCATGACCGCCACATGTTTGGGGGGATTGGCACGCATAACGCCGTTAACCTAAGACCACATATCTTTTTTCAGAGCCAGCTTGATTTTATTGCGGGCAATCCACCGCAGTGGAATCCAGGGATTACTGCGCATGGCAGGGCGGGCGCTGCCCACCATCCAGCAGTTACGCGGGCACCGGGCCACCTGTTCCCGCACCGCAACCGCCTGGGGGCTGTGCCAGATGTCGTCAAAGGACTGCTCTTGCAGGTCGCCCATGACCCAGGGCTCCCGGGAACCGTTGCACGCCAAGATGCGGCCGTAGGGGTCCAAAAAGAACAGGTCCTTGCCTGCTTTGCAAGGTATAGGCCGGGATTTACCTTGAATATGCTGGAGGAGGCCGTAATTGATAAAGGCACGGCCCCAATCCTTGACGCGTAGTTTCAGGTTGCTCCGTTGGGACTGCAGGAGGCCTTCAATGAATTTATGCATTTGCTCCACGGTGCCGTTGAGGTCCTCCACCCGGTTGTCATGTTTGTGGAAATAGAAAGAGTTGTGCATGGTGGCGCTGCCGAACTCGATGTTCATCATGACGCAGAGGTGATAAAGGTCTAATAAATCAGATTTATTCCTGTCGGAAATAACGATGCCGAACCCTACATTTTTCACGCCTGCCCGCCTCAGACGGATTACCGTTTTCAAGGACCGATCAAAGCCGTTTTGAATACCTCTCAGCCCGTCATTGAGTTTGGGGAACCCCTCCACGCTGATGCGGAAGGCCACGTCTGGAAATTGCCGGCCCACTTCCACCAACCGGTCAGTGAAGTAGCCGTTGGTGCTGATATCGATGGCCCGGGTCTTGGTGTCCAGCACCGCGACAATCTCCGCCAGATCACCCCGCAATCCCGGCTCTCCCCCGGAAATGTTAATTTTATCCAGCCCTCCAGGGAGCTTCTGCATGATTTCCGGCCCGATCTCCTCGGACATTTTGGAGGGGTGCTGCCAGGTGTTGCACATCTGGCACCGGGCGTTGCATCGATAGGTGGTGATGACGCAGGCTTCCATCAGCTGCCCCTTGGCAAGCCTGAGGTATGATCATGTGGCGAACAATCCATGCAGTTTTCTCCATCCAAGCAGGCTGCCGCGGCTCTATGATCTGCGCGTGATAGCCTTTTTGATCTGGCTTAACCCTCGCTTAGCATACAGTGGGAATGACTTCAGATTGAAAGTGCCGCTCTTCAGCAATAAGAAAAATTGGAGTTTCTTTCCTTGGTTCTGGATTTTAATCCAGTCTTTTTCGGTGATGCCCGGTAGCTGCATCACCATGCGCTCGCTGGAGTCCCAGTGCTCCCACTGCCCCAGCAGCTCGGCGCGGATCAGGTGATGATGGATGGCGATGTCGTATAGTTTGCTTCCGGGATAGGGGGTAGTTAGCGACCAGCTAATCAGGTCCAGCAGCCCATCGTCGATGAGCTCCCGGGCATAATCCAAGGTTCTCAAGGTCTCATCCTTGCCTTCAAAGCATAACCGCCCCTCTTCTTCCCAGACGTTGAAGGCCATCAGCAGGGCGAAAGTCTTGATTCCGGCAGACTTCATGAGACCCAGGGCTCGGCGGTTCATCTCTGGCGTGGTGCGTTTATCAATGCCTCGCAGGGTGCTGGCGTTCCCACTCTCCACCCCAAAGAGAGTCAACCAGAAGCCGGCGGCGGCCATCTTCTCGGCCAGTTCCTGGTCCACCCGGTCGCTGCGCAACTGGGCTTTCATTTTCACCTTAAGATCCCGTCGCACGATTTCATCACACACCGCCTTGGCCCATTTCAGGTTGCCGTTGAATTCGTCGGTCTGGTCATATATTTCCCGGATGCCCAGATCATTGACGATATGCTCGATTTCGTCCACCACCTTTTGGGGCGAACGTAGGCGGTACCAGGGCTTCTGATGCTTCCACACCGGATTGGAGCAATACACGCAGTTATAAGGACAGCCACGGGAGGAGGTCAGGTAAGTTTCCGTTTTCTCCTGCTTGTAGTACATTCCGGGGTAAACAGACAGGTCGACGAGGTCCCGTGCAGGCAGCGGCAGCGTGTCAAGGTCCTTAATCAATGGCCGCTTGGGGTTGATTTTCACTTCGCCGTTAACCAGGTAAGCCACTCCCAGTGTGTCCACGGGCTTGAGCCGGCCCTTCCGGAATTGCTGCACCAAATCGAGGAAGGTCTGTTCTCCTTCCCCCAGCACCGCCACGTCACAGTGGGACCGGCGCAGGACCTCCTCCGGCAGAGCGGTGGTGTGAGGCCCGCCGCAGATGACCAGGGGTTTCTCCGCTTGGTCCCGTATGGGTTTTAGGTCATTGACCAGGCGATAGGCACCGGTAGCCGCCTGGGTGGTAAAGGAGACCCCCAGCACATCCGGGGCAAAGGCGTGAATCCGGGTCAACAAGTCCGCGTACTTCTCCCGACAGCCGTCCAACACCGCCACTTCAACGTCTTCCCGTTCCCGTACATAAGACGCCAGATAAAGCAAACCCAGGGGGGGATACATGAGATTGAGCACCCCTGCTTCCCCCAGCTTGGGACTATTTATCAACAGAATGCGCATATTATCTTCTCCTTTAGGAGTGGCGCCTGCTCACCTTAGCGTCTTGCCAGGCGGGTCTCATTTTCCTGCAATAATCGCAGTGGTTGCGGTTAAGGGCGATCTTTCACCCGTATGCGCCGCCACTTGCCCTTCATCCATCATTCCTTGCCCTTGGCGAATGCAGGTCAAAAGACGAGAAATGGAAATGCCCTCAAAAATTGGCAGCAAAACCACCCGCCCGCCATAGGCCTGAACGATTTCCCGGCCCGCCACCCTTGCTTCGGGTAGATCGCTCCCTTTGGTCAATATGTCGGGGCTCAGTTTCTCTAAGATTTCAGGGAGCTGATGGCTCTCAAAGGGCAGCAGATAGTCCACCGCTTCCAGGGCTCCCAGCACCGCCAAGCGCTGCGCGGCATACATAACCGGACGACCGGCCCCCTTTACCCTGTGAACCGAGGCGTCCGAGTCCACCGCCACCACCAGCACGTCTCCCAGGTGGCGGGCTTGATCAAGGAACTTAATATGGCCCGCATGCAGCAGGTCAAAGCAGCCATTGGTGAAGACGATCCTTTGTCCCTGAGTCTGCAGGCGGCTGGCCAGGACCGGCAACTCCGACAGAGAAACAATCTTATCTGCCATCCCCGGGGCCCAACCAGCAAGCTCCCTCTCTAATTCCCGCAGGAATACCGGGGTGGTGCCGATCTTGCTCACCACCAAGCCCGCAGCCACATTGGCAACCCTGGCGGCTCTCTCCGGATCTCGCCATCGCGCTAGACCCAGAGCCATCATCGCGGCCACCGTGTCCCCGGCGCCTGAAACGTCAAAGACCTCCCGGGCCTGCGCCTTGATATGCACTTCGTCCCCATGCCGGGGAAGGAGCAGCATGCCTTCGGCTCCCAAGGTAAGCAGCAGATGGTCCAATTCCAGGCTTGCCCGGAGACGGCCCGCGGGGCGGACCAGATCCTCCCAAGCATCCAGGGGAAAGCCTACCGCCAACTCGGCCTCCTTGCGATTGGGGGTAATGACCGTGGCCCGGGCATACCGAGAGTAATCCCGGCCTTTGGGGTCCACCACCACCGGCAGCCCCCGAGCCCGCCCTTGGGCGATCACCTCCCGCAAGAGACCGGGGGTAAGAGTGCCCTTGCCATAATCCGACAGCACGATGGCGTCCAGGCGCGGTAGTAAATCCTGAAACCTTTCCAGCATATTGCCTTCAATGGTTCCCGAGATCGGGGCACGGGTCTCCCGATCGATACGGACCATCTGCTGCTCATTACCCATGAGGCGGGTCTTCCGGGAAGTGCACCGCCCTGGCTCCGCCAAAAGGCTCTCCGTCTCTACTCCGAGGCTCGACAATTTATCGCGCAGCCGGAGGGCCGCGTCGTCTTCGCCCACCGCACCCAGGACCGCCACCCGAGCCCCCAGGGCTGCCAGGTTGTTGACCACGTTGCCGGCGCCTCCCAAGGTGTACGTCTCTCGCCGGATGTCCACCACCGCCACCGGGGCTTCTGGGGAGATGCGCTCCACTTGCCCCCAAAGGTATTCATCCAGCATAAAGTCGCCGGAAACCATCACCTGCAGAGAGGAAAAACTCTTCAGGTCAGATGCCAAGGATTTCATCAGAGGTCTGCCTATGGCGGTTTTGTGAAGTAAGTCTGCGGGTTGGAGTGCCGCTTTGATCAGCCAAATTGGGATAAGTTATGGAGGTTATCGCTAATGCTGCGCCGGGAGCACTGCCACAGCCCGCTTATTGCTCTGCCGGACAGCAGTGTATCTGTTCCGCTTTCTCAAAAAATCTCAAACCCATAGATCCGCGAGACATACATTTGACGTTTGGATTTGGCAGTTAATTGAGATCATTAAATAAGTTGGTAATTGCATCAATAATTCTTTTCACTGTGATATCCTTCATGCAGTGTATGCCTCCTGCCAATTCTCTGCGACAATGGGGAGAATAAAAACAATCGCAGCCGGAAATCGGCTCGACTATTTTTCCCAATCCATACAAATAAAATTCCTTAGAATTAAAAATGTTATTCATGAGGACCACTTTTTTCTTTAATCCTATTGCTATATGTAAAGCCATGGTTACCTGAGTTATTACGGCATCGCACGCATCCACCAAATCGATAAAGACTGGCAATGTGAAGTAACCAAAGTATTTTGCCCCGCTGGCGTTCGCCAGCCGACAATTTTTGGCGTCCTCAGATTCTCCTCCCAATAAAAGCACTTCATAATTTCTCTCTAAAAGGCTGCTTGCCAGGTCTTCCCAATGATTCTCCGGCCAAAGTCGGGAAGGCCATCGCCCGCCGCACCCGGTATTGAGACCAATAACCGGTTTGCTATTATCCAATTGCCAAAGGTGTTTGCCTTTCTCGGTATTCTCTAAAAGATAGGGCTCATCTAAAAAGTCGCCCACCCCGGCAATCTCAAAGACCTCAGCAACATAATGCTTTGGGTTTCTTTTACTTAGGTCATCGAATATTCCGGTCATGAATTTATGTTGCGCATCTTGATCTATAGGCGAGGGCTTGCCGTTATGCAGGTGAAACCCTTTTTTTGCTTTCGCAGAGATCAAGTTCATGAAAGCGCAGGCTTCCCGGTCTTTATCAAAATTAAGAGCTAGATCAAACTCGGTAGCTAAGAGCGTCATCAAACCGCCGATATCTGGTTTCAAAAGCACCTCAACCTGCGAAGCAGGTAATATTTCTGGAGTTAAGGTCAGCCAATAAAAAGTGGCTTCTGG
>JBAVUP010000191.1:0-43354 GCA_049696835.1 Desulfobaccales bacterium
GGCCTCCCCCGCGCCGGCGGCGGTGGCTGCCAAGCCTGGGCCGCCCGCGCCGGTGACCGGCTCCATCGCGCCCCTGCCGACCCCCGCCGCCATGAGCGTTGCGAAGAAAAAAGGCAAGACCGGGACCAGCCATCGCGACCATAAGTCCCGGGAAGAAGAACTGCGGCGGGTGCGACAGGAAATGGTGAAGAAGCTTAAGTTTCAGAATAGCTTTGACACGGCTCCTAAACCGCGGCCCTCCAAGGCCAAAGACCATGACAAAGTTCAGGCCAAGTCCCATCCCACCCAGGTGCGGGTCGCCCAGTATCGCTCCAGTAAGGAGGCCCAGGCCAAGGTAGCGGAATTGCAAAAAAAGGGGATCAAGGCGACCCTCAAAAAGACCAAGGACGCCAAAGGGACCTGGTATACCGTTTATAAGATCACGACCCCCCCTCCTTCCGGTACCGAAAAGCTGGCGAAAAAGCCCGACAAAAGCGGCGGTCCCGCCCGCAAACCCAAAGCCGACTAGCCCCGGTTGAGGTCTTTGCCGCAAGGTGGGCGGGGTTCAATCCCTGCCGACGCCCGATACCGGCAGCCTGCCTCCGGCGAGCCCCGCTAGCCCCCCGGGAGTCGGACCCTTCACCTATGCTTGCCAATGCCTAGGCTTTGGTGCAGCCATATCCTCGACCCCTATACTTTTTCCCCGCAGCCCCCAAGCTTTTCCCGAATTATCGCCCCTAAACCCTGGCACAGATCCTGCTCTTTACCCCCGGTAAAAGCACCGGCCTCTGGTTCACCTGCTTCGGGCCCCGGCGGGGCACAGAACTCGCCCCTGGTCACCGGGTGGCTGCCGGGGAGCCATCAAACTACCAGAACAGAAGTCGGTGGGAGAGGGAGCGCCATGAAAACCTTACTGATCAATATTGTTGGCGTTTTATTCACCCTGGTAACCAATTATGGGGCGGCGGCCTGGATCTACCTGCCCGATCAAGGCGATACCGGCTGGCAGACCTATACCTATACCGCCGGACCCGGCGGGTTTAACGGCACCGTCGGGTTGGTGGTGAGTAACGTTATTGACAATTCTGCCTATTCCGAACTGCTGTTGGATAATCTGAGCCAGGGGGGTGGAGGAGTCAATCGGGGATTCGAGCAGGGCAACCTCTCGGGCTATGAGTTGCTGGGCACCAGTGATGCCGACGTCGGCAACTGGAAGATGTCGGCCAAAGGCAACCTGTAT
Source organism: Desulfobaccales bacterium (assembly GCA_049696835.1). Taxonomy (GTDB): domain Bacteria; phylum Desulfobacterota; class Desulfobaccia; order Desulfobaccales; family 0-14-0-80-60-11; genus 0-14-0-80-60-11. Next base: position 1,220 of record JBAVUP010000191.1, read on the forward strand.
TACCCCACCCAGGGTGAGTTCCTGGCCGACTTGTTGGGTTTATCCACCGGGGTTGACACCTCCATGTTTCACAATGCCGCGGGGCAAGCCGGCACCGTAGGGGCGATGCTGGAAACGGTCATAAACCTTGGGGCCGGAGCCACGTTTGCCTTTGATTGGGCCTTTCTGGGAAATGACTTCAGTCCCTGGAATGATTTCTGCCTGGTTTATTTGAAGGATCAAAGCGGCGCGGTGGTGATCTCTGAGGGCCTGGCCCAGATAGGTCCTCCCCTTGATACTCCGATCCCGCCCACTTTCCTGCTGCTGGGCAGCGGCCTCCTCGGCCTGGTGGGCCTAACTCGGAAGGCCAAAGGCAAGGAAGGTTAGCTTGACCTTGAGAAGACACGAACCTGAGGGGAAATCGCGGGTCAGGGCCGATTGCCGCAGTCCTGGGATCTGGCACGGTGGACCATATCCAGGCGCTAGCCGCCGGGGAGGGACAGAATGGCTACAGCTCCCCCTCTCCGGCGGCATCACCCTCCTGGCTTCCCATGGCTTCTTCCACTAATTCATCCACCTCCCCGGGAAAATCCTCGCCCATCTCCCGCCCCATCTTTTTCAGCATTTTGGCCATGCTCCGGGGATCGTTTTCATCTACCCCGGCCCAGGTGGCAGGATCGGCGAGGCGTTCCAGGCGAGATTCTTCAGAAAGACGCACATGTACCCGGGAAAGAACCCGTTCCAGGGAATGGCCGCCGCACTGCCGGCACGCCGGCGTGAAGGGTTTATGCAGATTTAAGATTAAGAAACTGGAAATTCGCCGGCATTCCTGGCAGCGATATTCATAAATCGGCATGGTGGTTTTTCCTGCTGCAGCCTACCGGCAGGATAAGTGCCTGCCACGCAGCCCCTCAAGCTTTAGTAACGTACCCTGACCTTCATTTTTTGTAGCCGGGTCAGCTGGAGCTGCGCTTCGGTGTAACGGGGATCAGAGGGGGACAAGGTTTTTACCGCCTTTTGAAAATGAAACATGGCGGTGGGTAGGGCTTTGACGTTGAGGCTATAGAACCCTAAATAATAGTGGGCCAGCCCCAGTTGCCCCTTCTCGCCGTAAAGGGTCCCCAGGTTGTAGCAGACATCGCTGAAGGCGGGATTCAACTGGTGGACCTTTTCAAACAGGGGCAAGGCCTGATCGATTTGCTTGCGCTCCTGATAAATCCGCCCCAAGTAGTACAGCGCCACGTCGTCCTGGGGATAGCGCTGCGACAGCTCGTTCAATTGTTGCCGCGCCTCGGGGTATTGATTGTGGTTAAAATAAAATATGGCCAGGTCCCGTTTGATCAGATGGTTGTCCGGGGCCAGCCGCAAGGCCTCCTGAAACGCGGCCAGCGCCTCCTTATGCCGCTCCAATTTGGCCAGCGCCAGGGCCTTACCATAGGGGTAGACGGGATTATTGGGCTCGTGCAGCGCCTCTTGGGTCATGCGTCGCAGGAGTTGGTTCGGATTGCCGCAAATGGACGCCAGCTTGACGGTAAAATAGTGAAATGCCGGACTGTCTTTTTCCGGCGGTAATTCTTTCTGATGCATCACCAGTTGGTGTGAGAGTTCTACGATCCGGTTATCCGTATCCGGGTGAGTAGCGAGGTAGACGGGAACCTTGCCGCCTTCCAACCACCGCTGTTTATTCATTTTATTGAATATGCTGATCATATCCCGGGGGTTATAGCCGGCTTTGGCCATCCACCAGAATCCATGCGCGTCGGCTTCGGCTTCGTTTTCCCGGCTGTATTTCAACATGGCGCTTTGCCCCGCGGCCATGGAACCCACCATGAGGGGGGTCCCTAGGCCTCCCAAGAAAACGGACGCCAGCGCGCCGATCAAACTGGCAACGGTGACCACCCGGGATTTCTCCATCATCTTGGACATGTGCCGGCAATAGACATGGGAAATTTCATGGGCCATAACCCCTGCCAGTTCTCCTTCCCGGTCGGCCATCTGAATCATGCCGGTGTGGATAAAGATGTAACCGCCCGGTACGGCAAAGGCATTCATGGTGGGGTCATCCACAATAAAAAACTTGTACTTGAAAGGCTGGGGCCCCATTTGAGCCACCAGTTTCTGACCCAGATGATTGATGTAAGAGGTCAGGAAGGGATCTTGAATGAGAGGGATTTCTTGCTGCACTTCCAGGAGAAATTGTTCTCCTATTTGCTTCTCCTTTTCAACGGTCAGGCCCCCGGATAGCTCATCGAACAGCGCCCAACTGGAGCAGACGGGCACCAGGACTAGACTCGCGGCCAGAAAAAGTATGGCCGCCAGCCTCCAGGGGGAATATTTATTCATGTCGGATTGACGTCCGTATCGCCGGTGGACAAAGTCTCCTGAGAAGAGAGGCGAGCAGAATTGAAGGCGTCGCTGTCAGGGTCTATCGTAGTTTTGGGAGCCTCGGACCAAAGATCCTCTAAGTTATAAAACTCGCGCAGCTGCTGCAAAAAGATGTGAATTACCATGGTGTTGTAATCCAATAACACCCACTGTCCTTCTTGAAGACCTTCAACCCCCAAAGGCTTTACCCCGACCTGGGCCAGGGCTTCCTCCACATGTTGGGCCAGGGCCAACACGTGACGCCGGGAATTGCCGGAGCAGACGATAAAATAATCCGCAAAAGAACAGACCTTGGTCACCTCCAGGACCACCGGCTCTATGCCCTGGTGGACGGCTATGGTCCTGACGGCCAGTTCCATCAATGCCGCCGGGGTGAGAGGGGCTGAAGTGGCCGCTGCGCGTTCCTCCCTAACGATAAAGTCTATTTTTCATTATATAACCTTGTACTGCCTCCGGCAAGAGGTAGCGAATCGAACGCCCCTGACGCACCAGATTCCTGATGCCGGTGCCGGAGATATCCATCAGCGTCGTTTCCTGAAAGACCACCTTGTGGCCGGAAGGATGCTGAAAACCCGGCTCCTCCCGGAGCGGCCGGCATTCGGGATGGACCTCCCGGATAAGCACTTCCTTCAGCCGGCGGCGGTCATACCCCGGGCGATCCAACACCACAAAGTGGCTCAAGGTGAACAACTCACGATAATCCTTCCAGGTGCCAATTTCCAGCATGGCATCCAGCCCCAGAATAAAATAGAGCTCCCAGGTGGGCCCTAATTCCCGGCGAATCTGCCGCAAGGTCTCAATGGAATAGGATCTCCCCGGCCGCCGGCCTTCCAGGTCGGATACCGACATCACCGGGTGGTCTCCCACCGCCAGCCGGGTCATCTCCAGCCTGACCTCGAAGGGGGTGATGTCCCGGCTGGTCTTGTGGGGGGGATGGCCCGCCGGGATGAACCAGAGACGGGTCAAGGCCAGGGCCTCGCAGACCTCTTCCGCCGAGCGCAGGTGGCCATGGTGGATGGGGTTGAAGGTGCCGCCGAACAGCCCCAGGCGCTGCGGCACCTCAGGTTCTGACTTGCCCGTCGCCATAGACGATAAACTTGGTGGTGGTCAGCTCTTCCAGGCCCATGGGCCCGAAGGCGTGCAGTTTGGAGGTATTGATGCCGATTTCCGCCCCCAAGCCCAGCTCGCCGCCGTCATTAAAGCGGGTCGAGGCGTTGACCAGCACCACGGATGAGTCCACCTCGGTTAAAAACCTCTGGGCCCGGGCATAGTCCCGGGTGATGATGGCCTCCGTATGGTTGGAACTGTACCGGGCGATATGATCCAGGGCCGCGTCCAGGTCGGGCACCACGCGCACCGCCAGGATCAGGTCCAGAAATTCTGCGCCCCAGTCTTCCGTCTGCGCCGGGATCACCTGGGCATCGATTTCCCGGGTGCGGGGGCAACCCCGCAACTCCACCCTGGCCTGCCGGAAACGGGCAAACATGCGGGGCAAAAACTCCGGGGCCACGGCCTCATGGACCAGCATGGTCTCCATGGCGTTGCACACCCCGGGGCGCTGCACCTTGGCATTGAAGCAGACCTCTTCGGCCATATCCAGGTCGGCGGACGTATCCACGAAGATATGGCACACCCCCTTGTAATGCTTCAACACCGGGATGCGGGAGTGCTCCGCCACAAACCGGATCAGCCCTTCCCCGCCCCGGGGGATGATCAGGTCCACCAGTTCGTCCTGTTGCAGCAGTGCCAGGGTCGCCTCCCGGGCGACGCTGGGGATAACCTGCACCGCGGCCTGGGGGGCCCCGGCTTCGGCCAGGGCCTCTTGCATCACCCGGGCCAGGGCCAGATTGGATTCCAGGGCCTCTTTGCCTCCTTTGAGGATCACGGCGTTACCACTTTTGAGGCAAAGAGCGGCGGCATCCACCGTGACATTGGGACGAGACTCATAAATAAAGCCGATCACCCCCAAGGGAATGCGCTGTCTCCCCACTTTCAGGCCATTGGGCCGCACCCACATGCCGGTGACGGCCCCTACCGGGTCGGGCAGGGCCGCCACTTCCTTGAGCCCCTTGATCATGGCGGTAAACACCTTGTCGGTCAGCGTCAGCCGGTCAAGAAAGGCCGCGGCATGGCCCTGGGCCTGGGCCGCCTCCACATCCTGCCGGTTGGCCGCCTGAATCTGGGCCTGCCGCTCACCCAAGAGCTCCGCCACCCGGAGGATGACCCGGTCTTTCACCCCCCGGGACAGCGCCCCCAGTTGCCGGGCGGCGCCTCTGGCTTCCTTGGCCATCTGCTGAACCATTGCGGGAATATCCATCCGTCCACTCCGCTATCCGGTTGACTTCATCCTAAAATATCATACTCAAGCCGGATTAAATATCCTCAATATGTGAAGACGCGCGAGATCAGCCATGGAGGCGCCGGAGTTGAAGCTTAGGAAGATCGCGCCGCTGACCCGGAGAAAATCAAGGACCAGGAGGATTTCCGGCGCTGGCCGCCTGGCCCTTTATTTGCCGATCCCTTGGTGCTGAAGGCGAGAATGGCGGTGGTCCATAAGCTCCGAGACCGTGACCATCCGGTAGCCGGCGGCTTGCAAGCCCGGCAGGATAGTTCTCAGGGCCTCCACCGTGGGATGGCGGTCCGCCCGGGCATGTTCGTCGCTGTCATGAAAAATGATGATGGCGCCGTTCCGCACCCGGGTCAGCACATTGTCTATGATAGCCGGGGCCGGCAGCCCGCGCCAGTCCCCGGAATCGATGCTCCACAAGACCAGGCGCCGATGGGTGTGGGCCATGTAAGTCTTCAGCCGATCGTCATAGGCGCTGTATGGCGGCCGGAAACACCTGAACTTTTGAGGGCAACCCAGGAGATCCAGGTCCACGGCGGTGCGCTCCAATTGCCGTTCCCGGGAGAGCTGGTCCTCCTTGGTCATCCGCGGATGGCTGAAGCTGTGGTTCCCCACTTCATTGCCGTCCTGGAGCTCCGCCCGCACCAGCCAGGGGTATTGCTCCACCTTGTGGCCCATGACAAAGAAGGTGCCGCGGGCGTGGTACTGTTTGAGCAACGCCAAGATTTGCGGCGTATAGGTAGGGGAGGGGCCGTCGTCAAAAGTCAGAGCCACGGCCTTCTCGGTGGGGGCCCCGGCCCAGACGGTCACGGGCTCGGCCCCCCAGGCCGGCCCCTGGACGCGGCCGCCGAGAGCTAACCCCAGGAGCGTCATGAGAACCAAGAAATGAGCCCGGATTAAGTGCTTCATACCGTTATTTTATTCCAAAAATGCAGAAAGTTAACATATTTTAAGATTCGCAACCGGGTTATGGTAGCCTCGCGATCCCGCTCGGCCCCGAGAGGCCGGAAGTCCCGGGCAGCCTACCGCCCGCCCTGGTTTAGATGAGGGTAATTCTCCGGGGGCTGTGGGTCAGCCATTCCACCCCGGCGGGCGTAATGCGGCCGGTGTCTTCCTGGCCGATCATGCCGATGGCCGGCAGGAAGAACTTGGGTTCAAAGGCCAGCACCATGTCAGCCTCCAGAGGGAAGGGAAACCGGGCGCTGATGAAGGGAAATTCATCCAGTTCCAGCCCCACCCCGTGGGCCAGAAAATTGACCCGGTCCGGCTCCAGTCCCATAAAGCAATCCTGTAGACCCCGGTTCCACACGGCGTCCCAGAGGAGGTGGAAGATTTCCCCGGGTCTGACCCCGGGTCTGGCCGCTTCGGTGAACAGCCGGTAGAGTTCCTCCACCCCCTCCCAGGCCTCCCAAGCTTGGGAGGGCAGGGACTCCAGGGCGTACATCCGGGTCATGTCCACCACGTAGCCGTTGACACAGGCGGCCAGATCAATGCTGATGGGCTCGCCGGGGGCCAGTTTTTTCAGGGAGGGCCCCTGGGGGAAGGCGGCACTAAATCCCGGGCCGCCACTGGGGGTGTCGGTATAGGCCGCCAGCAATCCCGAAACCCCGGACAGGACGTGGCCGTAGAAGAGTTCCAGGTCCCGGTTGCGCACCCGTATCAACCCCTGGTGGCCCAGGAGCCGCAGACGGTATTCCAGGGTGGCGGATAATTCCAGCTCGGACATACCGGGCTGGAGCTCCCCCGGCACCTGCTCATGGACCCGGTCCAGGATGGCGGCCGCTTGCCGCAATTGGGCCAGCTCATAGGCGCTCTTGACCATGCGCTGCCGCCGGATGAGGGGAGAAAGATCGACGATGGGGCGCCCGGGAAACAGCTGCTCCTGGAGGCGCCTGAACACCGCCGCCGGGAGCACGTCCAGCTCCAGCGCCACGGCGCCTCGGGGCTCCAGTCCCCTTTGGGCCAGGAGCGGGGGCAGTTCTTTGATATCCCGGTACAGCACTCGGGGCCAGGGGGATAGGGTGGATTGGTCCCGGTGATGCGGCCGGCGCACGAGGAGCAACGGCGGCGCCCCGGGAGCCACGGCCAGGAACCCGTCCACCAGGGTCCCGGCATAATAGAACAGATCCGCCTGCTGGCGAATCAGACCCAGACCGATCTCTGATGATGCCAGCTCTCTCTGCAGGATGTCCACCCGGGCGGTGAGTTCAGCCGCCGGCACCGGCTCCATTATGCTTCCTCCTGATACAGGATGATCTTCAGGCTCCTGGGCCCCTGGGCTCCCAGCACCAGTACTTTTTCAATGTCCGCGGTGCGGCTGGGACCGGTGAGCCAACTCACCAGGGGCCCCAGGCGGTGGACCCAGGCCAGGGCCTGGGACAGGCTCATCTCGGCCCGGTCCCGGGGGACCAGGATGAGGTGTTCCCGGGCTCGAAAGGGGAGCACGGCCGCGGGGCCCCCACCGGCCTCCACCAGGACGCTGCCGGTCTCCGGGACGGCCCCCAGGGCCACGGTGACCGCGGTGCCGGCCTCCGGGGCCCACTCGCTGACGGCCACCCGAGGCTGCACCCCCAGCTTCTCAAGTTCCGCGGCCACCTGCCGCAGCCAGGGATGGTCCTCCAGCCACACCGGTGGCGCGGCTGCGGCCACCCGCCGGGCCAGGGCCGCCGGACCCTGCACCTGCTCCAGGGTACTGCCCGCTTCCTCAAGCCGCCGGGCCAGCAGCGTGGTGGCGGCGAGTCCCGGGTCTGCCGTTTCCGCTCCCTGCCCGGCTGCTCCTCTGACAGGAGAAGAGATCTCGGTTACCTTGACTGCCGGCAGGGGCAGTCTCCCCGGCGAATCCGTGCCGGAACCGCCAGCCCCCTTTTGGTCCTGGTGTTGTCGATAAAAGCTCTCCGGGGATAAGGTCGGCAGCCGGCCCCAACCATGGCGGGCCATGAGACCGGCCAACCCCCGCCAGGCCGGTTCCAGCCCCCGATACCAGCGGGGCCGGTTGAGCACCACCCCCGCCGCGGTGGAGAGGAACCTGAGGTGCCGAAATCGGCGGCTGTGATGACGCAGCCGGAGAATCTTTTCCGTCAGCCGGATGCCCACCGGGCAGATCTCCTGGCAGGCGCCGCATTGGGTGCAGAGGTCGCAGATATCCCCCGTCGGGGCCAGGTATGGGGCCAGCAAAATACCGATGGCGCCGGGATAGACTCGGCCGTACAGGTGCGCCGCCCCCACCTGGAAGATCGGGCAGACATTGAGGCAGGCCCCGCAACGCAGGCAATAGAGGGCCTCAGCCATGTCCGGATCGGCGGCCAGGCGGCGCCGCCCATTGTCCAGGATCACCAGGTAAAAGGCCTGCCTGCCTCGGGGCTGGACCTTGAGCCCCCGGATAAAGTGCACCAGGGCCGTGAGGCGCTGCCCCGTGGCGCTGGCCGGCAACAGCCGCAGCATGACCTCCAGGTCCGTGAGCCGGGGGATAACCTTTTCGGCGCCCATCAAGGCCAGGTGGACTTTCGGCAGGGTGGCCGTAAAGCGCAGGTTGCTCTCATTTTCCACCAGGATCAGGGTGCCGTCGGGCGAGGCAAAGTTGACCCCGGTGATTCCCATCTGGGCCTCAAAGAAATAAGGATGCAGATAGGCTGCGGCCTGCCGGGTCAGGGCCTCGGGCTCCGCCGGGACCCGGGCCCCCAGGTGCTCGGCAAAGATCTCGGCGATCTGGCGGCGATTCAGATGCAGGGCCGGCGCGGTGAGGTGGGCCGGGGGATGGCCGGCCAGTTGGACGATGAACTCTCCCAGGTCCGTTTCCAGGACCTGGAGGCCCGCCGCGGCCAGGGCCGGATTGAGGCCGATCTCCTCGGTGGTCATGGACTTGGCTTTGACCACCGTGTTTACCCCATGTTCCCGGGCGACCTCCAGGATGAGCCGGTTGGCTGCAGCCGCGTCGTGGGCCCACAGCACCCGGCCGCCCCAGGCGGTGACGGACTGCTCCAGGGTCTTCAGGAGGTCATCCAGCCAGGTTATGGCCTCGGCCTTGACGACCCGGGCCTGCCGCCGCCATTCCTCCCAGCGGGGATACTCCGTCAGCCGGCGGTCCCGGGCCGCCAGGGCCCGGTGCGTGGCGGGGCGGACCGCGGCCGATCTCCCTAAGGTGGCGGCGGCAACCGGTGATTCAGGGTGAGCGGTGATGTCCAAGGCCTTGGGATGACGGGCCGGGGCTATTTATACCCGGTGACGCATTTTTCAAAGGCTGCCATCCATTCCGGGAAATGCAAATCTTCGGGGTTTTCCGTGGCGATGCGGAGGAATTCGTTGATCTGCTCCTCAACCCAGGGATGTTTATCAAAACTATCAATGACCTGTTCCATCACTACTTTGAAATCTGCCGGGAGGTCTTCCGCACAGGCCAGGCGACTCTTCATAAAACCCAGCATCAGCTTGAGGGAGACCAGCTTCCTTTCCGAACCATAACGACGCAATTGGTCTTTGAGGTCCTCCCGCACCCGATCGGTGGCGAGGTCATGGAGAAATGTGAAAGGGTTCGTGCCGGTGAAGAGGGATGACCAGGCATGCCGCAAATAATAAAATCTTTTCCCATAGCGCCACACGTCGTCAATCAAGTTATGATTCTCCGGCTCCTTGGTAATACGCAACAAAGCGTCACGATAAGGTCGTTCAAATCTAGCCAGCACCAGATTATAAAGCATGAAAAGGTTGACAAGAAACATGCCGAAGACACTGATACTGCGTAACGTCGGCTGTACGGTACTGGCCCAGATGAACATAAAATAAAAGAAAATCAATACGACAATAACTGTACGTATTATCCTGATGCCCGAGACTACCAGGCGGGGGTCCCTACGGTGGATAATAAAGGCAATCAGTAGTAAAAGAAGAATTACTATTTCAACATAGGCGCTGGACAGTAGATTAAGGATAGTTTGAAACATGGTATCTCCTCTCAGAGCTGGCCAGTTATTGGAGGCAATCTCGGTATAAATCGTGTCGAACATACGTTATAGCCTGATCATCCCGAGCGCAAGGCCCCATGGCTATTTTAATATTTTAACATAGGCCCTGGCCCAATTCCGAGACATATTTCCCTATCCATACATGAGCCCGCCGGCGGCCGGTGAATCTCAGGGTTCAACAAAGACCTTGAGTTTGGCCCGCCGGCGCTCGCCGTCCAGCCAGGAGGCAAACAGCAGCTGCTGTTTCTGGTTGAGATACTGGGCCTGCATTTGGGCCCGGGCCTTTTGAAATTCTTGAGCATCGGGTTCCCGCCGGCTCTTAAAGGCCAGCAGGTAAAACTTGCCCTGCCACCACAGGGGTTTCTCGGGATAGGGGTGCTGCCGGGACAGTTGGAACGCCGCGCTCGTCAGGGCCTCGGCCTGCCGCTGCCCCTGGAACCCCTTGAAAAGGGTAAAAAAGCCGCTGTCCTTGACGGTCAACTTGGCCTGGGCCGCCACCTGGGCCAGGGGCTTGCCTTGCCGTAGTTCTCCCAACAGCCGGGTGGCTTCTTGCTCCGCGTGCTTCTTGGCCAGATGCTTTTGCAACGCCGTTTTCACCTGGTCCTTGATCTGGGCCAGGGGCGGCAGGTGGGCCGCCTGAAACTCCACGCCTTTCAGGACCGCAAACCCCTGCCGCGCTTCCACCACCTTACTGACCTCCTGGGGTTTGAGGTGCAACGCCGCCTGGTTAAAGGCGGGCTGCAATCCCAGCCCGGGGACGGCGTCCGACAGGGCGAAGAGCGGGGTCTCCTGGGGTGTCATCCCCCGTTTTTGCGCCACTTGGGCCGGGGAACCCTGAAACAACTCCTCCCGGGCCTGCTGGGCCGCAGCCTGGGCCAGTTGTCGGGCCTGTTCCTCTTTGAGGCGCTGCTCCGCCTGCTTGGCGGCATCGGCAATGAGCTCCGTTTCCTTGATTTTTTCCAGCATGATCAGGTAAAGGCCCTGGTCGGTGGAGGCCACCCCCATAGTCCTCGGTTTAAGGCCAAAGGCCACCTTGTCCCATTCCGGGGGATGCTGGCCCCGCTGCACCGCGCCCAGCTCCCCGCCTTGTTCCCGGGTGGCGGCGTCCTGGGAGGAAGCCTTGGCCAGGCTGGCAAAATCCTCCCCCTCCTTGAGCTTGCCCACCAATTCCTGGACCTTGGCGGCTACCCGCTGGCGGTCGGCCTCCGTGGGCTTAGGAGGCAGGGTGAGCAGGATCTGTCTCACCTGAATCACCCGGGGCCGGTAATACTGGTCGTGGTGCGCCTGGAGATAATCCTGCACTGCCGCCGGAGTGATTTGGACCCGGGACAGGTAATCCTTGGTCTGGAAAAGCAGGTAGCTTACCCGGGCCCGGTCCGGCAGGTCAAATTCCGCTTTATTTTCCCGGTAGTAGCGGGCCACGGCCTCATCGGTGGGATTTTCCCGGGCCATGAGGCCCTCCGGGGACACGAGCAGGTAGTTGACGTCCACTTCCTCCCGGCCCATCCGGAAGAATTCCTGGAGTTCCGCGTCCGAGACCTTGGCCAGGGACGTCACTTCTTCAACGACCTTGCGGATGAGGAGGCGCTGCCGTTCCTGTGCCTCGAATTCATGGGGACTGAGATGGACCCGGGACAGCACCCAGAAGTAGCGCTTTTCGTCGAATTTGCCGTTTTGCTGGAAGGACGGCAGGCTCTCGATGTCGCGGCGGAGTTCGGCGTTACTCACTTCCAGACCCAGGCGCGGCCCGGCCTGGAGCAGCAAGGTTTCATCCACGAGCCGGCTTAAGGCCATCTCCTTCAGATGCATAGCCTTGAGCATTTCGGGGGTCAGTTCGCCTCCGGCCCGTTCCTGGTACTGCTTAACCAGGTCGTTGTACTGCTGCGCGAACGCCATCATGGGGATGACGGTGCCGTTGACTTCGGCCGCCACCTGGGCCTGCCCCGCTTTGTAGGAGCCTACCCCCCAAAAAATGAACACTACCACGATGGCCCCGATGGCCAGGTAGATAATCCAGGAACGGGAAGACCTGCGCAACCACTGTAACATGGGTTTCGATTACCTCGATTTTTTTGTCACCTACCGGTCGCCTCCACCGAGGCCTGTACCACGGGAAGGGCCTTATACCATTTTTCCTTGCAAAGCCAACAAACTTATCAGTTATTGATAATGTATCTATCTTAACCGAAAACCGAAAACCGAAAACCATATTACCGGGAGGCTTCTTTTTGGCCTTCCTTCAGCCATTTCCGCGCCTCTTTGGCTTCGGGGCTGTTGGGATAAGCCTTCACCAATTTGTTTAAGGTGCTCCGATATGTGCTCATCTGGTGCTGGTTTTTATAGCACAGGGCCTGGCGCAACATGCCGGCGGGGGCCAGGATGCTCTGCGGAAACTGGAGCCGCAGTTTATTGAACTCCACCGCGGCTTCCCGGTACTTGGCTTCCTGGTAAAAACTGTCCGCCAGATAGTAGCGGGCTTCCGCCGCTCTCGGGCCCTTAGGCTGGTGCTTCAGATACTGGGAGAATTGCGTCCGGGCGTCGCCGTATTTCTTGGCGTGGTAGTGGCGCATGCCCTCATTGTAATATTTCGCCGCCGCCGCCCCGGAGACCGTGGCGGGCGGTTTGGCCGTCGCCGGGGCCCCCGGGTGGCCTTCCAGGGCCGCCAGCCGGCTTTCCAACTGCTGCACCCGGGCTTCCAGGTTTTGCACCTGCTGCGGCAGGTCAGGGGTGGGAGCCTGGGCCGGCGCGGCCGCCGGCGGAGTTTCGGCCGGCGGAGGCGGCATGGACGTGCGCATACCGGGGAATCTGCCACAGGCCGCCAGGAGCAGCAGGAAAGCTCCCACCGCCACATACCGCATCACGCCTGCTGGTTTCATATTTCTCCCTCCTGGATAGCCGGGGGTGGCGGGTGCCCGCGGTCGGCAGCCCCGAGCATCCCCCCGGCTGATTTGCCTAAATAAGTGATAGTATTATCTTCCGGTCCTGCTTGTCAAGGAAGCCTCGGGGAAGGCAGTGTATCAGTTTGAAATGGGCTTAAAATTTGTTCTAAAAAGTGAACAGCCAAATCTTCTTTTTTCAGCATGTCCAAAATCTGGACAAGGTTCCTCCTTGTGTACAAATTAATTAACGCGTGGGTATCATTAAACCCGCATGAATTGGCCTTTTTATGCTTGGCAGAGAATTTGCAGTTTAAAAAAAACTCAGGAAATTTTCTATTTAAAATTAGGGTTAGCCCGGATAGTCATTTTGGTAAAATTTATTTACAAATATTTAAGAGTCAGACAAGCATAAAGGGTCATTAGAAATTTATGTTCTGGGTTTTTTATCCGATAAATTTTATAAAAAAATCATTTTCGTCTAAAAAATCAATATATTTATTGACCAAGGCGGCAACTTAGGATTAATTTTAAATTGACGGCTTGACATTAGCTTCGAGAAAATGCTAAAAACCAAGCCACCTTCTCGCGATAATTTTCACAATGGCCACCTTAGAGATCAGAGATTATCAAAAAATTGTCCCTGATGCTTTTCATGGGACGCTGCTCAAAAATGTAGCTGAAATTCTATCAGAAGGGTTCAGGCTTAGTAGAGGACCAAGCCAATTTCTTGGCGATGGCATATATTTTTTTGAGTCTTCGGAATGGCATGCTAAGAATTGGGCCTTGAGACATAGAGAAAGGGGTACAGACAGAATTGCAGTTATTCAAGCAATCATTAACTTAGGACATTGCTTTGACTTACATAATGCGGAATATCGGGGCCTTGCCCGAGAAATTAAGACAAATCTTGAACGGAAAGGTACTAAAAAAATTACGGATGCTGTTGTAATTAATCTATTGGCAACAAAATTTACGATAATTGATTCTGTTAGGGCAACTTATATTTCTACCGAACATGGCCGTGGGCAGCGAATCTTTGAAGGTTCGCGGTTCTTTGAATATGTCCAATTAATGATTTGCGTAAGGAAGGTCGAAAATATAACAAATCCCTTTATGGTATACTCGGGGTATGGGTCATGAACGACAGTTGGTTCGATAAGTTAAAATCTGAAGTAAGGGCATTTTTTGAAACTGCCACTGAGGACGAAATCAACCAGGCTTTAAATCAAGCTGGCTATGATTTTTATAAGGATATTGATGTCCCAATAATTGACTTTCATGAAAGATTGGCGCTTCATGAATGGATAGGGACAGTCACGTTTGGTGCCTCCCTTAGTATTAAATCTATATCATCTAAATATTTTATAATAAAGAAAGAGATTATTTATTCTGAAGATATGATATTAGCTTCAGCAGATAATTACGGTTATTCTATGGCTGCATAGGATATATAATGCCTGGAAAGAAAAATTTCATTCCTATCCTTCATCCAATACAACTCATATCTCTTAATGTTATGGAGTTGTCTATAAAGGTGAACCAACCACCTAAATCTGTTGACTTAAAATTAGATGGAGAAGATTTTAATTTACGCAGTGGTCGTTCTGAATATGATGAAAAAAATCATATTATTCAGGTTGGCGTCAAATTAGAAATCGGGGGGGAAGAAGGACAGAAAAGTCCTTTTATCTTGAAGGTCGTTATAGGTGGAGTTTTTAAGGTTGATGAAACTAAATTCGCAAAGGAGCATATTCAAGATTGGGCAAAGAGAAATGCACCTATAATTTTGTATCCCTATTTAAGGGAGCAGGCTTATGCCCTTACTGCTAGGTGTGGCTTCCCTGGTATAATCCTTCCTCTTCTTGAGGTCCCTACCTTTAGAATTGAACCAAGTAAAAAAATCAAAACCGTGACGGTCAAACTTAAGAAATAAAGTTATCCGCCAAAGCCGCAATTTCCTCCAGCGTCCACACATGATCGGCAATCCCCGCTTCCATTGCCGGGGTCACTCTCAGGGTTCGGTGAATCCGGCCAAAATTGTAATACATGAAATGCAGGGATAACGCGTTAATAAAGATATAACTTTCTATAATAATTGAGTATTCCAACAATTTTCTTCCTGCTTGCTCCCGCCCCGCCTTTCGGGTTAAGATGGATTCAAGGTTATTTCCACGAGAGGTGAAGCCCCGCGCGCCCCATGGCTCTTATAGAAAACTCTGAATTCGTCCATCTCCACGTCCACACCGCCTACAGCCTGTTGGACGGCGCCATCCGGATCAAGGACCTCCTGGCCCAGACCCAGGCTTACCAGATGCCCGCGGTGGCCATCACCGATCACGGGTCGCTGTTCGGGGTCCTGGATTTCTACCAGAAAGCCAAAGCCGCCGGGATCAAGCCTTTGCTGGGGTGCGAGCTCTACGTGGCCCCCGGCTCCCGCCAGGAGAAAAGAGGCAAGGGGGACAACCACCACCTGGTGGTCCTGGCGGAAAATAATGAGGGCTACCATAATCTCATCCAGTTGGTCACCCGGGCCCACCAGGAAGGCTTTTACTACCGCCCCCGGGTGGACAAGGAGTTGCTGGCGGAGCTCAACGGCGGCCTCATCGCCCTGTCCTCCTGCCTCCACGGCGAAGTGGCCCGGCACCTCCTCAATGAGGACGTGACCGCGGCGGAGGCGAGCGCCCGGGAGTACGCCGCGATCTTTCAGGATAGGTTTTACCTGGAGGTCCAGGCCAATAACCTGCCGGAGCAGCTCAAGGTCAACGAGGCCTTATTGGAACTCGGTCCCCGCTGGGGTCTGCCCGTGGTGGCCACCAACGACGTGCACTACCTCAAGCCCGAAGATGCCCGGGCCCATGACGTCCTGTTGTGCATCCAGACCGGCAAAACCGTCAACACCTCGGGCCGCATGAAGTTCCAGACGGATCAGCTCTATTTCAAATCCCCGGCGGAGATGGCCCGGCTCTTCCCCTACCCCCAGGTACTGGCCGCCTCGGGCGAGATCGCGGCCCGCTGCGATGTCTCTCTGGAGCTCGGCACCTATCATTTCCCGGCCTACCCCGCCACCGCCGGTGAGAGCATGGAGTCTCTCCTGACCCGGCTGGCCCGGGAAGGGTTGCAGGAACGCCTGGCCGCCCCCCCCACTCATCCCCGGCCCCCGGCGGACGACTACCGGCAGCGCCTGGAATACGAGATCGATATCCTGGTGAACATGGGGTTTGCCGGCTATTTCCTGGTAGTGGCCGACATCATCAACTTTGCCCGGCAGCGCCAGATTCCCGTGGGTCCCGGCCGGGGCTCCGCCGCCGGCAGTCTGGTGGCCTATGCCCTGAAGATCACCGACCTGGACCCCCTGGCCTACGGCCTCTTTTTCGAACGCTTTCTCAACCCTGAGCGCGTCAGCCCGCCTGACATCGATGTGGACTTCTGCTACGAGCGCCGGGGGGAGATCATCGAATACGTCTCCAAGACCTACGGCTGGCCGAACGTCGCCCACATCACCACCTTCGGGAGCATGAAGACCCGTCAGGTGATCCGGGACGTGGGCCGGGCCCTGGAAGCGCCCTACCCCGAGGTGGACAAGATCGCCAAGCTGGTGCCGGAAAAGCTCAACATCACCCTGGAGCAGTCCCTGGCCATGGAGCCGCGCCTGCGGGAACTCCGGGACACCAACCCCACGGTGGCCGATATCCTGGCGGTCGCCGCGGTCCTGGAGGGCCTCCCCCGCCATGCCTCCACCCACGCCTCCGCGGTGGTCATCGCCGACCGGCCCCTCATCGAGTACCTCCCCCTTTACAAGGGCAGCAAGGGGGAGCAGGTCACCCAGTTCGACATGAAAGGGGTGGAGCAGGTCGGCCTGGTGAAGTTCGATTTCCTGGGTCTGCGCACCCTGACGGTGATCGATCAGGCTGTGCGCCTGATCCGCCGCACTCACGATCCCGACTTCGACATCCACACCATTCCCCTGGAGGACCTGCCCACCTTCGCCCTCCTCCAGGCGGCCAATACCGCGGGGGTCTTCCAGTTGGAAAGTGCGGGCATGCGCTCCCTCATGGTGCGCCTCAAGCCCACCGTATTTGAAGACATCATCGCCCTGGTGGCCCTCTATCGCCCCGGACCCATGGAAAGCGGCATGCACGATGATTTTGTGCGCCGCAAGCATGGCGAAAGCCGGGTGGAGTATTTCCTGCCCATACTTTCGCCCATCCTCCAGGAGACCTACGGCGTCATCCTCTACCAGGAGCAGGTGATGCAGATCGCCGCGGCGGTGTCCGGCTTTTCCCTGGCGGAAGCCGACCTCCTGCGCCGGGCCATGGGCAAGAAGGACCCCGTGGTGATGGCCGCCCAGCGGGACCGCTTTGTCTCCGGGGCCGTGGCGGGCGGGGTGCCCAAGGCCAGGGCCGCCGAACTCTTCAACCTCATCGAAAAGTTCGCGGGCTACGGCTTCAACAAGTCCCACAGCGCCGCCTACGCCCTGGTGGCGTATCAGACCGCCTATCTCAAGGCCCATTACCCCCTGGAGTTTCTGGCCGCGGTGCTCAACAGCGAAATCAACAATACCGCGGCCCTGGCCAAGCACATCATGGAGGCCCGGGACCAGGGCGTCGAGCTGCTGCCCCCGGATATCAACCGCAGCGACCGGGACTTCACCGTGGAGCACGGCAAGGTCCGCTACGGCCTGGCCGGCGTGAAAAATGTGGGCCTGGGCGCCATTCACGACATCCTGGAAGCCCGGCGCGCCGGCCCCTTCGAGAGTTTCCGGGACGTCCTGGAGCGCATCAACCTGGGCAAAGTGAATCGCAAGGTCCTGGAATCCCTCATCCAGGCCGGCGCCTTTGACAGCCTCCAACCCCGGCGGTCCCGGCTCATGGCGGGACTGGAAAGCGCCCTGGAAAAGGTCAATAATCAGAAACGCCTCCAGGCCGCCAAGCAGAT
This sequence comes from Desulfobaccales bacterium, assembly GCA_049696835.1. Taxonomy (GTDB): domain Bacteria; phylum Desulfobacterota; class Desulfobaccia; order Desulfobaccales; family 0-14-0-80-60-11; genus 0-14-0-80-60-11. The sequence goes on from JBAVUP010000191.1 coordinate 18,703, forward strand.
GTCCATGTTCGGCGGCCTCCTGGAAGCCCGGGAGGACGACTGGCTGCCGGAAGCCCAGCCCTGGGACAAATCCGTCAAACTGGCCCGGGAAAAGGAGGCCCTGGGAGTTTACCTCACCGGCCACCCCCTGGATGCCTACCGGGCCCTGTTAAAATCCCAGATTCGGGTGAGTACCGCCGACCTGGCGGAAGTGCCTGATTCCCAGGAAGTGATCCTGGGGGTGGTGGTCACCTCTCTCAAGGAGAAGGCGACCAGGAAGGGGGGACGGATGGCCATCCTCATGGTGGAAGACCTGGCCGGCAGCGTGGAGGCGCTGGTTTTCACGGAAGTCTATGAGCGGGCGGTCCCGCTTCTGGCGCAGCCCAGCCTGCCCCTGTGGCTCAGGGGCCACGTGGTCCAGGAAGACAAGGGCCCCAAACTGGTGGTCCAGGAGATTGCCCCCCTGGAGACCGCTCTGCCCCGGTTGCCGGCGCGGCTGGATCTGCGCCTCCAGGCCGCCACCCTGACCCGGGAGCAGCTCCTGAAATTGAAAGAGATCCTCGGCCGCCATGCGGGCCCGGTGCCCGCCTTCCTCCACTTCCTGCATCCCCGGCAGGAGGCGACCCTGGCCCTCCCCCAGGAACTGGCCCTGGCCCCGTCCAGCGATTTGGTGGTGGAGGTCAACCGGCTCTTCGGATACCCGGCCTTGAGTCTGTAGCTCCGGACCGTAAGCCCGGGCCGGTCTCCCGGGCTTTGGCCGCCGTTAACCAATGGCCATAAGAGAGCAACTCCACGGGAGGCGCACTGGCGCTAACTTAAGCAAAGGTCCTGGTTAACATAACCTGGTTAAATAATTTGAAATCCCCCTAAATCCCCCTTTTACAAAGGGGGACTTTACCTGCGCAGCCCATTATTCCCCCCTTTGAAAAAGGGGGGCAAGGGGGGATTTTATCATTTTTGTCAACTAGTTATTCGTATTAAGCCTTTGCTGCTTTAAGCGCATATGACGGGCAGCGGGAGCCCTCCCTGAACAGCAAGCCGGGGGACCCGCGGCAGGGGGCCGGGCCATGTTTCTGCTGAAAAAGCTGGTGGCGCAGTTTTTTTATCCAGTCTCTCTGAGCCTGGAGCTCTTGGGCCTGGGATTATTTTTCCTCTGGGTCACCCGCAGGGTGCGGTTGGGCAAGATCCTGGTGAGCCTCGGGACCCTGCTACTGCTCCTGTGGAGTTCGCCGCTCATCTCCCCCCACATTCTGACGCCGTTGGAACGCCACTATCCGGCCCTCTTGCATCCCGAGGCCCTATCCCGGGATGGGCAAAACCCCGGGGCCTCTCCTTTCTGGATCGTGGTGCTGGGAGGGGGGCACACGTCGGACCCCCAACTCCCGGTGAACAGCCAAATCAGCCAGGCCGCCCTGGGCCGCGTGGTGGAAGGGGTGCGCCTGTACCGCGCCATCCCGGGCAGCAAGCTGCTCATGTCGGGTGGGGGCGCCTTTGACCCCGTACCGGAGGCCAGGGTGATGGCTGAGATTGCCTTGTCTCTGGGGGTCAAATCCCAGGATCTCAGGCTGGAGGACGCCTCCCGGGATACCGCGGATCAAGCCGCGGTCATCGCCGCCATGCTGCACGGCAAACCCATCATCCTGGTAACCTCCGCCGCCCATATGCCGCGAGCCATGGCCTTGTTTGCCAGGCGCGGGATGCACCCCCTCCCGGCCCCCGCCGATTATCTCTATCGGGTGCCCCAGCGGTCCAGTCCGGGTGAATACTTCCCTGGCGTAGACTCCCTGAGGCGGACGGAAACCGCCGTTCACGAATACCTGGGCCTGGCCTGGGCCTGGCTGCGCGGCCTCATCTAACCGGGACAACGTATGCTCCTGGGGATTGAGCCTGCACGCCATTTCAAAACCTCGATTTTTCATAAGATGTCATTCTGAGCGCAGCGAAGAATCTCGTATTTTTAATTCCTTGAGATCCTGCACTTCGTTCAGGATGACAAAAAAATTATGAAATGGCTTCTGGTAATGTCGGCCGGGCTCTCCTGACCCCGGCGGCACCTTGAGGAAACCGCGTTTTTTACGAAAAAAATAAAAATTTGGTGGAAAAATCTTCATAAAGGTTTTAATATACCTCCCATCCTTTAAACAGCTCGGTATCAAAATCTTGCCGACGCCGGCCTCTTTGCGCCGATCCTGATGGAACATTCCAGGGAGGGAATGTTGAGACCGTCCTCAGTCCATGCTCCCTTAAGACCTCCTTCGATACCTGCAAGCGGGGATGCTTGCCATGAGTGAGAATCCTCCTCAGGTTGAGCCCACCGCTTCCCCGGGCCTGGTCGGGGCTGCATGCGTTCCCGACCCTGCGGCCCGCGCCCGCCATCGCCGCGCCCAGGTCAGCGCCCTCATCGCCCTGGGGGCGGGGCTGGTCTATCTGGGCTGGCTGGGCCGACTGGTGCTCCTCAGCCGGGGAGCGCCGGACCTGGTTTTCTTCGCCGCTGAAGGCCTGTCTTACCTGCTCCTGTGCCTTTTAAGTTACAGTATCTGGCGCCTCCATGGTCCTCCTCCCGACCAGCCGATGGCCCCCGGGCGTTTCTCCGTGGATATCTTCGTGCCATGCTGCGGCGAACCCCTGGAAGTCATCGCCACCACCCTCCGGGCACTCGAGCGCCTTGACTACCAGCCCCTGGAAGTTTACGTCCTGGACGATGCCGGCTCCCCGGGCGTGGCGCGGCTGGCCCAGTCCTGGGGATTTCACTACCTTTCTCGTCCGGGCGAGGGGTTGGCCCGTCGGGATTCCAAGAGCGGCAACCTCAATTTCGGCCTGAGCCGCTCCCACGGCGAATTGATCCTGGTCCTGGACGCGGACCAGGTGCCGGCGCCCGAAATCCTGGACCGCCTGGTCGGCTTTTTCCAGCAGGCCCGGGTGGCCTATGTCCAGAGCAAGCAGACCTTCTTCTTGCCGGATGGCGATCCCTTCTACAACAGCGATCAGGTCTTTTACGATACCATCCAACCGAGTAATGACCGGGCCAACGCGGTGATCTCCTGCGGTTCCGGCGTGCTCTATCGCCGCCAGGCCCTTCAGGAGATGGGCGGTTTCGCCACCTGGAACCTGTTGGAAGATTTCACGTCGTCCTATGAATTGTTGAGCCGGGGCTGACAAGGGGTTTACTATCCCCGCGCCCTCTCCCGGGGCCTGGCCCCCGCCACCCTGGCCGGGGTTTACCGGCAGCGCTTAAGGGCATGGAACGAGAATTAATAAACTTGACAATTTGTAGATTTTGTGCTTATAAATTTATTACGAAATTCATAGGGAGACCAACATGAATAGGATTTGGGGAAAACTGATTCTCTCGATTTCTGGAATCATCGCCCTAGTGGGGATCAATACTTCTTCGGTCCAAGCGACTGCCCAATATGATAGACAGATTGCGGAGGTTAGGCAAACAACACCTCTCTACCTAAAGTTAGGTGTGGGCATCCTCTCTAATTTTGATAGGCAAAAGCCTAATATAAAATTAGCCGAACATTATTCGCATGAATCGCATTATTCGCATAGTTCCCATCAATCACATTATTCGAGTCGCTACTAAGAAATAAATTAAAATTAGGTAATTTCGTCTTGTCAACACTGATAGGAAAATCACACATTGTCAAAATTAACCTTAATAACACTGTCTATGAGAAAGAGGCGATTTTAGCAGCTACTTATACTTTATCTGAATGGTGTTCAAATCATATTGAATCTGGCCCCGATGGTTATTTTTATGTAACATTGGAGCCTCTGCCAGAACATGATGATTTGGATTTTAAAAAATTAGAACAACGCTTTCTAAATGAATTAACCGACCATCAACTTAGGCTTGACCTAGAAAAAAGATATGGTCCACTCCGGGTTTTAATTGTAAGACAAGCCTTTTCCCCATTAGAAAACCTGGAAGCTGAGGTCAAAAGACTTATAGGCCGTGACTGACCCTTATATAATTCTGCCCTTCCGTTTTGCTTCTTTCCCACCCCACCGAATGATAGTGATCAATGAAGTTGGCGAATATCTCTTCCTCAACCATCCCGATTTTGAGAAGCTAATTAATTATCGTTTGGACCCTTGCTCCCCTTTATTCCTGGACTTGAAGGGCAAACATATAATCACCGATACCGCTATTACTCCACTCATCAATTTACTTGCCACTAAATATCGCACTAAAAGGGAATTTTTGAATAACTTCACCTCCCTGCATATGGTTGTGGTCACCCTTCGCTGTAATCAGAGTTGTCGATACTGCCATGCTTCTAGCCAGCCAATAGACCAAACTCAGTGGGATATGACCCGGGAAACAGCAATCAATGTCGCTCAAATGATTATGAATACGCCGTCTCCCATCGTAAAAATTGAATTTCAGGGCGGCGAACCCCTGCTAAACCTGGAAGTAATTAAAACCATAGTCAAAAAGGCTAAGAACCTAAATCGGGGAAAAAAGGACCTATCTTTCGTCATATGCACCAACCTCATCCTCATTGATGGAGCTACCTTACGGTATATTAAGAGAGAGGGAATTGACATATCCACATCCTTGGATGGTCCCCGGGCAATTCACGACCGGAACCGGACCATGCGCTCAGGTGGGGGGAGCTACGATCATTTTATTCGTAATTTACAATTGTCCAGGAATATTTTGGGTCATGATCAGGTCAATGCTCTAATGACCGCAACAAGGGAGAGTCTTCCCCGCTTTCGGGAGATTATTGACGAATATATCGTTCTGGGGTTTTCTAATATTTTTCTGCGTCATATCAATCCTTATGGGTATGCCCGAAGCGATCTCCTTAAAAAAAGTTTTGTTTATCCCATGGATGATTTCCTCGAGGCGTATAAGGATGCCTTGTTGTATATCGTCAAGCTTAATCTATTGGGAACACCTTTTGTGGAAGGTTTTGCCGCCATCTTGTTGAGCCGCATACTCACGCCTTTCTCGACTGGTTTTGTTGACCTGCAATCCCCAACAGGCGCGGGTATCAATGGAGTGATTTACGATTATAATGGTGATGTATACCCATGTGACGAAGCCCGAATGTTGGCCAAGATGGGAGACCGCAGATTCTATATGGGTAACGTTAACCGCGACTCCTATCTAACCATCTTTAAATCCAAAGTTTTGCAGGAACTCATCGAGGTTAGTTGCGTAGAAACTTTGCCCGGTTGCCACTCATGCGCTTTTCAGACCTATTGTGGAGCCGATCCGGTACGGAATTACGCCCTGCAAGGAAATCTTGTGGGCCATCGACCAACCAGCGATTTTTGCCAAAAGCATAAGGCCATTATTAGCTTTTTGTTGGAACTTCTGGACCGGGGTGATCAGGATATGATGGATGTTTTTTGGTCTTGGATCACCAGACGCTCCCTGACGGAAGTCCGGGGGGAGGTTCCATGTCCAACTTTACCCGAGAAAGCACATTCATAGACCGCCCAATAATGGGCGTGATCACTACCCGGCTCCCGGTATGGCAACGTGGCCGTCCCCTGATATTTCTGGCCAAGTCCACCAATGACCTCCGGAAACTCTCTTATCGGCCATGGATGCAAAGTCAGCTAACTGCCTGTATTTTGGCTGATCATCTCTCGCTGGGGTCAACAAATAGACTACATTACGTTTTGCGACTTCCTCAAGATCGCCTTGAGAATTTAAATAATGGAGATGTGGTTCTACTGGACTCCAGAGGCTTTAGCATCCTCTATAAAACGGGCTCACCTCACAACAGCATCCTGGCCACAAACCGTTGCAATTGCCGGTGCGTGATGTGTCCCCAGCCGCCAGCCAACGATCCAGAGAATCTCCTGGAAAATAACCTAAGACTTATTTCCCTACTGGACTCTAAAAATACAGAGCATTTAGGAATTACAGGCGGTGAACCCACGCTTCTGGGGGCTGACCTGATCCGGTTAATTCAGGCTTGCCGTGATAAATTGCCTAAAACCCTGCTAACCTTGCTGACCAACGGCAGGAAACTTAAGGACTTAGAGTTCGCCCGGGATTTAGTGCGGGCAGGATTCCCCGGCTTGATGGTAGAAATCCCGCTTTTTGCCGATAACGATACAGAAAACGATGCTATCATGGGGGCCAAAGGAAGCTTCTATGATACGATAGAAGGGTTATATAATCTGGCGCGGCTGGGCCAGCCGGTAGGCTTGCGCATGGTACTACATGCGCTGACCATTGGACGTTTGACCCAATACGCCGAATTTATCTACCGAAATCTCCCATTTGTGGTCCAGGTTGCGTTTATGGGCATGGAGACAATTGGCTTTGCCAAGGACAATTTGGATCGCCTGTGGATTGATCCCTATGAATATAGAGAGCAACTATCATCGGCCGTGAAACATCTCGCCCGCAGGATGGTGCCGGTATCAATCTATAATCACCAACTTTGTATCCTGCCCCCCGATCTTTGGCCTTATGCCCGGAAATCAATTACTACTTGGAAGCAGGCTTACCCATCAATTTGCGCCCCCTGCCACTTGAAGGAGTCTTGCGGCGGTGTTTTTGGCACCGGCGAGAGATTTAGCGCGTATCTTCATCCAATCACTTAATGAACCTTGAACTTTCCGAAAGGAGGAAGGGGAAAAATGCAGACCGAAGTAAACCGATAAAACTGCCTCAGAGGACGATTGATTCATTAACTTTCGGGGAAAAGTTAATTAACTTTCCAGGGTGTGGAATCTGTTTCTGGGAGGATTGATCTATTATTGTCGATTTTTAAGGATTCTTGGTCCCTGCCTTCCCCGTATAGGGATTTACATTGCCCTTGGTACTCCAATTATCTAACTTCGTGCGATTGGGTGCTGTGCGGTAGTGGGGTTTCACATAAGTCCCATTGCGTTTTGTATATCCGCGCACTCGCACCGGGGAGGCAGAACGGCTAGTGCTTTGAGATGCCCCGCTTTTATATCCGCTACTTCTGGAACCACCGGTTCGATAACTGGACTTCCCTTTGCCTCCTCCCCGAGCCAGTGCTTCTCCGATACCAAAGGAAAATAAGGCCATCGAGAGAATTAAAACCATCAATTTCTTTTTCATGGTTTCCTCTTGTAAAACTCTAATCCTGAGCAGGTGGCTTACAGACTTTACAAGGCCTATATCCTTTTCGTAAGGCATCTTTGGCTGAACTAAAGCCAACTAAATTCCCAGGCTTTATTCTTTTCGCCGACCCACAGGACGGATAATGATATACGTTGGACTTAGCAGAGCCGACATATTTGTAGGCCGGAGCCTTTTCCTCAGCAGCAATTGCAGTCAGTGAGAAAAAGAAAATCAATATCAGAAAAAGGCCTATTAGTCTATGATTCCTAAATGATCTCATATGAAGTTCCTCCTTTCGGTTCCCGCGGCGGATTTGGTTTTTGTTGGGCCTTCATTATGCAAATATTTTTCTGTAGATGTCAATCATAATTTACAGCTAATAACTGCGTATCTCATTGGATATCCGCGGAGATTTCCCGCCAGATGATGGACCACAACCCGGGGCCCTGGCACAAACCGAGCTGGAACCCCTGCCCGACCTCAGCCTGGATGAGCGAGCCCTGGTGGCCCGCGGTTACCCCCACTCATCCGAGCCCGACCATCTGTATCGGGCCACCGACCTGCTCATGGTCAATCTGAGGAAAAACCGCTACCACCATCCCTCCCTCCTCATCCTGGCCTCGATTGTACCCCGGCTGCCCCGCTATGAGGACCTGAACCGGGTGATGAACCGCCTGCCCGGCATCCGGGTGGAGGGTCCGGAGCAGGCCGCGGCCCTGGCCTATTTTGACGGACAGATGGGGCGCCAGGGAGGCAAACTCAACTATCTGCTCCACGTACTCCGGGAGTATGGCCGCCACCGGCGGCCGAAAAGCCCCGGCGAGCTCCTGGCCCTGGCCTGGCTGGCCGTGGAGTTGGACAACCGGCCGGCCGCCAGCCGATACTATGAACAGGCCCTGAAGCTCCGGCCCCACGATCAAGCCATTGCCGAAAGACTCCTGCACTGCCAGATGGGCCAGAAGAATTGGAGCCAGACCCTGAAACTGCTGGAGAGCGAGACCGACAATCCCGCCGCCCCCCTGGAAATGGCCCGGATTTATCTCCGGCGCGGCCAATATGAGGGCGTCAAGGCCGCGGTGGCCAAGATTCCCGCCGACGCCCCGGATTACTCCCAGGGGCTCCTCCTCCTGGTCCGGGCCTATCGGGGGGAGCAGAGCTATCCCGAGGCGCTGCGCACCCTGGCCCAACTGGAGGGCAAGATCCCGCCGGAAGACCTCCTCATGGAAAAGGCCAGGACCCTGGAAGCCATGGGAGATAGGGGGGCCGTGGAACTCTATGAGCAGATCCGCACCCTGAAACCCGACTCCCCGGCGGCGAAGGTGGCCCGGGCCCGGGAAGCCCGGGCGCAAGGCAATTGGGGCGCGGCCTATCGGGACTTTGCCCAGGCCTTGCAAGACGCCCCCCAGGACGTCGAGCTCCTCAACGAACTGGAAGATGTCCGCCAGCAGATGCGGCCCCAGATGGCTTCCCGGGGCTTTCCCGACTCCCGGGAGCAGCGCCGCCCCGAAGAGGCGCAGCGCCCCTGGCAATTCTCCCGATTCGGCCGGGAGCCCCAGGGGCTGGGCCTCAGCAACTACCCCCCCGCGTTCGTCTCCGAGGTGCTGCCCATCGTCCAGCCCGAGTCCCTCTACCTCACCGACAGCAACAAGCTCTACGGGGGCATCTTCCGGATCGGCGGCGGCTTCTGGATCACCAAGGTGCTGCCCGCCCAACTGGGAGTGGAATACCGGGAATACAACCAGAACAATCAAAATGTGAAGCAGGGTCAGCTTGATCTGGGGTTGGCTACGGTATTTTCTCAGGGAACGGAGGCCGCCAGCCGCCTGCGCCGGGCGGAAGTCTCCCTGGGCCTGGGCCCCCTGGCGGTGGCGGATCGCCTCCGGCTCAGCGGCGAAGTGATCCTGCGGCGTTATTGGAAAAGGACAGACCTGACTATCACTCAACAAGGCGAGAAGTTCCAACCGGATCCCGGGCAACAGTCATTATTTGGCCAGTCTCAACTTAACGTTACGACTAAAGACGACCAGAACCGCTTCCTGGGCTCGCTGGCAGTGGGGTTCTCCCCCGGGGCCCGCACCGACGCCACCTTGCGGTACAGTCGCCGGGATATCTTTGACCAGGAGGCCTACCTGTTTCCCCGTCTCTACCAGTCGGTGCTTAACCTGACGGCGGCCCAAGTCAGCACCTATCACCAGGTGGACCTGGCGTATGACCACCAGTTCCGCCCCGGCCTGGACTGGCGGGGGAACGTCGGCGGCGCCTTCTATTGCGATCAGAACCAGCGTTTCACCCTGTACCAGGGTTTGGCCTGGCAGGCCGTGCGCCAACCCCGCATGCACCTGGAGTTCACCCCCCACTACTTCCTGGCCGCGTATTCCCAACACCATGAGGCCTATTTCAGCCCCGGGACCTACCACGCCATCGGCTTGGGGGTGGATTTCGACCGGCAGATCTTCCGCCTGCCCACCCTGATCCTCCAGGGGACCGCCCAGGCGGTGGGCCAGCACGGCGATTGGGGTCCGAGCCTCCAGGGATTGGCCGCCCTGGAATGGGAGTTCATCCAGAACTTCTACATGGACCTGCACGTCTTCTATTTCCGGGAGTGGGTGGACGACTACCGCCTCTTCACCGCCGGGGCCTCGTTCCGCTGGCGGTTTTAGGGAAAAGGTGGGTCAGGAGGGCGGGCCGCCGGGTCCGCCCTCGGTGCTCAATTTTCGGCAATTGCCGGGCAAATCATTATCATGGGCTATCGCCGTTTCTTGCGCTTGCACTTCATCGCCTTCCTGGCTTCAGGTCTCCTGTGCCTGGCCGGCTGCGCCGAGGTGACCCGGCCCACCCCCACGGCGCCCCAAGAGGAAGCCGCCCAACTGGCGGCGGCCCGCCGCCATCCTTACCAAACCTGGTCCGGGGAACGGGTCTCCCGGGTCTTTCTCCGGCTGCTGCCCTGCCTGCCCCAAACTCAGGGCCGCACCTATCCCTTTCTGGGGTTTAACTGGTGGGTCACCGCCACCGGTAAGGTGGCGGTGGACCAGGTCTGGTACCCCTCTCCGGCCCGGGATGCCGGCCTGAAGCGGGGGGACGTCATTGTGGCGGTGAACAACTGGCCCTTGCCCACCTGGGTGGAAGGCTGGGATAGGGGTATCGCTACGACCCGGAGCATTTTTCATGATTTCGGCCTGACCGGGCTCCGCACCCCCCCCGGGCGCGCCTCCCGGGCCCGCAGTGCCAACCAGGGAAGCGTCGCCTACCTGTTGCCGGGGGAACTTCTGGCCGCCGTCATGATCGATGTCAAGCATATCCGCCTGGAGGCCCAGGCGCGCTATCTCGGCGGGCCGGTGGAACTCCTGGTGGAACGGGAGGGGCGCACGTTCACCCTCACCCTCTATCCCCAACACCTGCCCGCCGAATACGCCGTCCTGGTCCAGACCGGGAACCGCACCATCAATGCCTATGCGGCCCCGGGGAAAATCATCTTGACCCAACGGCTGGTAAACTTCTGCCTCAATGATGATGAACTGGCCCTGATTGTGGGACATGAGCTGGCCCATCAGGCCCAGGGACATCTGGTGCGGGGTGCGGCCCATCAGGAACTGGGGCAGATGCTGGGGGAGATCATCACCGCCTGCAGCACCCTGTCCCTGGGACGGCTGCTGGACTGGAAACACTTCCGGGTGGACGCCGACGTCCGGCAGGTGGCCCAGGACGCGGTGGTGAGTGTCTTTTCCCAGGACGAGGAGCGGGAAGCCGATCTGTATGGCGCCTGGTACGCCTATCAGGCGGGATATAACGTGGAACGGGGCGCCGCGGTGTGGGAGCGGGTGGCCGCGGTGGATGACAAGGACCCCTTTCTCTCCACCTACTTCCTCGATTCCCACCCCGCGCCCCTGGAGCGCCTGGCCCGTTTACAGCTCGTCGCCCAATACTTCAAGGCCGGCCGGGCGGCGGAGGTCTTTCTCCAAACCGCGGATTTGAACCGTCGGCCGTCACCTCAGGGTATTGTTCCGTAATGAAACTGACAGAAAATCAGGCAGAAAGTATGGCTTGGGAAGTCCCCCTTTGAAAAAGGGGGATTTAGGTGGATTTTCAACAGGTTGTTATGAAATCCCCCCTGCCCCCCTTTGGGAAAGGGGGGAAAAATCAGCTCTTCGAGGTCACGTAATTATGAAATATCCCCCCATAGCCGGAGGCCGCCGGCGGGGACGGCTCCCCCCAGCGACCTAAGCCGCCGGCAACGTTACGGTCACCCAGGTCTCGCCGGGGCGGCTGTCCACCCGGATTTTGGCTCGGTACGGCGCCAGGAGCCGTCGCACCATAAACAGCCCCAGACCGGCCCGGTCCTCGCCGGGGGTGCGCTTGGTAGTGAAGAACGCTGCGAAGATCCGGGGTAAATCCCCGGACGCCATCCCCACCCCGGTATCCCCGATCCGCACCATGATCCCCCCGTCTCGAGCAGCCGTCGCTACCGTCAGGCGCCGGTCCTCCACCCCCTCCATGGCTTCCAGGGCGTTGTCGATGAGATTCCGGAAACTCTGACTGAAATCGATATAATGGCCGCAAATCAGGGGCAGATCATCTTGGAAGTGAAAATCTTTGCTGACCTGGTGTTTAAAAAACGGATGGGCCTCATAGTGCTCCAGTTCCTGGCGGTAGACGTCATTGAGATCCAGATCGAAGCTGGCCTGGGCCGCTTCATGGGTCCCTTGCAGCACCAGGTTTCGGGTCAAATCTTGCAGCTTTTCCAGGTCTTGGCGTATTTGGCCCAGTTTTTCCTGACGGTAACGGTTCAGGGCCGCCAACTTTTCGATCCCTGCCGGCGGCGACCCCGAAAGCATGGCCAGCTCTTCCTGGGTTTTTTGCTCCAGGAGATCGATTTGGAAAGAGAGGACTTGCAGGGGGGTGTTCATCCGGTGGACGATACCCAGACAGCGGCGGCCCACGCCGGAGTGGCGATAGAGCCGGACCAACTCCTTAAAGGTCCGCTCCAGGACCGCATCGGCCTCCGGGTTATCAGGCCCTGAGGCCGAGACCTCGATGGCGTGCCACTTCTCCGGCGAGGTCTCCGGCCCGGGCGACCCGACCCGAAACCACGGGGAGTCCTGCTCCTTGAATAAATCTCCTGGAATCTGCTTCATGGCGTCGAAATCAACCTCTTCTGGAAAGCCCAGCCCAATCTGCCCCAGGGGAAGCCGTGGGCCTGGCCGCCAGGCGGCGGCCCGGGCTCCCGGTCCCGGGATCGAGGAAGCCACGTCATACTACCATGCTCCCTTATCCCGGCGCAAGGTTGAGGCCCCGGCGGTCCCCGTGGCCGAAGGCGGCCCCCCGCCTCGACCTCGCCGGCCCGCGGCAGGGTGGGGCCGCCTCATCCCTTCCTGGGAATTTCCCGGCCATGCACCTCCCCTTGGTTATCGGCAAATTCCCGAACAACATGAATGGTTGCCGCCGGTAACCGCCACTGGGGTCCGGGCGCGCCTTGACATCTGCTGCACAATTCTTAATTCTACAGGTAAGGCCGGGTGAGGCAGTCCTGGAAGGAGATCAGCCGTGGCCGCCTGATGCCGAGGACATCTCGCATATCTGACACAGAAGCCCAGCTTTTTATCTAAAACTAGATAATCATGAGGTGAATCCATGATCAAGAGAGAAGTATGGTATTTCCCGGGGGTGGGGCCGCAAAACACCCCGGCCTGCCTGGACCTGCTGGAAAAGGCCGTGGCCGCCAAGTTCCGCCACCTGGTGGTGGCTTCCACCACCGGCGATTCCGGGGTCCAGGCCGCCCGCCGTTTGCAAGGGAAGGACGTTAACCTGGTGGTGGTGGCGCACTCCGTCGGGTTCAAAGGGCCCAACCTCGATGAGTTTCTGCCGGAGCATTACCAGGAGATCACCCGCCTGGGGGGTAAGGTGCTCAAGGCCACCATCCTCACGCATTCCCTGGAAGCCAGTCTGGCGGATCAATTCAAGGGCAGCGCCCCCACCCTGCTCATCGCCAATACCCTGCGGCGGCTGGGCCAGGGGCTCAAGGTCTGTTGCGAGATCGTCATGGAGGCGGTGGATGCGGGGCTGGTCCCGGAAGAGGAAGAAGTGGTGGCCATCGGCGGCACCGCCCGGGGCTGGGACACCGTGGCCATTCTCAAGAGCGCCGCGTCCAAGCGCTTCCTGAAGCTCTCCGTCCTGGAAATCTGGGCCAAACCGCGGGTGTGAGACCGAACCTCCGGGGGCGCCGGGGCAGGCCAGGGCTTAGAGCGCCGACGCCCCCGGGGAACGTAACCTGGCTGATCTCCACCCGAGCCCGGCCCATCCTTCTCATTGACACCGGCGGCGGGAGTGGCTATAAGGGGGGGGAAAGGAAACCCCTGATGGCCAAAGCATCCCGCGTCCTCTACCTCATTGACATCAGCTCCTATTTCTACCGGGCCTTTCATGCCCTGCCGGCCCTGGCCAACTCCCGGGGGCTGCCCACCAACGCCACCTACGGGGTTACCACCATGCTCCTCAAGGTGCTCCGGGAGCGGCAGCCCCAGCACCTGGCCCTGGTGTTCGATGCCAAAGCCCCCACCTTCCGGCATGACCTCTATAAGGAATACAAGGCCCACCGGCCGCCCATGCCCGACGCCCTGGCGACGCAGCTTCCTTATATCCGGCAGATCATCGACGCCCTGAACCTGCCTGCCCTGATGCTGGAAGGCTACGAAGCCGACGATCTCATCTGCACCCTGGTGCACCGAGCCCGGGAGCAGGGATATGACGTGGAAATCATCTCCGGCGACAAGGACCTCCTGCCCCTGGTGGCCGACGGCGTGGATATGTGGGATCCCATGAAAGAGAGGCGGTATGACCCGGCCGCCATTCGGGAGAAATTTGGCCTGGACCCGGAGGAACTGGTGGAGGTCCGGGCCCTGGCGGGCGATGCCAGCGACAATATCCCCGGGGTGCCGGGGATCGGGGAAAAAACCGCGCTCAAGTTGATCGCCCGGTTCCATAGCCTGGAAAATCTGCTGGCCCACCTGGATGAAATTAAAGAAAAAGCGCTGAAGGCGCGATTACAGGAACACGCCGAGCAAGCGCGGCTCAGCCGCCGGTTGACCGAACTCGACTCCCGGGTGCCCCTAACGGTGGACGTGGACGCCCTCCATCCCGGCCCCCCGGATCAGGAGACCTTGCGCCGCCTTTTCGTGGAGCTGGAATTCAGCAAATTGACCAAGGGGTTGGGATTTGACACCCAACCCACCGGGACCTGTTCCTTGGTGCAGGGGCCCGGGGACCTGGACCGGGTGGTCCAGGCCATCCGGGATGCCGGCGAAATGGGCCTCTGCTTTGTCATGAGCGAGCAGCACCCCGTGTTGGCCGAGGTAGCCGGCCTGGGGGTGGCCTGGCGTCCGGGGGAGGCCGCCTATATCCCCCTGGATGCGGCCGCCGGCCCCGCCGTCTGGGAGAAACTGGGCCCGTTGTGGGCCGACCCGCAAGTCGCCAAAGCCGGGCCGGATCTCAAGGCCGCCCTGATCCTGGCCCAACGCTGCGGGCAGGACCTGCGCGGCCTCACCGGGGATATTCTCCTGGCGTCGTATCTCCTCAACCCGGCCCGCTATGAGCAGACCCTGGAAAATGTCGCCCTCCACTACCTGGGGCTCAATCTGCCGGGACCCCGGGAATTGGCCGGCCGGCCCCTCGCCGCCGTGGCCCTGGAGCTGGACCTGGCCTGCCGGTATGCCGCCACCCGGGCCGAGGTGGCGTTGCGTCTCTGGCCCCTGCTGCACGGCGAACTGCAGCAAGAAGGCCTCGAAGAACTTTATACCGGGTTGGAATTGCCGCTGTTGGCCACCCTGGCCCGCATGGAGGCCCGGGGCATTCGCCTGGACCAGGACTTTCTCCGACGGTTCGGCAGTGACCTGGAAGCCGCCATGCAGCGGCTGGAACGGGAGATTTATGACCTGGCGGGGGAGGAATTTCTCATCCAGTCGCCCCAGCAATTAGGGCGTATCTTGTTTGAAAAAATGCATCTCACGCCCCAGAAGAAGACCCGGGGCAAGACCGCGTATTCCACCGACATGGAGGTGCTCCAGAGCCTGGCCCAGGAAAGTCCCATCGCCGCCAAGGTCCTGGAATACCGGAGCATGGGCAAGCTCAAGTCCACCTATGTGGATGCCCTCTTAAAACTGGCGGACCCGGCCACCGGCCGGGTACATACCACCTTCCTGCAGTCGGTGGCGGCCACCGGGCGGTTGAGCAGCCGGGATCCCAATTTACAGAACATCCCGGTGCGGGGGGAATTGGGCGGGCAGATCCGCCAGGCCTTTGTGCCGGACCAGGGCCGGGTGTTTCTCAGCGCCGATTATTCCCAGATGGAACTGCGCCTCCTGGCCCATTTCTCCGAAGACCCCACTCTCCTCAAGGCCTTCCAGGACCAGATCGACATCCACCGCCAGACCGCGGCGGTGGTGTTCGGCATCCACCCGGAGCTGGTGACCCCGGAAATGCGCCGTCAGGCCAAGGTGGTCAATTTTGGCATCATCTACGGCATGAGCGGCTTCGGCCTGGCCAAGCAACTCGGGGTGGGGAATCGCATTGCCCATGAATTCATCCAGCGCTATTTCGCCAAATACTCCCGGGTCAAGGCTTATCTGGACGAAACCTTGGCCCAGGCCCGGCAACAGGGGTGGGTAAGCACGCTGTTCGGACGCCGGCGCCAGACCCCCCAGATCAACAGCAGCAACCGCATCGTCCGGCAGGAAGCGGAACGCAGCGCCATCAATACCCCGCTTCAGGGAACCGCGGCGGATATCATCAAAAAGGCCATGCTGGAAATGGAAGCCGCGCTGCGGGCGGCCGCTTTGTCCGGCCAGATGCTCTTGCAGCTGCATGACGAACTTTTATTTGAGGTCCCCCGGGGTGAACTGGCGGATACCGCCCGGCTGGTCCGCCGGGTCATGGAGGGGGTAGTCCGGCTCAAAGTACCCCTGACGGTGGACCTGCGGGTGGGGGAAAATTGGGGCGAGATGAATTTTTATCCCCCCGGGGCCCCCTGAGGGTGGCGTAATTTAATAAATGATTTCATAAAGTTATCGATGAGCCCGCCGGGGAACGCTAAAAAAATGCCGGATTAGCAAATTTTTTGCTTGATATCTTTCAGGTCCTACTTATATTTAACCAAACGCAGACTTTTGACCTCGGCCCAATGGGCCAAGGAAAAAAAAATTCGGGAGGGCATAATTTTTCTTGATATTTCCAGCCCATTGTTATTAAATGTGGACATCTTACTTACCTTTAACCATCTCTTTGAGAAGGGGGGATAGATGATGAGGAAAGCTTTGGTAAGGAAAGGCTTTGCATGGGCCATCCTCCTGGCGTTTGTTGTCGCCATGGGAATGGGGTGCTGCGACGCCTGCAAGAAAAGCGTAGACGAAGCCAAAATGTACGCCGATCAGGCGGCGGCTTCGGCTGCTAAGGCGGACAGCGCGGCTCGGAACGCCGAAATGGCGGCGGCAGACGCAAAAGCTTCGGCCGACAAGGCTGAGGCCGCGGCTGATCGGGCTGAGGCTGCAGCGGCGAAAGCCGAGGCCTGCCTGATGAAGAAGATGCGGAAGTAGCACCTGGGGTTGATCAGCTAATGGGGAGTGAAAAATTCTCTCCGAAAGGGGGTAATCGATGAGGAAGGCAATGAGAAAGGGCTATGCCTTGGCTCTCCTCGCGGTCTTTGCCCTGGTGCTGGGAGGTGCTGGCTGCTGCCAAAAGTACTACGATCAATGCACTATGTACTCACAGCAAGCTAAGGCTTCTGCAGATCGGGCAGCCGCGTCGGTAGTAAAGGCTGAAGCGGCCGCACAAGACGCCAAAGTCCCCGTACCTCGCGCTTCCGCTGCGGCCAACAAGGCTGAGGCGGCGGCTGCCAGGGCCGAAGACGCGGCGGCAAAAGTGTGCGCCAAGGTGCAGTACAAGAAGTTCAAGAAGGCCAAGAAGGCCAAGAAAGTCAAACAGGCCCCTAAGGCCAAAAAAGCAATGTAATGCATTCCTGAATTTTTTTGGGGGTAACCCCCAAGTCTTCAGAGACAGAGGGTGTGGGTTGAGCCTGGCTCACCACACCCTCTGCCTTTTTTGGATCCCGCCACTTCCAGTCACCGTCATCTCACCCTTGCTTCAACCACCCTGACGCCGGCCCATAACGCCCTGTCGCCTTAGGCCGGCACGCCAATGGCTGCTTCCGCGTGGCTCCCGAGCCCGGGACTACCGGGTCAGGTGGAAAATTTCAAGGGAGACAATCAGGAAAAAAGCCAAGGGGCCTGGTGCAAGGCCCCTTGGAGGGGATCGGAGGATTCTTGTGGCCCACGCTCATAAACGGGAGCCGACGGCAGACCAGGCCGTTTCCCCCCTTAAGGGCCAGAGGTGTTCAGCGCCAGGCCCCCGGCCACGTCCTTGCTGATGTCCGCCGGCAGGCCGTTTTGCTCCTCCACCGTCTGCATCACTTTGCGCATGTTCACCTGATCCGCCAGACCCCGCTGCTCCAGCATATTCAGGACATGCAGGATCATGGAAGGGATCTTCATGTAGACGTCCTGGTGCACCGACAGATAGATGCGGCCCTGGCGAAAGCCGATCTTGGCCGGCTCATAAATGTATTCCACCGAGGTGCCCACCGGTACCAGGGGGAACAGCTTTTTAATGTGCTCCGGGTACATGCGGGTGCAGCCGTGGCTCACCAGGCGCCCCACTCCCAGGGGCATGGCCGTGCCGTGGATGCCGTAATCGCCCCAGGACAGGGTGAGCTTGAATTCCCCCAGAGGATTATCTTCGCCCGGCGGCATGACCGCCATGCCGTACTTGGCCTGCAAGGACTTGGGGATATGCCAGGCCGGATTCACCTTTTTCTCAATCACCCGAAATTTTCCCTGGGGGGTCCTGAAATCCAGCACCCCCATGCCGATGGGGAAGGTGTAAACCTGGGTATCGTTTTTGATGTAGTAGTAGAGCCGCATTTCCCCGGTATTGACGATGATCTGGTTGCCATGGTTATTGGGCACGATCCACCGGGTGGGGATGGTCATCTCCGCGCCTACGGGGGGCAGAAATGGGTCCCACTGGCGGTACATGGCCCCGATCTCCGAATAACCCAGGCCATAGTTCCGGGCCAGATCCAGCAGATCGTCGCCCTTTTGAATGCGGTGGTGCTGAATGCTCCCCACCACGGTGACGGCCTGGGGGTCGCAGCCGTCCGGGGAGGCCGGAAAGCTGAGGTTATACGGGCCGGCCGCCACGGCCGGCAGAGCCGCGGCCATTATCATGAAAGCCAAGAAAATCAGGGTCATCTGGCGCATATCGTCCCCTCTGAATTGGACGCGGGGTTACAGATCTTGCGATTGCTGTTTAACTCCCCTTATTTTGGAGAACCCGCAGCCGCTGCCCCCAAACCGGCGCCTTTTTTGGTGACGTCCACCGGCATTCCGGTTTGCTCTTCCACCGTCTGCATCACTTTCTGGGTATCCACCTGGTCCGCCAGACCCCGCTGCTCCAACATATTCAGGACATGGAGAATCATGGAAGGGATCTTGAAATACACGTCATCATGTACCGAGAGAAAGATCCGGCCGTGGCGGAACCCGATCAGGGCCGGCTCATAAATGTACTCCACTTTGGTGCCCATGGGGACCATGGCAAAGAGTTTCTTGATATCTTCCGGGTAGAGGCGGGTGCAGCCGTGGCTTACCAGACGGCCCACGGCCCAGGGTAAATTGCAACCGTGGATGCCGTAGTCTCCCCAGTTCAGCCCCAGTTTAAATGCACCCATGGGGTTGTCCTTACCGGCGGGCATCACCGGCATGCCGTATTTAGCCTGCAGGTGTTTGGGGATGTGCCAGGCCGGATTCACGATCTTCTGATTCACGGAAAAATTGCCGGTGGGAGTTTTATAATCCAAGATGCCCATGCCGATGGGATAGGTATAGACCTGCGTGCCGTGGTTAACGAAATAGAACAGCCGCATCTCCCCGGTATTCACCACGATTTGGGCACTATGCCCGGTAGGCACAATCCACAGGGTCGGAATCAGGATGTTGGCTCCCGCCGGCGGCAGAAAGGGGTCCCATTGGCGATACATGGCGCCGATTTCCGTCCAGCCCAGGTCATAATGCCAGGAGATATCCAGGAGGTCTTCGCCCTTTTTGATGACGTGATACTGTGGCGAGCCGATGACCGTAACTGCCTGGGGATCGATGCCCGTGCGACTGGCAGGCGGTCGGATGTTGAAAGGTCCCCCGGCCCAGGCGGACCAGGCGTTCAGCAAGACCAGTAAAACGGTCCCTATCTTGGCGACGGCGCGCATGATCTTAATCCTGAATGGAGCGGTAAGGTTTCAGACTGGACGTGAAGGGCGGCTCCATAATACCCTTCTCCGTGATGATCCCGGTGATCAAGTCGTTGGGGGTGACATCAAAGGCCAGATTCAGGGCCGGCGCTCCGGCCGGAGCCACGGGGAGTCCCCAGAGATGCGTCACCTCTTCCCCGGCCCGCTCTTCCACCGGAATGTGGTTGCCGTCGGGAATGGCAAAATCAAAGGTGGACAGGGGCGCCGCCACGTAAAAGGGGATGTCGTGGTGGCGGGCCAGCACCGCCAGGCTGTACGTGCCGATCTTGTTGGCGGTGTCGCCGTTGGCGGCGATGCGGTCCGCCCCCAGGATGATCAGGTCCACCTTGCCCTGGTGCATCAGGGTGGCCGCGGCCCCGTCGGGGATCAGGGTGTAGGGAATCCCCAGTTTCCCCAGCTCCCAGGTGGTGAGCCGGGCCCCCTGGAGCAGGGGCCGGGTCTCGTCCACCCACACGGAAAAGCGTTTTCCCGCTTCCCAGGCGGCCCGCAGCACCCCCAGGGCGGTGCCGTAGGCCCCGGTGGCCAGGGCCCCGGTGTTGCAGTGGGTGAGCACCCGCTGGCCGTGGTGGATCAAGACCTGCCCCGCCTGGGCCAGGTGTTTATTTGTGGTTTCATCTTCCTTGAGCATGGTCTGGGCTTCGGCCACCAGGCGCTCCTTGAGCGCCCCCACGCCTTCGCCCGCATGGGCCTTGGCCACCCGCTGCACGCGCTCCAAGGCCCAAAAGAGATTGACCGCGGTGGGCCGGGCCTGGGCAATGTCCTGACAGATTTTCTGAAAGCGCGCCTGGAATTCCTGGGGATCGTTCGTCTCTAAAGCCAACGCCCCCAACGCCGCGCCCATGGCCGCGGCTACGCCGATGGCCGGCGCCCCCCGAATGGCCAGGGTGCGGATGGCCTCGATGATCTCGTGGTAATCCTTGATCTCCAGGTACAGCTCTTCCGCGGGCAGACGCCGCTGATCCAATAACTTGACCTTATCCACATCCCAACAAATGCTGCAATAAGGGATCATGTGCGCTCCTGATTGTGTCTTTGCGCCTTTGCGCCTTGGCGTGAAACTCTCTCGCCAAGACGCAAAGACGCCAAGGATTATTATCCCAAAAGGCGCTGAAAGATTTCATTGGCCAATTGCGGGTTGGCCTGGCCCTTAGTCTGCTTCATCAATTGGCCCACGAAGAAGCCCAGAAGCTTGGTCTTGCCAGCCCGGTAATCCGCGGCTTCTTTGGGGTGGGCGGAGATAATCTCCCGGGCCAGGGTTTCCAGGGCACCGGTGTCACTGATCTGCACCAGCCCCTTTTCTTTGACGATGGCCTCCGGGTCGCGGCCGGTGGCCACCATGTCCTCGAACACGGTTTTGGCCAGCTTGCCGCTGATGGTGCCTTTCTCCACCAGGGTCAGAAGGCGCGCCAGGGCCCCGGGGGTCACCCGGCAAGCGCCAATCCCGGCCTCCGACTTCTTTAATTCCCGCATCAGTTCCGCCATGATCCAGTTGCTCACCTGCTTGGCCTGGGGGAACTCCTTGACCACGGCCTCGAAGTAATCGGCCAGGGCCTTATCCGAGGTCAGCACTTCGGCGTCGTACTCGGGCAGGCCGTAATCGGCCTGGAACCGGGCCAGGCGCGCCGCCGGCAGTTCCGGCAGGTGCCGCCGCAGGTCCTCCAGCCAGGCCGGATCGATCCTGACCGGCACCAGGTCCGGGTCGGGGAAGTAACGGTAATCGTGGGCCTCTTCCTTGCCCCGCATGGATACGGTCTGATTTTGCGCCGTATCCCACAGGCGGGTTTCCTGGACGATCTCCCGCCCCGCGGCCAACAGCGCCCGTTGCCGCTTGATTTCGTACTCCAGGGCCGCCTTGACGAAGCGGAAGGAGTTCATGTTCTTCAGCTCGGTCCGGGTGCCGAACGCGGTTTGCCCCACCGGGCGCAGGGAGACGTTGGCGTCGCACCGGATGGAGCCCTCCTCCATGTTGCCGTCGCAAATTTCCAGATAGAGGAGGATATTGCGCAGGCCCTTGAAGTACTCTACCGCCTCTTCGGGGGCGCGCATATCCGGTTCGCTGACGATCTCGATGAGCGGCACCCCGGTACGGTTGAAGTCCACGAAGCTCACCGGCCGGGACTCGCTGTGGATCAGTTTGCCGGCATCCTCCTCCATATGGATGCGGGTGATGCCGATGCGCCGGGCCGTGCCGTTGGCCTTGATGTCAAGAAAGCCGTGCTCCGCCAGGGGCAGTTCGTACTGGGAGATCTGGTAGCCTTTGGGCAGGTCGGGATAGAAGTAGTTCTTGCGGGCGAAGACCGACTCCGGATTGACCCGGCAGTTAGTGGCCAGGGCCATTTTCAGGGCGTACTCCAGCGCCTTTATGTTCAGAACCGGGAGAGAACCGGGCATCCCCAGGCAGACCTCGCACACCTGGGTATTGGGCGGGGCCCCGAAGGTGGTGGCGCAGCCGCAGAAGACCTTGCTGGCGGTGAGCAGTTCGGCGTGGATTTCCAGCCCGATGACGGCTTCAAATTCCACAGAAAATGTCCTGTCTTACCATTCGGTGCTCAGCCGCTCGTGAATCAGCTCCGCCGCCTTGATACCGGAGAGAATCATGCCGCCGAAGATGGCGCCCATGCGGTTGACGCCGAAGGTGGCGGTGGCCGCCATGCCCGCCACGAAGAAGCCCGGATAAATCTCTTTGGTGTTCTCGATGGTGCCCGCCTCCCCCACTTCCGACCACATGGAGCGCTCGCCGCCGATGCCGCCGGTGGGGGTAAGCAGGGTGAGGGGCTGGTTCTTGCGCAACAGCACCTTCACCACTTCCAGGTCGTGGCCGGTGGCGTCGATGGTGCATTTGGCCCGGATCACCAGGGGGTCCACGTGCAGGCGGGCCATCTCCACCGCCGTCCACGCGATCACCAGGCCGGTGACCCGGTCTTCCCGGACCATGACGTCTTCTACGCTGATGCAGTTGAACACCGTGGCCCCGGCCTTCACCGCCTGGGACCCCAAGGTGGTGACGGCCTCCACCGCATCCGCGGTGTAATACTGGTCAAAGATGGGCTTGAGGCGAATCCCCAACTCATCCAGAATGGGTTTGGCCGCGGCCTGGATCACGATTTCATTGAACATCATGCCGCCGCCCCACATGCCGCCGCCGATGGAGAGCTTCCGTTCAAAGATCGCCACCTTATGGCCTTTCTGGGCCAGGCGCCAGGCGGCCGTCAAACCGGAGACGCCGCCCCCCACTACGGCTACTTCCAGGTCTAGGTTGTCCAGCAGTTTTTGGGTAAAACGCTCAATAATTGCCCGGCTGATGAGAATTTCGTCCAGTGCCATGGTGGGGTCCTCTCTAGGGGGGACATTGGGTTAAAAATATCTAACCCCCGTAGTTCTGTCAAGTATGCGGGGTCTTCCGGACCCCAGGGCCGCACAGGTTTCCGGCCCCCCATATGCCGCGGTGCTCCGGGATGTCCTCACCTGGCCGCCCTTTCCCTGAAAACTTGATTTGCCGGGAAGCCGATATATTATAATAATGAAATTATTTCCCCGCGGCGGTAGCCATGACAACAGTCAAGATAGATGCTTTCGGGTTATTGGAAAGAATCAGGACCCTGAACCCCGTGATTCACCATCTGACCAACTGGGTCACCATTTACGACTGCGCCTTCGTAGTCAAGCTTCTGGGGGCCTCCCCGGTCATGGCCCATGCCAAAGAAGAAGTGGCGGAGATGACTAACCTCGCCGCCGCGCTGGTGTTGAACATCGGCACCCTGACGGTGGAGTTCGTCGAAGCCATGAAGATCGCCGCCCGGGCGGCCAACGCCAAGGGGATTCCCGTAATCCTGGATACCTGCGGCGCCGGGGCCACCCAATTTCGGGATCAGAAAAGCTATGAACTGCTGGACCAGGTGTGCATCGATCTCATCAAGGGCAATGCCTCGGAAATCGCCCGGATCGGCGGCGCCGAGGTGCGCACCCGGGGGGTGGATGCCACCGCGGTGGACCTGGATCTGCGGGAGATGGCCCGCACCCTGGCCTTGAAACACCGGTGTACCGTGGTCATCACCGGCCCCGAAGATCTGGTGTCCGACGGCAGCCGGCTGTTTATCGTGAAAAACGGTCACCCCCTACTGGCCCAACTGGTGGGCACCGGTTGCATGGCGGCTTCGGTAATGGGGACTTTCGCCGCGGTAACGCCGGATCTGGCCCTGGCCGCGGCCGCAGGCCTCGTGTGCTTCGGGGTGGCCGCCGAACTCGCCGCTCAGGACTGGCCGGGACCGGGCACCTTCAAGGCCAGGCTCTTCGACTGCCTGGCCCAACTGGATCAATCCACCCTGGAGCGGATGCAGCGCGTGGAGGCATGAGGGGCTATTATTTCATCACCGACGCGGCCTTAAGCCGGGCCGGGAATGCCCGCGACGTGGCCGCGGCGGTGGCTGCCGGGGTCCGGGTGGTGCAATACCGGCAAAAACCGGGCCACATCCGGGACCTGCTCGCCGAGGCCCGGCAACTGCGGCGGCTCTGCCGGCGCACGCTGTTCCTGGTCAATGACCGGGTGGATATCGCCCTGGAGGTTGCGGCGGACGGGGTCCACCTGGGCCAGGAGGACCTCCCCTACCGCGAGGCCCGCCGGCTGCTGGGGCCGGATAAGATCATCGGCCTCACGGTCCACCACGTGGATGAGGCCCTGGCGGCCCAGGAGATGGGCGCCGACTACCTGGGGGTGTCGCCCATCTTCAGCACCACCACGAAGTCCGACGCCGGCGCGCCCACCGGGGTGGAGCTGGTGGCCGAAATCCGCCGGCGGGTAGCCATCCCCCTCATTGCCATCGGCGGCATCACCCTGGCCAACGCTCCGGCGGTCATCCGGGCCGGCGCCGACGCGGTGTGCGCCATCTCCGCGGTGGTGACCGCAGCCGACGTCCGGGCCGAAATCGAGAAATTTCAGGGGTTGTTTCGACAATGTAGCCACAATATTTTTTGATAAATTCCTATAGAAGAAGTCAGAGTAAAAATTTATATTATAGTTCGGGATTAGTGTTTCAGTTGGCAGATACCCTGTTTACTGATCCTTTTTTGACAATTCCTCGCGCCCAAAGACTTTTGGAATTGAAAAATTATCGCACTGCTAAATTATGCGTTGAAAAACTGGTAAAAGCTGGAATATTAATGCAAGCAATTGGAAAGTATGAGAAAACTTATCTTGCTAAAGATTTCTTTGATTTAATGGGAATTGAGTGAAATTTAGGGTCATAGAATTGCAC
>JBAVUP010000192.1:0-18898 GCA_049696835.1 Desulfobaccales bacterium
AAATTCAGAAAACATAAAACAGAAAACAGAAAACATAAAACAGAAAACAGAAAACAGAAAACAGAAAACAGAAAACAGAAAACAGAAAACAGAAAACAGAAAACAGAAAACAGAAAACAGAAAACCCCGTCTCTACTTCGCCGCCTTCACCTTATCGTTGGCCTTGAAGGGTCCGCCGTTCAGCGATATGGCCACGGCCCCGGTTTTTCCTAAGAGTTCCGATATCTTGATCTCCCCCTGGGGGACATCCGCGGTGTAACCCAGGATCGCATGGGTCTTGGGGTTGACTACCTCTTTACCCGGTTGCACCACCTTGAGGCGGTCGCCCACCTTGAGGCCGGCGCTCTCGCCGAGGTTGAGGTAGATTTTGCCTTCCTTGATAAATTCCACCCGCCCGAACCAGCCGATTTTGAGGAGGTCCCCGGCCATCCGCAGGGCATTGTTCTGGGCGAACTTGTTGACGGCCTCGGGGCTTACCCCACCGGCGACCGCGGGAGCCACGATGGCATCTTCCTGAAGACCGGTGAAGGTATTATAGACTTGCAACACCATGGCGCCCTGGGTCCCGCCCTCCGGAGGCATTATCCCGGTCAGGACGATGCCCTGGACCCCTAACGCATCTCCCAAGGCCTTGATATTGGCCGCGAGGGTCAGCTTGCCCGCCACCCCGGCCTTGCGCAGAGCCTCTTGCACCTGATCCGGAGGGCTCACCTTCAGGTCTTTCGTCCGCCCCATGGCCTCACCCAGGGACATGGCCAGGGTGCGGTTGAGGCCCTCGGAGCTCCGGGGCGTATCCAGGTCAGGGATGACCGCCACGGCCCGGCCCACCACCCCCATCTCCGCGCCACCCTTGGTCTGGGAGACAAACCCCCCCAACCCCTGCTCCCGGAGGATGCGGTCCACTTCGGCCCGCACCATTTCCTGGAGCTTATCCGGAGGAATGGTCTTGCCCGCATACTTGCCCTGTTGCTGGGTGATGCTCTTGGCCAGGGAACTGATCAGGTATTGCTGCATGCCCACGAACTCTCTGCCCTTCTCCACGTAGAGATATTCGGGCTGGCCCGGGTAGGTGAGCCAGTAGGGGTTTTTGCTGCGGATGTAGGGCTTGCCGTCGATCATCACGGTTTCTTGCTGGGCCTCGGGAGGCACAACGTCCTCTTCTTCGTCGCCGGTCTGATAACCCGCCCACTTCTTCACCGAGCCCCAGGTGCCGCAACCCGTGAATACCATAGCCGCGCCGGCCAGCAAAAAGATGACCGCCAGCAAGCTACTTAATTTCCTGAACATTTGCCATTCACTCCTGTTGGTTTTCTGTTTTCTGTTTTCTGTGAAAAACATTTCCCTAAGTTTCAGTCAAGATCTTAGGCTGTTAGACAGGGCTTTGATCATTTTTCTGATAACATCCAGGTCAATTAAAAGTGGGGAAAGCTCTTCGCCAACCAGGTAATTGATTTCATTGGCAATGATTAATTGGGTTTCAATTTCTGCCAGGGAACCTTGGGCAATGCCCAGGAATTGCTTGAATTCCTTTGACGAGTTTCTTCCCTGTCCTTCGGCAATATTTGAAGGGATCGATATTGCGGCGCGTCTCAACTGTGAGGCCAATCCAAATAATTCCGATTTGGGGAATTTATTGGTTATCTTATAGATATTCTTAACAAATTCAATGGATAATTTCCAGACATCCAAATCTCGAAATGACCTGGACTTCAAGGGCTTCATATCCATCCATATTTTCCTAGAAATTACCTGATTAAAAAGGTTTTCACAGAAAACAGAAAACAGAAAACCGTCTTTAACAAAAAAGCCCACAGGGATATTACCCCGTGGGCTTTGGTTAGTCAACCGGTTTTCAGGTTAGAAGAAGAAGAAGCCGGCGAACTCCACCCGGTGTTCGTCTCCTTTGTTGCTGAGATCAGTAGTAGCAGCAAAAGTACCCGCACCGTTAACTCTCGTCAGGAAGGTGGTATGGGCATAAGAGTACTGCAAGCCGAACTTGATGGCCTGGATGGGCCGGTACCACAGGGTGGCGTCCACCTGCTGCATGGCGTTCAGCTGAGCATTGACGCCGGTGAGCCCGGAGGTGCTGGTGAGAAAGTCACCATCAACGTTATAGCCCTGGCGCACGCCGTAAACCTTAGTGATGGCATAGGCCGCGTTGATAAACCATTGATTGTCAAAGTAGTACTGGGCCTCGGCCAGACCGCCCCAGCGCTTCAGCGGGCTGACGTCCCAGGTGAAGGCGTCGCTCAGGTGTAAAACCGCGGCCGAGGAGCCGGTAAACCCATAGGCCTCCACGCCCTGGCCGATCCACCACTGGGTGAGGATGTGGGCGGTGCCGGCCAGATTGGCGGAATGCGTCGGGATGACCGGGATGAACAGGGTGCCCATCACCGTCCAGGGGGCGACGAACTGTTGGGGAAGCGCGAAGGTGACACCAGTCCCCGGAGCCGTTATGCCAGTACCGGTAATCGCTCCATTAGTACGCACGATATTGCGCTGCCAGCCGGCGACGACCTGAGCGGTGAAGGGAGTGGGCGCGCCGTAATAGGGGGCCTTACCCCACCAGTCGTGGGCGTACTTAACCTTCCCCTGGATCTGGGGGGTTTCCGCCGCCATGCCGTTGTTGGCGTTGACACTATACGGCGAAGTCGAATTAATAGCAGCAGCATTGGTACCCGGGAGGATTGCCGAGTTGGGATTGCCGATCAAGCCGGCCACCGTCCAGTCGCCCAGGAACGTCTGGGTCAGGCGGATCTGGGGGATTCGGGCGGTCGGCGTGCCGGTGGCCTGCAACGGCCCGTCTTCCGCGGATTCAATGTACCATTCGCAGAACATGGACCAGTACTGGCCGAGCAAAAGTTCGGTCTCCGGCCAGTTGAACCGGAACATGGCGTGCCGCAGACGCGGGGTATAGACCGAGGACGAACCCACGTCGCTGTAAGGCGCGAGGGTGACATTGCCAGCGGCCGCAGGGGCAAAACCCGTGGCCGTCGTGGCGTTCTGTCCGTCAAAGTCCATTTCGATGAAGCCCGTAACCTGGGCCCCGAAGACCTTGGGCCCCTTGATGGTGAAGTTGAACCGGGAGCCCTGGGCCGTATATCTCATTTGGCCATGGTGAAAGTTAGGATCATTATCGCGGGCAACGCCGCCGTTGAGGTTTTTGCCTTGCTGGGTGGAATCCCAGAAGGCATCCAACTTGATGAAGCCGCCCAGCGAGAATTCGGTCACCGCGAACGCCAGCGACGGCACCAGTAGAGACAAAACTACCGCAAAAATCAGAAACTTTTTCATATTTCCCCCCTTAATTTAGGAAAGTGGTTACCAGTTTCTCCTTTCCATGTACACCTAACTAGCAGTTATCTTTCGATTTCTCTCCCACCTCCTTCCTTTCCCGGTTTTATCCACGGCCATATTAAATTGGGCCAAAGCTTTTGTCAATAAAAAATTGCAAAAAAAATAAGGGAGCCGCCACGGACTCCCCCAGCGGTTTCGGGTAATTTTCAGACGGATGGCCGGGAATGACTGCAAAAATTTTCTGCCCATCCGCGGTATTCCCTGAAAGCGGCAAGCTGACTGCTGACCGCGCTCAAAAGATCACATTATACGGATCCCAGAGGAAGGCCAGGATGCCCGCCAGGATCATGTTGCCTTCCACCAGGGACTCCAGCATCAGGCTGGATTCCAGCATGAAGCGGCGGTAGAGGAGGAGATAGCCCAGCATATAGACGCCGGACAGGCTCAGGGCATAACCCAGGGTCGGGATGACGCCCGCCCAGGCGGCCCCCAGCAACATGGCGATAAACAGCACGGCACCGATGCACAAGAGGTTTAAGGTGCGTTCTTTGCCCAGGGCGATGGCCAGGGTCTCCTTGCCCACCACCCGATCTCCTTCAATGGCCATGATTTCGAAGAGACCGGAACGGATGAAGATCATGCCCGCCACGAAGAAAAAGGCGATGGCGGTGGCTCCCGAGCTTCCCCGGTCGGAGCACACCACCGGGATGAGGGCCGCCAGCACGCCCCAGGCCACCGCGGTGAACATGGTCTTGGAGCCGGGGATCTCCTTCAGCCGGGTGATGCCGGTAAACTGGGCCACGCGGTCCGGGATGATCTTGAAGCCGTACATCAGGCCGATGCCGCTCATCACCAGGACAAAAATGAACGGCAGCAGCCCCAGGTAGGCTCCCAGGGCCAGGGCCATGAAGGCCGAGAGGACGCCGGTGACCAGGAGAAAGCGGCGGTGACGGCCGTAAAATATGGTCTGCACCGGATCGTTGAGCTTCGAGGCCTTGTCGGTGAAATGGTTGAGCAGGTGCATGGCATAGACATAGAAAAACGCCACGAAAAAATAGGTGAACTGGGGCTCCACCTGCTGCAGTAAGGACGACGTGTAGCTGAGCGAACCGGCGCCGGTGGCCACATAGAGGTTGGACTTGAGGAAAAAGCGCCAGGCGCGGTAGAGATAATTCGTCCAGGAGCCGGGATGGAAGGCCCAGGTATGTTTCAGGGTGTTGACCACGTTGCTGATGAGCCAGTGCGGGGTGGAGGCGCCGGCCGTCACGCCCACGGTCTGATACCGGCTCATCTCCCTCAGATCCAGATCCTGCTCGGTCTCCACGTGGTAGGTAGGGATGCCGGTGGCCTGGGAGATTTCCACCAGTCGCTGGGTGTTGCCGCTGTTGCGGCCCCCCACCACCACCAGGGCCTCGGATTGCTGGGCCAGTTCCTGGACCTCGGCCTGACGGGAGGCGGTGGCGTCGCAGATAGTGTTGAAAATTTGCGCCTGGGAAAATCGGGCGGTAATATCCCGGACCCGGGCCTCAAAGAGGGACTCGCTCTGGGTGGTTTGGGCCACCACGATCAGATCTTGCAGGTCGGGCAAGCCGGCCACATCCTGGGAGGTGGAGACCACGTAGCCCTGCCCCTCGGTATAGCCCATTAAACCCCTGACCTCCGGATGATCGGCATCCCCCACGATCAGGGTAGCGTAGCCCTTGGCCGCCCAGCGCTGGATGATGGCCTGGACCTTGGCCACGCGGGGGCAGGTGGCGTCGATGATGCGGCCGCTCATCTGTTCCAGCAAGTGCCGTTCCTGGGGAGGAATGCCATGGGCCCGGATCACCACCAGCCCGTCCGACACCGCCTCTCCGGGCTTCAGAATCGTAATGCCCCGTTCCCGCAATAAATCCAGAACCTGGGGGTTATGAATCAGCGGTCCATAGGTGCAGATTTTGCTCTGATTTTCGTTGATGGCCTTGAGGACCAATTCCAAGGCCCGCTTGACACCGATGCAAAAACCGGCGGTGCGGGCCAAAACTACCTTCACCGGTGGCTTCCTCCTCTGGCCGTACCCACGGCAACTTCACTCCCGGAACTGCGGATGCTCATTATCATACCTTTTTTCCGCGCTTTCGACAAACTCCCGGAGAGGTCGGGCTGTCGTTGACCCCTGAACCGGCTTTATGATAAGGTGGAAACCCATTCAGGCGAGGTACGGATAGCATGGCCCATTTCCTCGGGCTTCTGGTGAGCACCGTGGGGCTCAGGCCCTACGTGTTTATCTTTTTAGGAGTCTATCTGTTGTTGGCCACCTGGCAGCTGGGCGCCGGCCGGGCTTTGACCTTTCTGGCGGCGGGCTATCTCATCTGCTGGGCCGCCGAGTTCTGTTCCATCCATGTCGGCTTTCCCTTCGGCGAATACCTCTATATCCCCGCCACCCTGGACCGGGAAATCTGGATCGCCGGGGTGCCGTTCATGGATTCCCTGTCCTATGTCTTTCTGGCTTATGCCAGCTATTCCCTGGCCCTGGTGGCGTTGACGCCGGGGGGCTGGGAGGGGGGACGGTACTCCCTCCGGGGGGAAGCCGCCATGCTCGGGTCCTGGCGCTCCTTAATCCTGGGAGCGGTATTGATGGTAACCCTGGATATCGTCATCGACCCTCTGGCCCTCCGGGGCTACCGCTGGTTCCTGGGGCAAATCTACGCCTATCCCGACTCCGGCACCTATTTCGGTGTCACCTTGAGCAACTTCGGCGGCTGGTTCCTGGTGGCCCTGGGGCTCATCCGGCTCTTGCAGTTCCTGGCCACCGGCCTGCCGGCCTCCCCTTGGTGGGATTGGGGTCGGCGCCACCTGCCGTCGCAAGCCCTCCTGGGCCCCGCTTTCTATCTGGGTATCCTGGGATTCAACCTGGCCATGACCTTCATCATCGGGGAAACCTGCCTGGGTTGGGTGGGAATTTTCATCTATCTACCCTTCCTGAGCTGGCTGGTCCTCAAAATCGCCCCCGGTAGCCAGCAATAGCGGCCAGAGGACCGTCATGCCCGCGGCCAGCGCCCGGCCGGCGCGGCGGCTCCGGCTCCAGAGTTTCAAGAGGTCAGCCCCCCGTTTCGGGTCCGCCGCCAGCCACCTGAGGGCCGACCCGACCCCCACGGTGGTCTCCCGGCATCCGGCCTGATGGAGAAACCCGGGAATTTCCTCACCGGCCGCGTCGGTGATGGCCCTGAGGCTCAAGAAGGGCAGATCCCGAGCCGCGGCCACCTCCGCCAACCAGCCGGTTTCGAGGTCCAGAACCGGCGTCGGCAACCCTGTCAGGGAGCCTCCCTGACGCCCTTTAGAGATGATGCGGCTGGCGGTGATCAGGCTGCCGGTGGCGGCGGTGAGTCCCGCCGCTTCGAGGGCCCGGCGCAGGCGCGGCAAAGGCCGGGGCGGCACCGGCTGGGAGCCCGCCTGGAGTGCCCCGGTGTCCGGGTCATAGTGCCAGAAGGTCTCTCCCAGAACCAGGTCCCCGGCGGCCAACCCCGGGGCCAGGGCGCCCCCGAACCCCAGGGAGACCAGAAGCCCCGGACGGCAGCGCGCCACCAAAATCTCGCCGGCCCGCCGGGCCGCGGCCCCGCCCATGCCGGACAGGACCGCCACCCCTGCCCCTCCGGCCCAGGCCCAGGCCGGCAGCCCCAGGTCCCCACGGGCCTTGGCCTGCATGCGGCGCAAAAAAGGCCGCACTTCCTGAGGCAGTGCAGCCATAAGCAGAATCCGACAGGCCGAGCGGGCGCCAGAGGCGCCCCGACCTAAATCCGTCAGAGTCATTAGGGTTTGGGTAACGGCAGACGGTCTCGATCGGGTGGCTCCGGAGAGTACAACTCCGGCTGCTCGGGCGCCGTCCCCACCTGCTTGGGCCCGCGCCAGCGGCGTCCCCGCACCAGGAGGCTGCCGTTTTTGTGGAGCACGGTGCGGTCGTCTAAGATGATCAGCCCGTGTTTGGCGGAAATATCGGAATAATACTGATACTTCATGTGGTTATGGTTGAGACGATATTTAAAGAACAGGAAGAACAGCATGTAGATGACCACGATCACGCCCAGTCCGGCCAACACATAGCTCAGGAAACGGAAGGTGTTATAGCCCAGCGAACCCAACCAGGCCATGATATGGTTCATGTTGTAGAGGGCGAAAATAGTCACCAGGAGCAGAAAGAGAATGCTCAAATAGGGCAGACGCTTGATCTGGCCGATCACCATGTCCATCTGGTTGACCGGGGTTTCATCACTATCGGCCTTAACTTCCTCTTCACCTCCCAGAAAATAGTTGAATCCGGTGATAATCACTCCCATGAGGAAGGTGAAGACAATGGGGAAAGCAAAGGCCACAAAGACATATTCCCGCCAGGGAAAAGCGGATTGCACGCGGTGGTACTTATCATCGGAGGCCCACAGGACCACCACGATGAAAATGAGGATCTCGAGGATGCCGATGAGCTTGAGATAGTCGAAAAAGAGCTTTTGACGGTCAGCCTTGGTGAAATAATTGGCAAGTTTGGACATACTGACGCCCCCGGGGCTGAGCATTCTTACTGAACAAGATAACAAGAAAACCGCCCCCGGTCAATCCCTTTCTGGGGACCGGGTCTCGGAGAAGGGGTGGGGGTGGGGACGCGGGGGTCTTGGGGGAAGGGTCCGGCCAAGCCGCCCCTGCCAAAATTCACCGGCAGGGCGAATCAGCGGCGCCGGAAAAATCCTGAAGTCAAGAGCAGGACACCCGCCGAGGACCGGCGGGAGGGCCCCCTGGCCTTAGACGGATGGTATGGGGGAAACTCCGAGGGCCTTGAGCCCCCGGAGCTTCGTCCGGTTACCCCCTAACGTCCAAGTTTAACGACGTTCTGGGCCTGGAGTCCTTTGGCGCCCTGGACCACCTCAAACTCTACCTCCTGGTTTTCCTGCAGAGACTTGAACCCCTCCCCCTGGATGGCAGTATGATGCACGAAGACATCGGTGCCGTCCTCCTGGGAGATGAATCCATAACCCTTGGCGTCATTAAACCATTTGACCGTTCCCTTCACTCTCATGCTGAATAAATCCTCCTGAAGATTGAAAACCATGCCGTCTGCGGCACAGGACCTGAAAAGCAGTCAGAAAAAAAACGGAACGGTGACAGCATCCCGTTCCGATTCGGGTCCATGGGCCCGTCCCGTCTCCAGTCTGACCTGCCTTACTTTTCTCTTTTTAGTTATCTCTGGCGCCGATGTCAAGCAAAATCACGTCCAGAGCAACATTTCGGCAAAATCCTGCTGCCATCGACTCGCTTGGCGGCAGGGACCGACCCAATTCAGGCTGGAAAGAACCCATTAAAAAGGGGCAAGTGCTTGATATCAGCCGCTTGCCCCTGCATCCCCTGCACCCTGGATTCATGGTTGTGACCGCCTGGAGACGGGGGCCATTATCGGCCCCCTGGCGAACCCCCAGGTTCAATGCTGTGGTAAAGACATCACGAAGTTGGAGCCATCAGTCTTCGCTTCATACCAGATATCGCCGCCCTGGTTCTGAATGATGTCACGGCTCAAGGAAAGCCCGAGGCCCAAACCCCGGGGATACTTTTTGGATCGCCGCAGCCCCGGGGTGGATGAAAAGAGCATAGACCGGTATTCCTCAGGAACCGCCTTGCCGGTATTATATACATTCAGGCGGCAGCTGGACCCATGCGTCTCGAAATCGATCATGATGGTGCAACCGGGACCGCCATATTTGATGCCGTTATTGATGAGATTGCGGAACACACTCTTCAACCACAATCTACTGCCCTTAACCGGTACCTTGCCTTCCCGCCGACTTTGCAGCCGGTTCACGAGGGTGATTTCCTGGTCCTGAATCTCGGCGGCCAGTTCCGCCAGTACCGGTTCCACAATGTCTGCTTTCAAATCGAGGAGGTCCCGGTCTTTGGCCGCCGGCCGGTAATCCGCCATGGCCTTGCCGATAAAATCCTCCGTCAGGTGAATCAGGTTGTCCAGCCGATCCGCAGCTTCAGAAAGTTTGCCCTTGACCTCCCCTTGCACTTCCCCATACGTGCCCCGGGCCAGGAGCTTCAAAGCCGCCCCGGTGGATACCATGGACCCCCTGATATCATGCAGCATCAGCATCACATGCGGCCTGACTTGGTGGCCGTCTCCGGCTCTCTCGGTCTGAATCCGCACAGGTTGGAGGTCCACCACCTCCCGGTCCTCCAGGCATTGGCCCACTCGCCGCCACAGTTCCGTGGGGCTCACCGGCATCAGGATATAATCATCGACTTCAACCTGATAGGCCTCCATGGGGAAGATCATGTCGTTATTGCCGCTGAGTACCACGACCTTGATATCCGGGTTGAGCCGCTTGGCCCTCTTCAGGATATCCAGCCCATCCACGTTATCCGTGGTGAGCTTGGCAATAACCATGTCGTAGTTCTTTTTCACCAGGGCTTCCAAGGCGGCCTCGGGATTGGCCGCAGCCTTGACCGCAAACCCTTTATATTCCAACACCCAGTCAATCGTCCGCAGCATGTTGGTGCCATCGCCTATCAAGAGAATGTCGTATTTAACCATCGGTCAGCTCCTTCTCCACTCTATCGGGGTGGGTGTGAGAAACTTCAGGCAAGGCAAAAAAATCGACTTGGGTACGCTCCCATTAAATGTGATTCGCCGTTATCAAGTCAATCCGCGAAACTACCTAAATCCCTATAGGCACAAGTACCTATCGGCACAAGTAGCTAGCGGAAATCCCAGCTTCCCTGTATGTCTGCCTGCGGGGTGGTGGCGGGATTGCCTGAAGCCGCGGGGGGCACGTAGACATTTCCCCGGCGGATGGTGGCTATAGCCCGAAATATTTGGCCCGCCGCGTCTTGTTTCGGCAAGACTCCCTCCGCGCCAGCCGCCAGTCCATGGAACAGATATTCCCGTTCCTGATCCAAGACCATAATCAAGACCTTGACCCCCGGATAACGCGATTTTATGAGTTGCGTACCTTCCTTGGCCCGGAGGTCGGGCATGGATAAATCCAGAATCACCATTTCCGGGGTCGATTGCTGCAACAGAGCGAACAGTTCGTGCCGATTACCGGCTTCGCCCGCAACTTTGATGCCGGGAATCTCTTCAAGGATCTTCCTCATTTCCCGGCGGAACCCGACATGATCATCGGCCAACACGATGAAATAGGGACGATCCATATTTTTCCGCTCCAGGGAACTTCGCCTGAGCCGGATGCTCAGGCGGGATAATATCTGGAAGCCAGAATAACGGGTCGGACCGAAGAAATAAATTGGCACTAATACCCATTTGCCCATGGGCAAAAATACCTATTACCGTTAAAGAATCGGTAAAAAAATCCGGGAGCATGAATTTCAGGGCCGGGAGCGCGACCGGTGGTCAGTGAGGCATACCTGGTGACCCTCAGGCCGGAGATGGAGATGCCGGGGGGGCGTCAGGGGACCGAAGTCGTGACATACCCTTTTTGGATGGCATACTTGATCAGGTCGGCGGTTTTCTTGATGTTCAATTTTCTCATGATGTTGGCGCGGTGATGCTGGACCGTCCTGCTGCTGATAAAGAGGAGTTCGCCGATCTCCTTGCTGGATTTGCCCTCGGCTATGAGCTTGATGATCTCCCGCTCCCGGACGGTGAGAGGTTCTTCCGGGGCAGTCAGGGGCTCGCCGCCGGGCCGAAACTTATCCACAAAGATATCGGCCATTTGCGCGGACAACAGCGGTGATATGAAGGTGCCGCCTTTGCGCAAGGTCTCGATGGCCGAGATCAACTCCCCGTCTGCATCTTCCTTGAGGAGATAGCCTTCGGCGCCCGCGGTCAAGGCATGATAGAGGTATTCCCGGTCTTTGTGCATGGTCAGGATCAGCACCTTGACCCCGGGATTGAGGACTTTAATCTCCCGGGTGGCCTCCAGACCCCGCAGGTTGGGCATGGAGATATCCATAATGACCAGGTGGGGATTGATGTCCTTTACGAGTCGCAAGAGTTCAAGGCCATCGCTGGCTTCCCCCACCACCTCCACTGCGTCCATGCTTTGAATTAAACTCCGGACGCCCCGGCGAAACATCACGTGGTCATCGGCTAACAGAATCCTGAAAGGGCGGTCCATCGCGCTTCTCCGTCAATCTCTACAACTGGAAAGGTAGCGGCCGGTACTATCTACGTTTACGTCCTGCTGCTCTCTGCCGGGTTACGCCCGGAGGCCAATCTTGGAACCGCCTGCTTGACGGTTGAGGTCCCTGGTTAGGGCCGGCGCCTTGGTAAACCAAGACCCGGCTTCAATCGGCCGTTGATCCTTCCACGTGACCGATGGGTATGACACACATAATCCTGGTGCCATGCCCCGGTTGGGTCCTGATCTCCAGGGACCCACCCAGCATCCGGGTACGCTCGTCCAGGGCGGCCAGACCCATACCCCGGTCGTCGGCCCGGCGGGCCGAGACCTGGACGAGATCGAATCCCGATCCATTATCCTCCAAAATGATGGCAATGTGGCCGTTTTCCTCACGGATGCCAATGGATACTTCGCTGGCCCCGGCATGCTTCGATATGTTGGTCAGGCATTCCTGAAAAATCCGATAGATAATGATCTGGGCGTCTGACGGGAACAGGCGGTCCAGTTTCTCCACTTCAAAGGAATGCGTGACAGTATAATGCTTACCGAACCCATCGATCAAGTATTTTAACGCTGACTGCAGGCCCAGGTCTTCCAGGACTGCGGGGGTCAAATCCCGGGAGAGCCGGCGGATATTGTCAATCACCCCGTCCAGATATTGCAGCAGTTCCCGACAGTTCTTCCTCAAGTCCGGCTGATCCTCCCGCAGGCCCCGTTCAATGGCTCTGATTTGGAGCTTCAGGACCGCCAGGCTCTGGCCCAGTTCGTCGTGCAGCTCCATGGAAATCCGTTTCCGCTCCCGTTCCTGGGCGCTCAGCAACTGGGACGCGAGGAAGCGCAGCCGTTGCTCCGATTCCCGCAGCGCCTCTTCCGCCTGCTTGCGCGCCGTGATGTCCCGGGCGGCGGCGAAGAGCCCCTGCACTTCCCCCGCCTCGTTGCGGTAAACCGTGGCATTATACAAGACGTCGGTGATCTGACCCGAAACGTGCCGGATGGCCAGGGGGTAATCCCGCACCATGCCATGGGAAAAAGCTAATTGGTAGCCCTCCCGGGCCTTGTCCGGCGCCGTAAAGTAATCCGAGAAATCCGTACCGATGAGGTTGGGCCGCGCCACCCCGGTGACCTTTTCCGTGGCCTTATTCACGTCCATGATCTTCCCCGCCGGGCTGATGGTCACCAGGGGGTCGAGGCTCGCCTCGATGAGGCTCCGGGCGTACGCGGAAGCCACGTGCAAGGCTTCTTCGGCCTCCCGCCGCGCCGTGATATCAAAAAACACCCCGCTGATATGGTCTACCCAGCCGTTCGGAGTACAGAAGATCTGACCCCGGTCCTGGATCCAGATGGTCTCTCCGTCTTTTCTTCTAATCCGGTATTCCCTGATGTATGATCGGGAACCTCGCCAGCCGCACAGGAACGTCTCTTGAAAGTGTTCCCGGTCAGCGGGGATCAACAAGTCGGTCCATCTCAACTCTCGGGAATCGAAGGCTATCTTGGGGTAGCCCGTAAGTTCCTCCACCTTCTCATCCACAAAATCCACCGAACAGTCCCAATAGCCTTTATACACTACGGCCGGGATGTTTTTGAGCAGGATGCGGTATCTTTGCTCGCTGTCTCGGAGCGCGATCTCGGCCTGGAGGCGTTCCTGGCGCTCCTCGGCTTCCCGCAGGGCTCGCCGCACCGCCGGGGCCAGGCGGGCCAGGCGGTCTTTGAGCACGTAATCCGTAGCCCCGCGCTTCAACGAGTCAATGGCCACTTCTTCACCCATGGCTCCGGAGACAAAGATGAAGGGAGCCTCGGGACGGGTGGCTTGGGCCAGAGCCAGAGCCTCCAGACCATCGAAACTCGGAAGGTGGAAATCCGACAGGATCAGATCCGGCTCATCTTCTTGGAGGGCAATGAGAAAATGTTCCCGATCGGTGACGCGCCGGTGGGAGAAGGGCATGCCGGTTTGACGAAGCTCATAGATCATCAGCTCCGCATCGCTATCCATATCCTCCAGGATCAAAATGCGCAGGGGCCGCTCCATAAATCACTCTCACTCAGGCTTGAGTCCGCCGCGTCTTGGCGATACCTCAACGTGACCCGTCAGTTCGGAACCTTATTCAACAAGAGCCAGTAAAGGCCTATTTCTTCCACCACCTGAAAAAACTTGTCAAAGTCCACCGGCTTGACCATGTAGCTGTTGACCCCCAGGTTATAGCTCTTGATAATATCCGACTCCTCCTGGGATGAGGTCAGGACGACCACCGGAATCGTTTTGGTCCGCTCATCGGCTTTGATCTTTTCCAGCACCTCCAGGCCGTTGACCCTGGGCAGCTTCAAGTCCAGGAAGATAACCTTGGGACGCGGCATCAGGTTCCGTCCGACATACTCCCCGGTACCGAAAAGAAAGTCCAGAGCTTCCACCCCGTCCGGAAAGGTCAACACCTTATTGGCCAGCCCCTTTTTCTGCAAGGCCCTGAGGGTGAGCTCGGCGTCATAAGGGTTGTCTTCCACCAACAAAATTTCTACTTCATTCAGTTTTTCCAACTTCCTTCTCCTCTGCGGAACGGAGCCGGACCGTCTAACCATCGGGGTGGCGGCCATGCCGGAACCAGCCGTCCCACTGGGCCATTGCTTTTTAATCTACCATATGTATACCACATTTATCTCTCTCCCGGGGCGGTTTTCCCCCAGGGCCATGACTGTTAACTTGTCTGAACATACAGATGCCTGTCATCCGGTGCCAAGATAAGGGCACCGCACCTCATGATCCTTATTCCCCTAATAACGGTGAGGCTCAGCGGGCCGGCGACCCGCGATGACTGAGCATGGCACGGATCTTGAATTAAATTCAGCGGTTTTGCCCAGGTTAAAACTCATATACTATAACCATATAATTACTTAAATTTTATTATAGCCAGGTCTATTATTATTTAACTTAAGCAATTATTCATGCGGTCGCGGCTTAACGCGACATACCACCCGTCTCAACCCAGGCGGCGACCTCAGGCGACCAGAGAAGACGACTATGATACGCGCGGGATTTTCCGTTTCCTTCGGACTCGATAAACTCGCGGATCTCTCCGACAACGCCCCTACCGGCAAGGCGACATCTCCCTTGGAAGTCCCGGTCCGGGAGACCCGGGAGCCCTCCATCGATATCTTCGAGGAGGCCGGCTTCACCCTGATCCTCGCCGAACTTCCCGGCATCACCCGCCAGGACGTCAGGCTCACCCTCAAAGACGATTTACTGACCATCAGCGCCGCCCGGGACCAGCGGCGGTACTATAAAGAAATCCTGCTGCCCGGTCCGCCTACCCGCCATCGGCTGCGGTTCTCCTGCAACAACGGCATCTTGGAGATCCGGGCCTTCAGGTAAGCCTTTTCATACCAAGTCCCATTCAAATGACAATTTTATGCGAAATGTAGGGGCGCAATTCATTGCGCCCGCCGATGTTAGGCAAACCCGGGATTTCCGGGCGTGATAAATTACGCTCCTACGAATTTTTCCAGAGATCTCTTTAGGGGACTGCATCGACCCGCGTCCAGACCCTTGAACCACACGAAGATGCAAATTGCGGCCCGGTGACCAAATATCTGTTATACTTTTCATGTCTATAAGCAATCAGCCCCGACCGACAAGGCGGCCCTGGAGATGGGCGTTCCAGAGACTCTGGCCCGAAAAAAATTGCAGGTAACCGGCGTGGTGCAAGGCGTCGGTTTCCGTCCCTTTGTCTACCGGCTGGCCCGGCGGCATCACCTGGCCGGTTGGGTGTGCAACACCTCCCGGTGCGTGGAAATCGAGATCGAAGGCTCGCCCACCTCGCTGGCCGCCTTCATCGGCCGGCTCCAGGAGGAGGCCCCGGCCCTGGCCTCCATCGACACGGTGGTGAGTTTCGATGCCCAGCCCCAGGGCAGCGCAGGTTTTGCCATCCGGAAAAGCCGGCACCTGGCCGCCACCGACGCCCTGATCCCCGCGGACGTGGCCACCTGCGACGATTGTCTGGCCGACATTGCCGATCCCTTGAACCGGCGCTACCGGTATGCCTTTACCAACTGCACCAATTGCGGTCCCCGCTTCACCATCATCCGGCAGGTGCCTTATGACCGCCCCTACACCACCATGGCGGCCTTTGAGATGTGCCCCCGGTGCCGGGCGGAATATGAGGATCCCGAGGACCGGCGCTTTCATGCTGAACCCACCGCCTGTCCCGTTTGCGGCCCCCGGGTCTGGCTGGAGGAAGGTGACCGGCGCCTGGACCGGGATGCCATCCCCGCCGCGGCGGAGTTGTTAAGCGCCGGGAAGATTGTGGCCGTCAAGGGTTTGGGGGGGTTCCACCTGGCCGCCGACGCCCGCCACGACGGCGCGGTCGCCACCCTCCGGGAGCGCAAAGGCCGGGTCGCCAAACCCTTTGCCCTCATGGTGCGCGACCTGGCCGAGGCCGAGCGCCTCTGCCATCTGGGGGACCTGGAACGGTCGCTGCTCCTCTCCCGGGAGCGGCCCATCGTCCTGGCCCGCCGGCGGGAAGATGGCGGCGTCTCCCCCCATGTGGCCCCGGGCCACCCATACCTGGGGCTCCTGCTGCCTTATACCCCCCTGCATTTTTTGCTCATGGCGCACGCCCCCGCCGCCTTGGTGATGACCAGCGGCAACCTCAGCGAAGAGCCCCTGGTGTACGAAAACGAGGAGGCCCGAAGCACCTTAACGGGCCTGGCCGACGCCTTCCTCATGCACGACCGGGATATCCAGGTCCCCTGCGATGACTCCGTGGTTCGCCCCGTAGCGGACCACACCGTGATTCCCCTCCGGCGGGCCCGGGGCTTCGTGCCCGCGCCCCTCTATCTCCCCCTGGAATCGCCGCCCATCCTGGGCGTCGGCGCCGAACAAAAGAACACCTTCTGCGTGGCCGCTCATGGGGTGGCCCTGCTCAGCCAGCATATCGGCGACCTGGACAGTGTGGAGACCTTGGATTACTACCAACATGCGGTGGCGCACTTTAAGGCCCTGTGCCGGCAGGACCCCGCCATCGTCGCCCATGACCTCCATCCTCTTTATCTCAGCACCCGTTATGCCCAGGGACTCTCCGGCGTCAGACTGGCGGGGGTGCAACACCATCACGCCCACATCGCCGCCTGCCTGGCGGAGAACCGCCGCACCGACCGCGCTATCGGCATCGCCCTGGATGGCACCGGTTACGGCCCCGACGGCACCATCTGGGGCGGGGAACTCCTGGTGGCGGACCTGGCCGAATATACCCGGGCCGGTCATTTCGCCCAGGTCCGCCTCCCCGGCGGGGAAACCGCGGTGCGGGACCCGGGTCGCATGGCCGCAGCTTACCTCTATGCCCTCTATGGGGACGACTTCTCCGCCCCGGCCCGGCGCCTGGGCCTGACCTTTAACCCCCTGGAAGAGCGCATCCTGCGGCGCCAGTTGGCCGAAGGGCTCAATTCTCCCCTCACCTCCAGCGCCGGACGCCTCTTTGACGCCGTGGCGGCCGCGCTCAACGTCTGCCGGACCCGGACTTATGAAGGGCAGCCCGCCATGGAACTGGAAATGGCCGCCGACGACCACGCCGACGGCTGCTATCCCGCGTCCATCCACCGTGAGGGGGACCTCCTGGTCCTGGATACCTTGGCGATCTTTGCCGGCGTGCTGGCGGATTGCCGGGCCGGGGCGGCCACCGCCACCATCGCCGGCCGCTTCCATACCTCCGTGGCCCGGCTCCTGGCCGACGCCTGCGCCCTGATCCGGGAGCGCACCGGACTTAACCTGGTGGCCTTATCCGGCGGCACCTTTCAGAACGCCCTGCTGTTTACCCGATTGCAGCGCGCCCTTTCGGCGCAAGGCTTTGAAGTGCTCAGCCATAAGCTGACGCCGCCCAATGACGGCTGCATCGCCCTGGGCCAGGTGGCCGTGGCCGCCGCCCGGATAGAACGAGAGGGCGAAAAGGGGTAATGCTGTTTTCTGTTTTCTGTTTTCTGTTTTGAGATAAAATAATTAAATTATCAGTTAGTTACGATAGGTTCTAGTATTTATGGTCTTTTGCCTTTTCGCCTTTTTCCCTTTTCGCCTTTTAACCCCTGTTTTTAAAAAGGTCTAAACTTTTTAAAACCAGAAAAATTTGTTAAACAGGATATTACTATGTGTCTTGCCATTCCCATGCGCCTGGTTGAAATCGACGGGGTCAGCGCCGTGGCCGAAGTGGATGGGGTGACCCGCCAGGTGCGCCTCGACCTGCTCCCCGAGGCGGTCCTGGGAGACTACGTGCTCATTCACGCCGGGCTGGCCATTGCCCGGGTGGATGCCGAGCATGCCGAGGAAACCCTCTCTCTCCTCAGGAACCTGGCCGATGAAGTTTATTGACGAGTTCCGGGACCAAGCCCTGGTGAGGGATCTGGCCCGGCGCCTGGCGACCCTGGCCACCGGTCCCGCCATTGTTATGGAGGTCTGCGGCACCCACACCATGGCCGCGGCCCGCTTCGGGCTCAAATCTCTGCTGCCTCCCGCGGTCCAGCTCATTTCCGGTCCCGGCTGCCCGGTGTGCGTCACCGATCAGTCGGACCTGGACGCCTTCTTGGCCCTGGGGCAGGAACCACACACGGTCCTGGTGTCTTTCGGGGATATGCTCCGGGTTCCCGGCACCCATAGCTCCCTGGAAGGCCTGCGGGCCCAGGGGGCGGCGGTGCGGGTGGTTTACTCCCCCCTGGACGCAGTGGAGTTAGCCCGGCGGACCCCGGATAAACACCTGGTCTTCTTCGGGGTGGGCTTCGAAACCACCATGCCTGCCACCGCCCTGGCCATCCAGACCGCGGCCCAAGATAAACTGGATAATTTCTCCGTCTGGTGCGTCCACAAGACCATGCCCGCGGCGCTCCAGGCGCTGCTGGCCAGCGGCGAAGTGCGGGTTTCCGGGTTACTCTGCCCCGGCCACGTCACCACCATCATCGGGGCCGCGGCCTACGATTTCATCTCCGCCGACTTCGGCCTGCCCTGCGCGGTCACCGGATTTGAGCCCGTGGACATGCTCCTGGGAATCGAATCGATTCTGCGACAACTTCGCCGGGGTAAGGCCATCGTGGACAACGTCTATACCCGGGCGGTACAGGTACCTCCCAACCCCCGGGCCCGGGACCTGCTGGCGGCGGTGTTTGTCCCCGCGGACGCCCAGTGGCGGGGCCTGGGCCTGATTCCCGGCAGCGGCGTGAGGATTCGCCGGGCCTACGCCCATTTTGACGCTCGGGCCCGCTTCCCCCACGTCTGGGAGCGCCTCACCCCCCCGCCGCCCACCCCCTGCCGTTGCGGCGAGGTGCTGCGGGGCGTCCTGCGCCCGGCAGCCTGCCCCTTGTTCGCCCAGGCCTGCACCCCGGCCCAACCCCTGGGCCCCTGCATGGTCTCCGCTGAGGGCGCCTGCGCCGCGGCGTACCGGTATGAGCGGGAGGGGTGAAGAATGAAAGTTTGGAGGAGGGGTCTAAGGGCTTTTTTATAAGTGGCCCCTGCCCCCTCCCTCAAACTC
>JBAVUP010000193.1:0-1837 GCA_049696835.1 Desulfobaccales bacterium
TGAGCGCCGGGAACCGGTCTTCTATGCCTCCTTGCCGGTTGCCCCCGAAACCCTCAAAGGTTGCAGGAAGAACGGGGCCGGAGACCAGCAGCGCTTAGTTTCCAGCCTGTGGGATCACCTGGCGGCACTCAAGGCACTTATGGTAAAGGAAAGTCCTCTGGGGAAAGGCGGTCAGGCCGAAAACCGCGCCGCGGTCCCGCTCCAGGTGGTCCACGACCCGCTGGGCCGGCCCCATCTCCGGTGGGGAGAAATTCGGGGGCCGGCCATCTCCTTCAGCGAGGGTGGTGGAAAAATCTGGGCCGCCCTCTGTGGGGATGAGTCTGAGATCGGCATCGATGTGGCCGCAACCAATGAATTCCAAGGGGAATACCCCGTGCACCGGGTCTTCCATGGACCTGAGCTGCACCATGCCTTGAGGTTGGCGGGTGGAGATTTGGCCAAGGCCTCAGCCCTGCTCTGGTCGGTCAAGGAAGCCGTGGCCAAGGCCCTGGGATGCGCCTTCCACCTGGTTTCGCCGCGGCAAATCAACGTCTATCCGGCGGTAGGTAGGGACGGCGAGTATACCTTTCCCGTGGGCTTATCAGGGAAAGCGCTGGTGCGGTTTCCCCTCAACCCCGGCCGGT
This sequence comes from Desulfobaccales bacterium, assembly GCA_049696835.1. Lineage (GTDB taxonomy): Bacteria > Desulfobacterota > Desulfobaccia > Desulfobaccales > 0-14-0-80-60-11 > 0-14-0-80-60-11. The sequence goes on from JBAVUP010000193.1 coordinate 624, forward strand.
CCATCTGGGTGCGTTCGCTTCCCCGGGCGCAGATGTGGCTTTCCATCGCCCTCTTGAATCGGCAAGATGAATGAGGCGATGATCGGCAGCGGACTGCGCGTCGGGCTCGGCGCGGTCTGCGGGGAGTACCGGGCGGCCGGCTTTTTTGAGGGCGTCGTATACCGCTTTGCAAATAGTATGGTATTAAATCAGGCGCAAACCCAATCTCTAAGGGTATTAAAGTCCCCCTTTGAAAAAGGGGGATTTAGGGGGATTTCAGGATGTTAGTTGAAATCCCCCCTACCCCCCTTTAGAAAAGAGGGGTTAATAAACCGTGGTTTGAAATATCATACCAATTATGAAGCGTCACACTCGTATATTTCTGTTGGAGGAGGTGCAGAAATGAACGCTAAGCATCTATCTCAGAACTTTAAGCAGGCTATGGCTAAATCCGTCCTGATCGCGGCGACCCTCCTGGTTTGGAGTCTGGCGCCAACTGTAGCGCAGGCTATTTTGGGCACAGGTGAGCCGGCCCCAGCTTTCTCACTGGTATCCGGAGATAATCAAAAGCTCACGCTCGACATGCTCAGGGGAAAGGTTGTCGCATTGTTTTATGCCACCAGAGATACCGTCCAGGTTAACGATGACTTGCAACATTATCTGGATACGCTTTACGATGCCCAACCGCAAAATATTCAAAATCAAATCTTCAGATTGCTGGTCGTAAATGCCATGGAGGCCACGTCTTTAACAGCTTGGAAAGAAAAAATAAGGGAAACCTCCGCCAAGCTGAAGATAACTATTTACGGGGATTGGACCGGAGGCATGTTTGCGGCGTACCGGATGAGAGATAATGACAGCAATTTTATCATCATAGATAAGCGGGGCATCGTCAGATTTGCCGCCTCCGGCCGGGTAGCTAACAGCCGGTTTGAGGCCATAAAAAAACTCCTTTTACAACTGGTGGCTGGCAAGTAAGAAGCGCCGGGGTTCAGCGGCTGAACCCTTTTCCAGTCTCCGAAATAGAAAATCACGTTCCCCTGGATTTTTCCACGTGAAGCGTAGCACCGGGGGTTTTAGTGCTTAACTTTGATTTGAGCCTGGGAAAAGAGGTCCGCAGCCCCCCGTTGGGGACAGGCAAAAAGGAAAGCCATGGCGAACCCATCTGAACACGCCATTGAAGTCGAGAACCTGACGAAGCGTTACGGGGATTTGCTGGCGGTCAACGGCATATC
>JBAVUP010000194.1:0-10176 GCA_049696835.1 Desulfobaccales bacterium
CGGCAACCCTGGCCGCGGGCGAGGTGCCGCTCAGAGCCCCTATGCCCGGCATGATCATCAGCTACACGGTCAAGGTGGGCGATAAGGTCAACACCGGCGACCTGGTGTGCGTGCTGGAGGCCATGAAGATGCAGAACAGCCTCCCCGCCCCGGCCACCGGCGTGGTTAAGGCCATCAACTTCGAACCCGGCGCCTCCGTCGCCAAAGACGCCGTTATCCTGGTGATCGGCGGGTGAGGATTATCCACTCCCTGAAGTGAAAAGGACCGGGGAAGATGTTTCCCCGGTCTTTTTTCTCAAGCTGCGATCAATGCGGTGCTTCAAAATTACTATGATATTTAGAAGCCTGGTTTTTCTTACCCCCCTTTTCTAAACGGGATGTTATATTTGACAAACCCGTTATAAGGGGGTAGGATGTATTCCGATATTATTGATTTCCTTTCTGGAGACGGACGGTGGTGTATCGCCATGATTGAAGCCTATTTAGATGAAAGCGGCACACATGCTGGTGCTCCAGTTCTTTGTGTTGCTGGTTATGTAGGAAATCGAAGGCAATGGAAGGTTTTTGGGAAAGAATGGTTCCCCACACTTAAGGATTCCCCATTTTCAATCTTCCATGCTACAGATTCCAAATGTGATCGGCTAAGACTGCCTTTAGCGTCCGCAATCGATAAAGGCAATTTCATGGGAATAATATGCGCAACAAAACCAGGTATTTTCAATTCCCAAGCCTATGGTCAGCTTAAAAGTCAAATGGGAGATGCCTATGCCGTTTGTGCCATTACTTGCGCTTGGGGAATTTGTAAAATAGCCTATGAAAAAAAATTAGGGCCTGTATCATTTGTTTATGAAACTGGCAGACCTAATGCCGATTTCGTAGAGAGAGCACTTAAAGCATTACAAAGGCATAATGACCCCGAAGTCAATATAGCCGCTGTGTCAATGGTAAAGAAAGAGGAATGTCCTAATGTTGCAACAGCAGATTTTTTATCACATGTTTATGGATCAAAATCATATAATGCTAATGATGCTCATTGGTATAATTACTTGGTGCGTAATGGCAATGTCTTACATACAGAATTAACAGAAGAAAAATTGAATGAAATGTCCAAACTCATCAAGGATCATTTTATGGATAAGCGGCAATGGAAGCGAATTAAACGCACTATTGACCGTTTTAATGAGACAAGTTCAATAAAAATAACCTTATAAGGAAATATTATTTAGTTTTAGGTCTTCGTTTTTTCTTGGCAATTTTGCGTATAGCCTCTTCAAAGGCTTCTTGTGGATTATCAGATTCTATCTGCCCAGCAGCCTCAATAAACCGGGCAAATTGCTCTTTGTCATCGGGTTCTGGTTTACTTTTTTTTACACTCATTAGATTCCTTTAACTCATTAATGAGTCGCCTGATAAGTGAGCCTCTTACCAACCACAGCGCAAAGGAGCTTTTCGGCTCGCTCAGTATCATCAATGCCTCTGGCGATGCGCTTGCTATATCGGAAATCAAACTCAGCAAGATAGCGGTGCAGGTGGCTTTTCTTGCAATGCTGATATACGCCCTTCATACCACGTTTGAAGATGGAGAAAAAGCCTTCCACGGTGTTAGTATGGATGGAAGGATCGGCAAGAGAAACGTACTCGCCAGTGCTATGGCAGACGGAACCATGCTCTGAAAAGTGCTCATTCAGGTATTTATATTGACCTGCATCATCGGTCATAACCCTGGCTTCATGGGCGATATTCTCTTGAAGGATCGGTACAACGGTTTTGGCATTGAGACTGTCAATTACCATGCTTCGAGCCTCACCGGATTCACGGTCAACCAAAGATAGGATTTTGCGTTTATGAGCATAACCACGTCTCTTAGGCATATTGGCTTCATTCCCGAGAAAGGTTTCATCAACCTCAACGGTGCCGCTATTGGAACCAAAGGGAGCCAATTCGCCCTCACGCATGGCTTCCCGGATACGGTGCCCCATGAACCAGGCGGTTTTAAGAGTTACCCCAAGGGTTCTATGAAGCTGGTGGGAGCTAAAGCCCTTCTTGGAAGCAGACAACAGGTAAATGGCCTGGAGCCAGAGGCGCATCGGAACATGACTATCTTCAAAGATAGTCCCGATCTTGACGGTAAACTGTTTCCGGCAGGCATAACACTTATAGAGACCGATCCGGGTAGCCTTGCCGCCCATTTTCCCGATTCTCTCTTTGCTTCCACAGTGGGGGCATATAGGACCATCGGGCCAAACCTTGCTTTCAATAAAGGCGTACGCAGCTTCTTCGTTTTGAAGTTGAGGTGTAGAAATTAGTGACTGACTCATGGCTATCTCCTTGTTAGATTTAATATATAACAGGAGAATGGGTTTGTCAAGTATAAAATCACCTTTCTAAAGGGGGGTAGGTGGGGATTAGATAACCGCCTAATAATCCCCCTAAATCCCCCTTTAAAAAGGGGGACTTAAGGCTTCTCAGCCGAAGGTCAGGTTGATTTTTTATCATACCTTTAATGAAGCCTAACAACAATTAATATCCAGTCGCGACCCCGAAGTTACGCCACAAATACGACCTCCTGATGGCGGCTCAGCCATTATATGCCGCCACGATCTCCGCCGCCGCCCGGGGCTTCCTGATGGCCAGGGTGCACAGGCTGACCGCGTCGGCCCCGAGGTCGAAGTAGCGCTTCACGTCGTCCCGGCTCGTGACGCCGCAGCCCATGATCAGAAACAGCCCCACCCGGGGACGCAGTTCCTGGTTGTACTTATAGGCCAACGCGAAGGCCGGGCCCCCGGAGACGCCGCCGCCGTTTACTTCTTCCAGGGGGGAGCGCTGCAACGGGAAGACAATATTATACGGGATGGTGTTGACCGTGTGGATGGCGTTGACCCCGATGCGCTCCAGTTCCATGGCGAACTCATAGGGATGGCAGATGCTCAGCTTAGCGATTAAAAACAGGCTCGGAAAGCGGCTGCGCACCTTCCGGGTGCATTGGAGCGCCTGGACCACATTGCGGGCAATGGCCTCCTCGGAGTTGGGGCAGGAGAAGTTGAGTTCCAGGGCCCGGAAGTGCTCCCCCAGGACCCGGCGGTAGACCTCCACGGCCTCCAGGGTCTCTTGGATGGCGATGGTCGTGCCCTTGATAAATTCGGGATAGAGGTTGGGGATAATCCTGAACCCCGCCTCGCCAGCCGCCCGGATCTTCGGAGCGTAGCGCTCCACCCCGTCGTTGGTGAGGCCGTAGGCGTTGAGCATCCCCATACCCCGCAGGCGCCGGATGTATTTCCAGGTGAGGGGATTGGCCGGGATGAAGTTGCCCCGGCGCTTAAACCGGGTGGCGGATTTGGTCAAGACCGTGGTCCCCGTCGCCTTGACGGCCGCCAGCAGCCGGTGGTAGCCGGGATGCAGGGTGTAGGGGAAGATGCCCCGGCCGTCAGCCCCCAGGGCGGTGGAGATGACCACCGGGGAAATAAGTTCTTTGCCGGATTGCATGATATTTAGTTAGGCTTCGCCTTTCATACACAGGGTTGGAGATGAGGTGTAGGAGTGGGTTGCGGCCCGCCCTCAATGTCCCCCGGTCCTCCCCTCAAATCATTTCTGCATCGCCAGCGCAATTTCCTTCACCACCCGCCGGGCCGCGGCCGCAGGTTCGGGCGCCTGGCGAATGGGGCGGCCGACCACGATGTAGTCGGCCCCGTGGGCGATGGCCTCCGAAGGGGTGACGATGCGCTGTTGGTCGTCCCCGGACACCGCGGCCCAGGCCGGGCGGATGCCGGGGCACACGGCGAGGAAATCCGGACCGCAGGCCTCCTTCACCGCCTGGACTTCCCGTCCCGAACACACCACCCCGCGGCAGCCGGCCTTTTGGGCGAGCCTGGCCTTGTGCACCACCAGCTTGACCGGGTCTTGCGTCAACCGGGGAGCAAAGCCTAAGGCCTGCATATCTTTCCCGGTCAGGCTGGTGAGCACGGTGACGGCCAGAACCTTGAACGCCGTGCCCTCGACAATTTTTTTCAAGCCCGTGAATCCCAAATCGCAGGGGAGGGTGACCAGAGCCAATCCAGGCAAGACCGCTTTCAGGGCCCCAAGGACGGTGGCGGGAATGTCGTAGAGCTTCAGGTCCAGAAAAATCTTGTCCGGGCCTACGGTGTTGGCCAGTTCCTGAAGCAATCCCCGCCCCTCGGCCAAAAACAGCTCCAGCCCCACCTTGAACAGCCCCACCTCATTTCGAAGTGCGTTGACGCAGGTTAAGGCGGAGGCCTTGTCCGGCACATCCAACGCGAAGATCAACCGGTCTCGGGGTTCCGGCATGCTTGGTTCATCCCCTCGGGTACTTCAGGAACGTGGTCCGCCGCGCCTGTCGAGGTGGCACCCTTCAGGTCGGCTCTGGCGAAACTATAGTCCAATCCGGCGCCCCTGGCAAGTGATTAGGCCGGAGCCGGTATTGCAGTACTAGCGCTTATTATTGGCGGCAATACCAGTAAACGGGAGGGCGCTCAGGCTGAATAGCCTTGACAATTCAGGAGTTAATGATACATAAAAAGAATTTGGGAGCACTAGGTGATGGCATCACAAGAACGACCGCAAACAACCATAGGGGCCAGGTTAAGTAACGTCGGCAAGAACCTTTTGGTGTTATTGATTAGTTTGACGTTAGTGTTAGGTCTCTGTGAAATCATCTTGAGAGTTTATAATCCCTTGGGCTTCCGCATCAAAGGCAACAAGATTATTTTGCCCATCAATAAAAAGGAAATCATTCATCATGAACACCGCTTGGGCAAACTGGATAAGGTGGTGGTCCAGCAGCGGAATTCCCTGGGTTTCCGGGGCCCCGAGCCCCCGGCGGATTTTGCCCGCGATCTGACCGTGGTCACGGTGGGCGGCAGCACCACCGAATGTTTCGACCTGGCGGAAGACAAGACCTGGCCCCACAGGCTGGGAGTGGACCTTAAGCGTCACTTCAAGCACCTGTGGCTCAATAATGCCGGCCTCAGCGGCAATTCCACCTTCGGCCATTACATCCTGATGCGGGATTACCTGGTAAAGTTGCAGCCCAAGGTGGCGATCTTCCTGGTGGGGATCAATGACGTGGGAATCCGGAGTGAACGGGATTTTGACGAGCGGATTCATACAGTTAATTTCCGCTCCCTGGAGCGCTTCCTGGCGTCCGCGGCGGTAGACAGCGAACTGGCCAGCGCGGTCCTGAACCTGTACCGTTTCTACTTCCCCAAGTCAACCATGATTAACAACCAGAACGATCCCCACGAAATCGACCTGAAAAAACTACCAGATTTCAAGGATAGTCCTGAGAATCTGGTGGCTATTATTAAAGATCATCGGGACCATTACTTGGGCCCCTATAAGAAGCGGTTGGAAAGACTTATCACTATTTGCCAGGAACATCATATCGTGCCGGTACTGCTGACCCAGCCGGTGCTTTACGGCGATATCGTGGATAAAACTACGGGCGTGGCCCTGGGGCACAAGTTTGTGGCCAAGGACATGGACGGCGCTACGGCCTGGGATATTTTGGAACTTTACAACGACGTGACCCGGGAGGTGGGCCGGGAAAGAGGCGTCCTGGTGATCGATCTGGCCCGGGAGATGCCCAAGGACTCCCGCTACTACTTCGACCTGGCGCACTACACCAACGCCGGTGCGGCCAAAGTGGCGGACATCATTGACGTCGGCTTGACGCCGGTTTTGGCGCAGAAGTTCCCGCAGTATTATCGGGACTCGTCGGCACCGCAGGCCGTGGCACCTTAGATTAACTAATTGAATTGAATCGAATAATTAAGGTGCCCAAGCAGAGCTTGGGCTGAAAATACGTTCCCAAGCAGAAGCTTGGGAACGAGTACTCGGACACAGGCGAGACGCCTGTGGCTACCAGTGCCTCGGCCCTCCCCTCAACACGTCCGCAGAAAGTCTTCCACCCGGCGCAGGTCTTCCGGGGTATCCACCTCCCGGGTGTCACCCTCGGTTTCCACGATGTGGATGGGAAAGCCGTGCTCCAGGGCCCGGAGTTGCTCCAGTTTTTCTGCGGCTTCCCAGCGTCCGGGCGGCAGGTGCACGAATTCTTTGAGGAACTGCACCCGATAGGCGTAGATGCCGATGTGGCGGTAAAAATAGGGGGAGTCGCCGTCCCGCCAGAATGGCAGGGGGCTGCGGGAGAAATAGAGGGCCCGGCCGGCCCGGTCGAAAACCACCTTGACCGTGTTGGGGTTGGCCGCAACCGCCGGGTCGGTAAGCTTGCGGACCGGGGTGACCATGACCACCGCCGGGTTCCGGCGCAGGACTTCGGACAGCCGGGAGATGAGGTCCGGGGGAAAGACCGGCTGGTCCCCCTGGATATTGATGACGATATCTTCCGGCGCCAGTCCCAAAAGGACCGCGGCTTCGGCCAGGCGGTCGCTCCCCGAGGGGTGATCCTCCCGGGTCATGAGGGCCCGGCCCCCGAAGGCTTCCACGCCCTCCCGGATGCGCACATCATCCGTGGCCACCCAGACTCCGTCCAACTCCTTCACCTGCAAGGCCCGTTCATAGACCCACTGGATCAGGGGCTTGCCCAGGATGGGTGCCAGGGGTTTCCCCGGAAAGCGGCTGGACTCGTACCGGGCCGGGATAAGGGCAATTAAGCGCATTTGTTGGAATCGGAAACCATTTTTACCAATAAATAAGTTTTTAACCTTGCCTCTTGCTGCAAGTATTTTATTGATTTTTCTGGAGTTAAAACCAATTCTTGATCAGTGCATCGCCTTCCTAAGTCTCTTTCTACTTCTGCCTTTTCTATAGTAGACATTCTGTCGTAGAGAGTCTTTAAGGATTCCCATGCAGCAGGTTCTCCTTTACGGTAATCTTCAATATATTTTTGACCCGCCTCCCAATATAGCCTAATCCAATGATAAAAGAGGCTATAAACTTGTCTTTCGTCTATCTCCCCAGAAATAACTTTTTCAGCTATTGGTGTTTGGAAGAAATCCAGGATATCTTCAAGCTCACCGCTCTCAGCCTGTTCGCCTAATAAATATTGAGCGGCCGACTTTCTTTCTATCTTCATCCTCTCAAAAAATCTCTCTTCATATTTATCAACCAACGCGGTTGATTTTTGGTTATATGAATTACGAGCAGCAAACCATACGAGGACCAAGCCAATAAGCGATAAAGTAAAGACAAAGTAAGAAGGGTAGCCTCGCGACAACGAAACAAGGGCTAAAGACAAAAATCCTAAAAGTCCCATGACTCCTGGCCAATCGACATACCGAACGATTCTTTTAATCGTCGTAAAAATTTGCTCACAGATTTGAGTGAATTGTTCTTGAGATAAATTCATGAAATGGGATGTAGCACGCTCTGACCGTTGGGTCCAGGGAAAATCTGCCATATTTATTCTTTTTCATAAAATAGGCCTGGGGAAACTACACTTGACATGGGCTAATTTGTGCTTAGTTTTAAACAGTTGCCTTTACTTTGCTACCAAACGGAGGTTTTCTAGATAATGGCAGTGAGAATGGACAAATTAACCTACAAAGCCCAGGAGGCCCTCTCCGGCGCCCAGGAATTGGCCGGGCAGTTGGGGAACCCCCAGATCGAGCCGGCCCACCTGCTCCGCACCCTCCTGGCCCAGGAAGAGGGCCTGATCCGTCCCCTCCTGAAAAAACTGGAAATCGAGCCCGCCACCGTGATCCAGGGGACGGATGACCTCTTAACCCGCCTGCCAAAGGTGAGCGGCGAGGCCCAGGTCTATATTTCCCCCGGTTTGAATAAGGCCCTGGACGACGCCTTTAAACAGGCCGGCCAGATGAAAGATGACTATGTCTCCACCGAGCACCTCTTTTGGGCCCTGGCCGCGGACAAAACCGGCGACGTCGGCCGGCTGCTGAGGGCCCAGGGGCTCACCCCCGAGGCCGTCCTCAAGGCCCTGGCGGACCTGAGGGGCGCCCAAAGGGTCACCGACCAGGCCCCGGAAGAGAAATTCCAGGCCCTGGAGAAGTACGCCCAGGATTTGACCGAAATGGCCCGGAGCGGCAAGCTGGACCCGGTCATCGGCCGGGACAGCGAAATCCGTAGGATCGTCCAGGTGCTCTCCCGGCGCACCAAGAACAACCCGGTGCTCATCGGCGAAGCCGGGGTGGGCAAGACCGCCATCGTGGAAGGTCTGGCCCAGCGCATCGTCAACGGCGACGTGCCCGAAAGCCTGAAGAACAAGCGGCTCGTGGCCCTGGACCTGGGGGCCCTCATCGCCGGTTCCAAGTTCCGGGGCGAATTCGAAGACCGGCTCAAGGCGGTGCTCAAGGAAGTCACCGAATCCGACGGCCGGATCATCATGTTCATCGACGAGCTTCACACCCTGGTGGGCGCCGGCGCCGCCGAAGGCGCGGTGGACGCCTCCAACATGATCAAGCCGCCCCTGGCCCGGGGGGAATTGCACTGCGTGGGCGCCACCACCATCAACGAGTACCGCAAGTACATCGAAAAGGACGCCGCTTTGGAGCGCCGCTTCCAGCCCATCATGGTGGCCGAACCCTCGGTGGAAGACACCATCGCCATCCTGAGAGGCTTAAAAGAGCGCTACGAAGTCCACCACGGCGTGCGCATCAAGGACAGCGCCATCGTGGCCGCGGCCACCTTGAGCCATCGCTACATCACCGACCGGAACCTGCCGGACAAGGCCGTGGACCTGATCGACGAGGCCGCGTCCAAACTGCGCATGGAGATCGATTCCCGCCCCGCGGACATCGACGAAGTGGAGCGCAGAATCACCCAGGAGGAGATCGAACGGGAGGCCCTGCGCAAAGAACAGGACCCGGCCTCGAAGGAGCGTCTTACCAAGATCGAAAAAAGCCTGGCCGACCTCAAGGAGAAGAGCGCGGCCCTGACGGCCCGCTGGCAGCAGGAAAAAGACGTCATCACCAAGATCCAGGCCACCAAGGAGCAGATCGAGAAGGCCAAGATCGACGCGGCCCACGCCGAGCGCATCGGCGATTTGGCCCGGGCCGCGGAGTTGACCTACGGCACCCTGCTGAACCTGCAAAAGGAGCTGGAAGAGGAAAACCGGACGCTGGTGGACATGCAGGCCGAAGGGGCCATGCTCAAGGAAGAGGTGGACGCCGAGGACGTGGCCGAAGTAGTCTCCAAGTGGTCCGGCATCCCGGTCTCCCGCATGCTCGAAGGCGAAAAACAGAAACTCCTGCACATGGAAGAACGCCTGGCCCGGCGGGTCGTGGGCCAGGCGGAGGCGGTGCAGGCCGTGTCCAACGCAGTGCGCCGCGCCCGCTCCGGTTTACAAGACCCCAACCGGCCCCTGGGCTCCTTCATCTTCCTGGGCCCCACCGGCGTCGGCAAGACCGAGCTGGCCCGGGCCCTGGCCGAATTCCTGTTTGACTCGGAAGCGGCCATGATCCGCCTGGACATGAGCGAATACATGGAGAAGCACACGGTCTCCCGCCTCATCGGCGCCCCCCCGGGCTACGTGGGGTACGAGGAGGGCGGCCAGCTCACCGAAGCGGTGCGCCGCCGGCCCTACTCCGTGGTCCTGTTCGACGAAGTGGAGAAGGCCCACCCGGAGGTGTTCAACTCGCTGCTCCAGATCCTGGACGACGGCCGCCTCACCGACGGCCACGGCCGCACCGTGGACTTCAAGAACACCATCGTCATCATGACCTCCAATATCGGCAGCCAGTACATCGCCGAGATCACCGACGAGAAGCTCATGCGGGACCGGGTCACGGAGGCCCTCCGGCTCCACTTCAAACCGGAGTTCCTCAACCGGGTGGACGATATCCTCATCTTCCACCGCCTCGCCAAGGAGCAGCTCCGCCAGATCGTGGGCCTCCAGATCGTGCGCCTGGCGAAGCTCCTGGAGGAGCGCCACCTGACCCTGGAACTCACCGATAAAGCCCGGGACTTCCTGGCCGACGCCGGCTACGACCCGGTCTACGGCGCCAGGCCCCTGCGCCGGGCCATCCAACACTACCTCCAGGATAAACTGGCCCCCATGCTCCTGGCCGGGGACTTCAAGGAAGGCGACACCATCCGGGTGGACGCCGATAAGGACGGCCTGACCTTTCAGCGCCAGGAGGAACCGCTTAAAGCCGCGGCGAATTGATCAGCATAATACAGGGGCGGGGTTCCCCCGCCCCTGTATTATGCTGGGTTGGGGGGAGGGCCAGGGCCAACGGCCCTGCC
>JBAVUP010000195.1:0-24081 GCA_049696835.1 Desulfobaccales bacterium
GACCTGGACTCCTTCGTGGAAGCCTACCTGCTTAATCCGGGGGAAGAGTAATAAATATAGTTGCCAGTGGTCAGTTGCTGGTCTTTTAAACTGACAACTGGCCACTGACCACTAATTTTTCCCGGCCCTCCCCTCATAATAATCCTCTGCCGATTTCTCTCCGCCCGGTCCGGGCGGTGTATTTCGGCTTTCAGGCGCCGCCGGGGGCGCAGGCTACCTCTTGGAGGGATTCAGCCACCAGGCTGGCTTGGGCGGCGATATCGTCCCAAGCGGTGGCGTCCACCAGTTTCTCCCCGTAAAACAAGGCCCCTTCGGTATAGGGGGAGCTCTTGAAGCCGGTGTAGCCGGCCAGTTTCGCCCGGTGGAAGCCGGCTTGGAGCATCAGGCCCAGGAAATCCTTTCCCGGGATGGCCCCGCCGATTCACTGGTACCAGTTGGCCACCTGATCTTGCTGGTCCGAGGGCAGCGCCGCCACCAGGATCATATCGGCGAGCAGGAGGCGGCCGCCGGGCTTCAGGACCCGGTGGGTTTCCAGCAACGCCCGGGCTTTATTCAGGGTCAGGTTAAAGACGCCGTTACTGATCACCGCGTCAAAGTCGTTATCCGGGAAGGGCAGGGCCTCGGCGTCCCCCACCTGAAAGCTGACCTGGCCCCAACCCAGCCGCGCCTGGTGGGCCCGGGCCCGCTCGAGCATGGCGAAGGTGAAGTCGATCCCCACTACGCGCCCCCCTGGCCCCACCAACCGGGCCGCCACCAGGGAATCCACCCCGGCGCCGCAGCCGATGTCCAGCACCGCGTCGCCGGGATACAGCGGCCCCAGGCTGAAGGGGTTGCCCACGCCGCAGAAGGCCGCCTGGATCTCTTCGGGGAAATCCCGGAGGAGCTCCAGGGGATAACCCTGTTGCGCCAGGCCATCTTTCCCCGTGGGGTACTTAAAGCAGCAGCCGGGGCCCGCGGCGGCCACCTTGTCATATTTTTCCTGGATGCCTTGCCGGACCTGGCGGATTTCCGGTTCGGTTAAATCCCGACTCATGGCATGATCCTTAGGCAGCTTTGGTGGCACAGGCTTTCCAGCCTGTGCGGCAGGATAGTACGGTGCGTAAAACGCACCCTACATTTCTTCTTAAGTCCCCCTTTTCTAAAGGGGTATTTAGGAGGATTATTAAGCGGTTATCTAATCCCCCCTAACCCCCCTTTAGAAAAGGGGGGTAAAAAACCGTGTTTTTCAATGTCATAGTAATTATGAAGCGCCACACCAATAATCATGGCCACCCTCAGCCGATGTCCCGGCCGACGGCGAAGGCCTGCCCCAGAAATTTGCCGATGCCGTGATAGGTGCGAATCTCGGGGCCGAAGATGATGGGCCGGGCTTTCTCGATATCCGGAAAGCCTTGGTCCCCCAGAATGCCGGCATCGGCCTTGACGTCCAGGATTTCCCCGATGAACAGGGTATGGAGGCCGATCTCCAGGGTGTGAATCACCTTGCACTCCAGGACCAGGGGAAATTCCGCCACAAAGGGCGCGTCCACCAGGGTGCTGGCCACCGGGGTGAGGCGGGCGGCCGCGAACTTGTTCACCTCTTTGCCGGTGACCATCCCCAGGTAGTCAACTTCCCGGACGTGGGCCTCGGAGGGCACGCTGATGGTAAAGGCCTGGCGCGCCACGATATTGCCATAGGTATAGGTGGCTTTGCGCAGTGACACCCCGATGCAGGGCGGCTTGGAGCAGCAGATGGAGGCCCAGGCGGCGGTCATGGCGTTGGGCTTGCCGGCCGCATCGTAGGTCCCGACCACCCACGCCGGGGTGGGGAAGGCCATGGTCCTCGGGCCGATGGATTTTTTCATGACAATCCTCCTTTGCCTGGAAGGTAAGTCCCGTGGGGAAAAATGCAATGGCGGCAAAGATATTCGGCGGCAAGGACCGGCGGCCCATCAGGTGCCAGGGCGAGTTTATGAGCTGATGCCCCCCTCACCCCAACCCTCTCCCCCCGTCGGGGGGAGAGGGGGCAGTCGTTAAAATCCCTTTGAGTTTCCAGGCTAGAAATTTTGCCCAGACGATAATCTATCGTAATTGACTAAAGTGCTTCCGAAATTCCCTCTCCCCGTTGAGGGGAGGGGTAGGCTGAGGCGTGATTATGGAGCAACTCGCCCATGATTGACCGCAACTCAGGATGAGGCCGACTTTCGGGCGGAAATTACCACGAACGCGCCTTGCCCATGGCCCCGGCCTATGGGTTCAAGGGCGGTTAAACCCGGCAAATCGTGATAAATGGTTTGGCAGGTCTCCACCTTCTCATAGGCTAATTTCTCGAGCCAATCCACTGCCTGGCCGACCGAATAAAAACGGGCCCGGCGGTAGAATTCGCTCTCGGCTTTATGCGCCTCGTAAGACTGCCCCAAAGGACTGTCTTTATCTATCATGCCGAGGAGGATTTGCCCGCCGGGTTTGAGAACCCTGGTCGCTTCCGTCAGCGCCGGGAACGGGTCACGGAGAAAGCAAATAACGGTAACCAGCACCACCAGATCGAAGGAGTGGCGCTGAAAGGGCAAGGCTTCCGCCACGGCTCGATAAACCTTGATCCCGCGTCGGTGAGCCATGACTGCCATGGCGGCGGCCGGCTCCACCCCCACCTTGATTCCCAGAGGCACGGCGAACCTGCCCGTGCCCACGCCGATTTCCAGACCTCTGACGTGCGGGGCCAGGAATTCCTTGAACGCCAGGATTTCGGATGCGTAGGCCCAAGGGTGGCGGTCAAACCAGGCATCGTATCTGTCAGCCAATGCTTCAAAGACCGGAGTGGTTTGATTATCCATGTTCTCAGCCGGCGCTTAGAAAAACGCGCCCTCGCCCTGAAAAAGACAAGCCTGGCAAACCGAGGTTTGCCAGGCTCCGTTGCGTCGGGTGAAATGGACCTTATTCTTCCTCTTCCAACTCGATGCCGTCCCGCTCAAACTGGGCGTCGCGTTCGGCATGGGCCTTGGCCTGCTCCTCTTCGCTCCAGGGCTCATAGTCCAGACACAGGGACACCAGTTCCCACAGGTAAAGGGTCTCTTTATAGTTGCCCATGTCGTGGACCTTGGGGAGGCCCTTCATGATCTGGTCCCGGCAGTTATGGCAGGGGGCCACCACGATCTCGGCGCCGGTGGCCTTGATCTGGTCGGCCTTCATCTTGCCGTAGGCCAGGCGCTCTTCGTCATAAGGCATGGCCCAGGCCCCGCCGCCGGCGCCGCAGCACAGGTTGTTCAGCGGGTCGTCGCACATCTCCCGGTAGAGTTCCGGGTCGATGCATTGCTGGGCGATCCAACGGCTCTTCTCGCCGTTGTTGGGGTCATCCTTATAGAGCATATAGGATTTGCGCACGTAGTTGCAGGGATCGTGGACGGTGTACGCTTCGTGATACTTATGGGTATTGAGCTTGATCCTGCCGGACTTGATGTATTCCTCCAGCAGGTCCATGACGCTGACCACCTTGAATTCATTGAAGACTTCGGGGAACCAATTTTTGAACCCGACCCGGGTTGCATAGTAGGCGTGCCCTCATTCGGGGTACAAGATGGTTTTCGCCTTCACTCGTCGGGCATTCTCGATGATGCGGCCCACCTGCTCCTTCCAGGCCGGGTCGTCGCCGGAGAACAGGCCCCAGTTGACCCCTTCCCAGTTGGTGGAAGACACGGTCCAATCTTCCTTGGCGGCATAGAAGATGCGCCACCAGAATTTCATGTCATCCGGCTCGCCGAAGGGCTCTTTGGAGTTGACGGTGACGATGATGTTGGCCCCTTCTTTGTCCACCGGCACATAAAAGCCGGGACAGGGCTGCTCTTCATCGTTTTCCATCTCCACGCCCAGCTCGGCTAGGAGAAACAGAAAGTCATCCCGGGGAATCCCCAAGTTGTTGCCCCGCTGGAGATTCATCATGGTGCCTTTGTGAATGGGGCCGGGAACCTTATCCCGCTCCCGTTCGGTGCGGCAGGCCCGGAAAGTCCGCATCAACTTGATGCCCATGGGGCACTGGTACTCGCAGCGGCCGCACAGGGTGCAGACCCAGGGCCATTTGGAATCGATGACCTCCTGCTCCATGCCAAAGACGATGGCCCGGATGGCCTTCCGGGGGTCCCAGCCGGGCACCAACCCGGTGGCGGGGCAACCTCCGGCACAAGTGCCACAGGTATAGCAGCGATCCGCCAATTCGGGGGCGATGTTCCCGATTTTGCGGTGCTTCCTGTCCACCTTGATTTCTTTCACGGCCTCTTCTGCCATTTTTCCTCCGAATACCTGGTGGTTTGTCTTATCCCGATTGGGGTCAGCCCCTGGCTTAGTCTGCCTCAAGGCTGTCACCGGATGAACGATTTACCGTTATGCAATGACGCGGTGCTTCTCTTACCCTCTACTGGTTATATATAAAATTTTTCCCAAAAAATAAAGAGTTTTTGGGCCTTGCTTTTTGATTTTAGAACCAGGGCCGCGCATGTCAAGCAGAAAATACTATTTTTCACAAAAACCCGGCGCGGCTCAAAAGCAAGCAGCATGGCGAACCCCCCAGGAGGGTTGAGGCTCTTTTCCGGCGCGGAATTTATCCGCCCCGCCGGATTTTTATGATATTTTTAATCGCTGGAGGAGTTCTCGCTCCTCCCGTGCGCCCCGTCGGCCGCGGGGCGGGATCAAGATTACTAGGAAGGGTGAAGAGTTCACCATGTCCAATGCATATGCCCCACGTCTGGAAATCTTGCAGAAGCTGGCGGACCGTCTGGAACAACGCCGGGCTGACCTGATGGCCGCGGAAGGGGAGGATATCGGCACTCCCTGCAGCGCCGTCGCCATGGAAGTGGATATGGCCGTGGAGCATCTCCGCACCATGGAACAGGAGGTGCCCTTTGTTGCGGGCAAGGCCCCTTACGGCACGGTGGCCGCCATCCTGCCCTATGACGCCCCGCCCGTCATGGTGGCCCGGGTGGGCGGCGCCGCCATCCTGGGGGGCAACCGCTTTCGGTTTAGCTTCTCATCCCAAACCCCCCGCACCGCCCGGGTCCTGCAAGAAGTGGTGGTGGGGTTGCCCCCCTTCACCGCGATGGTGGGCCTGGACAACCGGCAGTTCGGCCAGCATTGCGTCGATGACCCCGAAGTCAGGGTCTTCTTCATCTCCGGCGGGGGCGAATTGGGGGCCGTCTATGCCCGGCAAGCCCAGCACTTTGACAAGCTTTTTTTTGCCGGGCCCAGCGGCCTGCCGCCGGTCATCCTGTTTCGGGACGCGCCCTTTACGCAGGCGGTGGAGTTCGTGGTGCGGCGGGCCTTTATCAACGGCGGCCAGTATTGCACCACCTTAAAGCGCGCCTATATCCACCGGGAGATCTATGACCGGGTGAAGGCCATGATCCTGGAGATGATGCCGGCGGTGCGGCTGGGCGACCCCCGGGACCCCCAAACCAGGATAGGTCCCATCAAGGTGGAGCGCACCCGCAAGCTCCTCGATCGGCTACTGGCGGCCTTGCCGGACCCCCGCTTCCTGGTGCCGCCCCGCCGGGACGGCGTGTGGCAGGGGCCGTTCCTGGTGGAAACCGCAGAGCCCCCGGACCTGGAACTGTTCGGACCCTTCCTGGCCCTGGTGCCGGTGGCCGATGATGCGGCCGCGGTGGAGCAGGTGGTGCGCAGCCGCTATCCCTTCCTGGTGGCCTGGTTCGGTTCTCCACCTCCAGGCGCCAAAAATGCCCTTACAAAAAAATTCGGCATGACCTACGACAACCCGGATTTCATCTTCACCCCCCTGCGCCTGCCCTTCGGCGGCAAAGGCGACAGCGGCTGGATCATTGAAAATCGGGATGGGAAACTGATGAAACGGGATGGGGCGTTTATCTACAGTGCGGAGTTGGTGAGGGACAGTAAGCAGTGAGCCGTAAGCCGTGAGCAGTAACGTAGGGTGGGCACGGGCCTACCTCTTTCAAATTTCTCTGATAATCATGAACGAATTAATGGTGGGCGGTGCCCACCCTACGTCAGACTGGCCCCAAACCTACCAGGAAGCCGTTGCCCTCCAGGAAGAACTACGTCACCGCGTGGAGTTGACGCCGCTCCCCCGGCCGCCCCGGCTGGTGGCCGGGGCCGATGCCATCTGCGACCGGGAGGATAAGCGCATCTTTGGGGCGGTGGCGGTCTATCGTTATCCCGAATTAGAATTGGTGGAAGAGGCGGGGGTGGCGGGAGAGTGCCCGTTTCCGTACCGCACGGGGTTGCTCAGCTTTCGGGAGGTCCCCATCCTGGCGGCGGCGTTGCAGCGCCTGCAGGCGCGCCCGGACGTGGTGCTGGTGGACGGCCAGGGCATTGCCCATCCCCGGGGTCTGGGGCTGGCCGCGCACCTGGGATTGGTGGCGGACCTGCCCACCATCGGGGTGGCCAAAAGTCGATTGGTGGGCGAAGGCGAAGAACCCGAACTCGCCGCCGGCTCATATAAGCCGTTAATCTGGCAAGGAAAACAGGTGGGATTGGTACTGCGGACCCAAAAGGGTATAAAACCCCTCTACCTCTCACCACGGGCATCGCATTACGCTGCCGGAATGCCTGGAGATCACCCTGGGGTGCGTTACGAAATACCGGATTCCCCTGCCGGTGCGGCAGGCTGATCTCCTGAGCCGGCGCCTGCGGGCTGCGGCCCTGACTGCCGATCCCGGCGCCACCTGGCGGGAGCCTTGACGTTAAACAGCAGTTCCCGGTACAACGGGCACACGTGATAGTGCGCGTTGGCGCACCGCTGCTTCCCGGAATCCCACTCCCACCAAAGACAGCTCTCGCAAACCCCCCGAATCTCCTGGTTGAGGCAGATTCGTCCCACATCCCCGAAATTGACCATCAACCCACTTCCCCCCGGTTTCCTCTCCCACCTTATCTATTGGGATCGGCAACCCATTAATATTTCTTAAATCAAGGCCTCATGCAAGTCAAATAATTTCTTCGGCTTTCCTGGAGGGAGCTACCGCTGGGCGCGGCGGTGGCAGGAGGGGATGACGGTGGGCTGGGGTGGGTCCGGATTTTTCCGCCTCAAAAAAAATCGGTCTTTTTAAAGATGAGGGGCTGGCTCTGGGGATGGAGGATGTTGGCCGCCACCACCTCTCCCACGAACAGGGTATGGTCTCCGGCCACGAAGCTGTGCACCAGCTTCAGATCCAGGTAGGCATACGCCTGGGGCAGGATGGGCGCGCCGGTGACGGCCGTGATCCAGTTCAGGCCGGCGAATTTGTCGATCTGGCGGCCGCTTTTGTAGCCGAAGCGTTTGGCCAGCCCCACCTGCTCACCGGTCAGCACGTTGATGGCAAACACACCGCTTTCCTTGATCAGGGTATGGGAATAGCGGGGCGGGGCCACGGACACCATGACCAACAGGGGCTTGAGGGACACCTGGGACACCCAAGCCGCGGTCATGCCGTTGACCTTCTCGTCCAGGCGGGTGGTGACCACGTACACCCCATGCACCAGGGCCGTAAACGCAACCTCTTGCATGTGACCTCCTCTCCGGGGTCAGGCGGTCAGGCGGCCGGGGGGCTGGCCGCGGCAGCCGTCCTGCCTTCGGCCGGGGGACGCGCCTCTGCCGCCACCCAGTCAGAGCAGATCCAGAACTTCCCCACCCCCTGGTTGAGGCGGGTGCACAGCCCCTTGTATTTATAGGTCCAATGGCGGCAGGTGGAGCAGATTTTCAGCGGGCGTTCCGTTAAACCGACAGACATGGGCGATGGCCTCTCTGCATGATTAATCAAAAAAACTGATTGTAGGAACGGGTTTTAAACCCGCCCCCACCTCGACTCTATTCGATGTATGCCTTAACCATGTTAAAGGGCTTCGCTCTGCAGGTCAAGGCGGAAATGGTCATAGCCCCGGCCCGAGATGTCCACCTCGCCCCCTGGGGTTTCCAGGATGACCCGTTCCCCCGCGACGATGGTTCCCAGCGGCAAGGGCGGGGCCAGCCCGGCCCGGGAGAAGGTCTCAGCCAGTTGCCCGGCCGTGTTTGGTCCGGCGGTGAACAGCAGGAGATAATCTTCCCCGCCGGTGAGGGCCAGGTCCAGGGGATTCAGGTGAAGGGCGGACGCCGCCGCCCGCACCCGGGGAGAGGTGGGCACCGTGGCCGCCGGCAGCCGGGCGCCCACGCCGCTGGCCCGGCAGATATGATCCAGGTCGGTGGCGACCCCGTCGGAGGTGTCGATCAGGGCCGTGGCCAGGCCCTCCCGGGCCAGGAGACGGCCGGCTTGCAGATGTGGCCGGGGGGCCAGATGGGCCTCCACCAGCGGTTGTTGCAGGTCCGGAGCCAGATGCCGGCCCTGCCGCAAGATCTCCAGCCCCGCGGCGGCCTCGCCCAGGGGGGCGGTAACGAAGATCAGATCACCCGGCCGGGCCCCGGCCCGCCGCACCATCTCGGTGGCGGGCACCTGCCCCGTCAGGGTCACGGTCACCACCAGGCCCTGGGGCGAGGCCACCGTGTCGCCGCCGATGATGGCCACGCCGTATTCCCGGGCCGCTTGGGCCAGGCCGCCGGCCAACTCCAGGGCCAGGCGGCGATCCCGGGCCGGCGGCCAGCCCATGGACAGCAGGGCGTACCGGGGCTCACCCCCCATGGCGGCGATGTCGCTCAGGTTTACCGTCAGGGACTTCCAGCCCAATCGGGTGAGATCAGTGTAGGCCAGATCGAAGTGGACCCCTTCCACCAGGGTGTCCACGGTCCACAGGAGATAATCGGGTCCGTTAAGGGCGAGCGCCGCGCAGTCATCGCCGATGCCCAGGATGACCTGGGGCGGGGGGGCCCCGAACTCCCGGCTGAAGGCCGCGATGAGGTCCCATTCACTGCGGAGGGTATCCTTGGGCTGCATCTCTTTCCTGGTCCCGGCCAGGACGAAGATTCTTTGCCGGGCGGTTCAGTGGTCCCTGGCGATGAGCTGCACCTTATTCCCGGCTCCTCAGCTTGGCCAACAGCCTGAGCATCTCCAGGTAGAGCCAGATCAGGGTGACCATCAGCCCGAAGGCCCCATACCACTCCATGTATTTGGGAGCCCCCTGGGCCGCCCCCTGTTCGATAAAATCGAAGTCCAGCACCAGGTTCAGGGCGGCGATGATGACCACGAACAGGCTGAAGCCGATGCCCACCCAGCCGCTTTGGTATACGAGGGGGATCCGGATGCCGAAAAAGCCCAGGACCATGGTGAGGACATAGAACAGGAAAATGCCCCCGGTGGCGGCCACCACGCCCATTTTGAAGTTTTCGGTGGCCCGAATCAACCGGGATTTGTAGGCCAGCAGCAGGGCCAGACAGGTGCCGAAGGTTAGGCCCACCGCCTGGATGACGATCCCCGGAAATTGGGCCTCAAACAGGGCGGAGACGCCGCCGATGACCAGCCCTTCCAGGAGGGCGTAGAGGGGCGCGGTGACGGCAGCCCAGGTCGGCTTGAACACGGTCACCAGGGCCACGATAAGTCCGGCGATGGCCCCCACCGCCATCCAGGGGGTCACCGCCTGGGGATTCATGGTCCGGTAGTATTGGTCCCAGGTCCAGGACGCGGTCACCAAGACGCACAGCAGCAACAACAACGCCTTGGTTGCCGTGCCTTGGGCGGTCATGGCCTCTTCGGTCCGGGCAACCCGCCCGAATCCGGTGAAGGTATTGTCACTTAACGCGGGGTTTCCGGTCCGCATGGTTTTCCTCCCACTGCCTTGATGATCCTCAGTTTATCAGGATTTGCGCGGCTGTAAAACAAAAAGACCGCACCTTTACCGCCCCGGTCGGAGAACGGCGGTCAAACCCGTCCGGCGGCGGGATGGCCGGCTCTCTTACACCTGGAGGGCAAAGGGCTGCAAGGGTAGGGGGGGTTCAGACTATGGCTTTGGCGTCTTCCCCGATGGCGTCGTAGTCGGTGATGCCCATGGGCTTGACAAAGTAGGTCTGGCAAACATAGTCCAGTTCCTGGGAGGTGAGTTGGGGCTTCTGTTCCAGGAACCGGGCCCGGTCCACCAGGTTCTCGACCAGGTCGCGGGGGTGGCAAGCGCAAAAAGGCCGGGAGGAAATGACGTAGTAACGGGCCATCATGTCCCGGATGACCTCCGGGTCGAAGGCGATTTGGTATTCGCCGCAGACCCGGCGGAAGATCTCCAGATACTGTTCGGGGGAGACGTACCCGATAAAAATTTTATGGCGGATACGTCGGAGAAAGGCTTCGTCCGCCAGGCTATAGGGATTCAGATTGGTGGAAAAAATGATGAGCTGATCGAAGGGCACGCCGAACTGCTGGCCGGTGTGCAGGCAGCAGAAGTCTTGCCGGGATTCCAGGGGATAAATCCAGCGGTTGAGTAATTGCCGGGGAGTAATTTTCTGGCGCCCGAAATCGTCGATGATAAACACCCCATTATTGGCGCGCAATTGGTGGGGCGCATCGTAATACTTCAAATGGGGGTTGAACCTCAGTTCCAGGGCATCTTCGGTCATCTCGCCCCCGGCGATGACGATGGGGCGCCGGCACAAGATCCACCGTTTGTCGTGGTGCGGGGTCTCCGGGGTGGCGGGCACCGGCTGGTGATTGAGTTCGTCGTACAGACGGATGATCTGGCCATAGACAAACAGGGCATAGGGGATATAGACCGCGTCTTGAAAGGCATGGCCGACGCAACTGGCAATAACCGTCTTGCCGTTGCCCGAGGGGCCGAACAGAAAGATGGAACGGCCACTGTTGATGGCCGGACCGAGCTTAGTGAGATAATGGTCCGGCACGACATAATCCGCGAACACCTCTTTAAGGCGGTCTTTTTCCACCTTGACCTGATTGATCGATTGGGCTTCCACCCAATCCCAATAATCCTCCAGGGGGACCGGGGCCGGTCCCACATAGCGGTTGGACTCCAGGCACTGCTCGGCGTGCAATTTGCCGGCGTCGGTCAGGGTGTAGTACATATCGAGAGCGATATGGTTTTTCTTGGTCAAGGCATCCCGGGCCTTGACCTGGACATACCCCTGACCTTTCAAATATTCGAAGAGTTCTTCCACCAGGTGGCGGGATATTTTTAAATTGTAGGCCATCTCCTGGGGGGAGGTGGAATCCCGGAAGAAGGCATGTTTGAGCAGCAGTTGGGTCAGGAGATTCTTGGGCAGACCCAAATCCTCAAAGGTCTCGGGCACGGGCGGAAAGGCATGGACAAACTGGGCTAAGACCTCAGGTTCCACCAGGTTAAGGTCCAAGAGGTGTTTGGCCAGGAAACCGCGATATTTTTTTTGTCGATACAGGGCCGGAGCCAATTGTTCCGCCGACAAAGCGCCGGCTTTTACAAGATTTTGCGCCAGGTTCATGGCAACCTCACCTCAATGAATTCCACCCCAACACGACCGTGGGCGGCGGACGCCATGGCACCGTGTTCACTGCGTGCCACGTTGATGCAATGGACATCATAACCAACCAGCCTTGCCCGGCAACGACCTCCCTATCCGGTCGGAAATGAGTCCGCAGTCGTTTGAAAGAGCCCTCGAACTGCAGAGGCAAAGGCTTGCACACCGGAGATTATGCCGATGGCGATGAGTGCTAGCAGAAACGCGTACTCCACGCTGGTGGCGCCTGACTCATCGCAGGAGAACTTGACGATCAGATCCATGACGGTCTCCTCTGAGTAGGGTTGTGGCCCTCCCGGCTGTCGTGGTTGGCTTGGGGCTCCGGGCCGAGTCCTCATATAATTTTCCTTCACCTTCCTAAGACCCCTGGTGCTTCCAGATCACGATCTGGAAGGATGAGTCATAATGGTATCCAAGGGTAAATCTTCTTCTTCTATGGCCTCTATGGCCTTCCAGGACCCCCGGGGCAGCCTGGATTCTTTTACCACCCGCAAGGCGATCTGATCCAGGCCCATCATGGCTTTGCTTTTCCGTTGGTGGAGGGGGAACGGCACCATCTGACTCATGGCCGTGTCGATCCCCGCATCAAAGGGGACATGCCCCAAAATCTCCGATTGGATATCCAAGAAATCGTGGCACACGGAACGGATAATTTCCGGTGATTTCAGATCAGCATTACTTTTGACCATGTTGACCACCAGGAACAGATGGTAATCCCACAAAGTCTGAGTCAGCCGGGCATGTTTCTCGGGGTTGGCCTCCTTAAAATAATTTAACAGATCCTGAATCGAATTGATCTCGACCCCGGCTTCAGCGTCTCCCCCGCGATATAAGAGCTGGAGCATCTCGTCGTCTTTGGCGAAATCCCGGGATAACTTGCGGTATAGGGCGCTCTTGATGAAGCCATAGACATTTTGGAGAGAAGTGGCCTGGGAGGTGAACAAGGCAATTTTCCCGCCGGAATAGTTGAAAAAATCTAGGATATTGAAAGAGGTGCCGGCCCCCAGATCCAACAGCACATACTGGGCCGGTAACTCCTCGATGTGGTTTAACAACCGGATCTTCTGGGCGTAGGTGGGGTTGGCTGAACCCAGCAGATCGTCGGCGCCGCAGATCAGCCCGATACCCTCCACGGAAGTTTCGATAATGGTGTCTTCCAGGCGGCTGACTTTTTTGGTCAAGAAATGCTCCAGGGTGACATGGGGGTAACGCACCCCCATCAAGGTATGCAGATTGGCTCCCCCCAGGTCGCCATCGATCAAGATGACCTTTTTTCCCAGGCGGGCCAGGGAAACCCCGATTCCCAGGGTAACCAGGCTCTTGCCCACACCACCTTTGCCGCCGCCGATGCTCCACAACTTGATCCTTCGTAAGTCAGTCGGCATTGCCTCTTCCCCCCAAAAGTTTCAGGATTTTTCCCTCCGGTCAGGAAACCACCTGGTTCTGTCTGATGGACCACATAATTTTCGACGCAATCCCCAGACTGCCCACCGACCAAAGGGCCCACCCGGTTATGATGTATACGTGGTTCCCGGTCAGCTGGAGAATCACCCCTCCCAACAACGATACCAGTCCGGCCATATAGAGGCGTTGCACCAGGAGGGCATGGGCCGGCATATCCTGAACCTGGTCATACTTTTCCCAGAGCTGTTTGATATCCTTTTTCATATCCTGTTTGATATCCCGTTGGGTATCCTTGGAGGTGTGGGTAATGAGACCGCACAACCGGGTAAAAGCCTTACTGTGGGGCTGGCTGACGTGCAATTCCAGAGATAATTGCGGCTGACTGTCGTCACTGAACTTGGACCAGACGATTTTCCCCTGGATGGGGTCAACTGACTCATCCCCCGGTCCTTCCAGGTGGAGGATGCACTCCCGCCCTTGAAAATGTATCGAGTTCGGCATGGGGACCGTTACTGCCAGGGTAACCCCTTCCAGAGACGCGTTCTGAATAGTAACGGGCATCAGGAGAGGTGTCAGCTCTTCCCGGTCGCCAACATCTAAAACTAATAAGGAAGCAGTGGTCTCAGTCTTCTCTTCGGGGCAACCTACAGTCATGTCCTCCTCCTTGATACCGCTTCAGCCTGCTCGGCTCGCCGGGCATCAGTGCTGTCGTTATACGGTCTCCCGGACCCGGAAAAATCCCCTGGCCATACTGCCGGCCCGGTCCAATTTCTCCCGGAAGGGCAGGTTGGCATATTCGGGATTGATGCTGATATAGTTCTTGAGACAGAAGATCACCATCTGCACTTTGTGGCGGTCACCGGCCAGATCCGGATTCCGGGTCAAAAAATCACTGGCTGCCGCCTGGATTTCCAGGGCTTGCTGTTTTTTGTAAGCATTCACATTAATCATGGAATCCCAACCGAATTCCACCGTGTTCGGCAGGGCTTTCGGGTCCGGTTCAGACCCCTCGGGGGCCGCGGTGCCGAACTGCTGTTCCCATTCGGATACCAGGCCGTCGATTTCTCCGGCCTTGGTTTTCAAACCCGAAAGCATGGCTTCATAGCGGCAACTCTCCATGATGACCCGTTCACCCAATCCGGCCAGCAACTGAAAAAATTGCCCCGAAACCGATTTCTCGAAGCGCGGGGCGGGGGAACCCCCGGTGTCCTGCCGGCCCGGCTCGCCCAGGGCTGAATCGGTGAACAGCTCCATAGCCTCCATTCCCGCCGGCAGGTTGGCCGGAGAGGGGAAGGTCGGTTCGGCTCCGGCCGGATCAGGCCGCGAGCTCTCGGCCAACGTGGCCGGCAGCCCCGGCACCTGGATCGCCGCCTCCTTTTGCCCCCGGGCCGCATCGATTAATTTTTGGAAATAGTCCCGTTTCTCCGGGTTATGGCGGGCTTCCCCATGGGGCGCGTGCCACAGGAGACCTAACAGGAAAGCAGGTTCTTGGAACCCCGACCTTAACGCGGTCCTCAGGATCCCCTGATAATAGGCGTCTTGAGAGCTGGTCGGGACCAACAGGGCCTTGAGCAGGGAGCTGTGCTTGGCGATCAATTGGTAAATGGCCCCCCAGGATGGCACTTCCGGCTCCACCGGGCCCGCCGGGATATGTTCCTTGAGAAACTGCCAGACTGCCGGGGTGGGAGGCTGAGGCGGGGCTTCCCAGGGCGGGGTGACCCAGCGCCAGGGCTCCCGGGCCTGGGGCTCTATGGAGGGCGGGGCCAGCACCATGCCGCCCTCACCGTAAATCATCACCTGCGGCGCCAGAAAGTAGGAAGGAGGACTATTATCCTCGGGGGGCAGCACGTAGTAGTGCTGCTCCCGGCACCCACCCATTTCCGCGACGCAGTCGGCCCGCCATTCCCCCCACTGGGCCAGCGAGAGCGCGCCTTCCCCCTTGTTGACCTCCAACACCAGCAGACCCGAGGCCTTACCGGTGCGGATGCCGAGATTTAACTGGAGCAGGTCCGTATCCGCCTCGGAGAGCTGTCGGGACCACAACTCCGCCGGTTGACTGAGGTCCAGATCCAGCGGGGTGCCGTCCGGCACTTTCATCCCCACCAGGACCCAGCCCAGTTGCTGGTAGCGCGGCGCATAGCTCAGCAAGAGTTCATTCTGGTTCAAGTTCTCTTTCAGGTTTAAAATCCGGCCAATCTCTTCCTCGCCGACCCTGACGGAAAATTCCTTGGTGGCCAAGTATCAGTCCTCAAACTTTCCCCAAGAGGCTGCACCATTCCCTGGAAACCGAGGGCCGGGCAATGTCTTGAGCGGATGTGAGAAAACCTTCGTGTCCCTACCAGGTAATCAGACCCCAGGTCGCCGCCCCGAGCCCGACGCCTTCCGGATAGCAAGCTAAAATGTTTTGTTCTATATGTAATAGAGGTGGAGTTTTTGAACAATCAGGGCATCCCTGATAATGGGGTTCTATTTTTCCCAATTTTCAGGAACGAATCACGTCCTACGACACCATTCCGGCCTAAGATATACGGCGGGAGAAGTATAGCCGCAGGGCAGCGATGATGGGGGGGCCGGCCGCAAGGGTCGGACAGAGTGGTTTGGGTCAGGTGGTAACGAAATCGATAAGAGTCAAGAATGTATCACGCCTTCCGGTCCAAATGATATAAGATAATGGTCATAATAATCGTTCCGATAAACATCCAAATAGGCCCGAATAACCAGAGAAATAACAAAACACTGAAGTAATATCCCCGCATACCCATAGTGTAATGCATCATGCCGCGGTTGAGTATTACAGTTATATATTCGGGGGTTATTTTGTGAGCCAGAGTGGATGGGACGTTGATCATAAAATTAACGTGGTTGAAATAGCGGATGGCCAGGCAGAAGCTGAAGAAGATGAAAAAGAAATCAACAATCAGCACCATCAACTTGAATAACCATAAGACCCGGTGTTCCCGCACCAGTTCATTGAGGCTGGGAGTGATCTCCGCCATTTTTTGCGGGCTGGCGGCCACGCTCAGCAACCCGATACAAATCAGGATGCCCGTCGACGCCAGGAAACTGGCAGCCATGACCCAGTTGCGCAGGGTCTGGACCGCCAGGATATCCCGTTGGTCCTGCATGATGGATTCCACCCAGTGGCCCCGCAGGTGATTGGTGATGCCCACTGCGGTGGTCATGGGTTTGCGGTAAATGCGATAAAGCCAACGGAGATGGTAAGTCGCTAGGATGAGGAAGGACGCGGCGGTGAGCAAAAATTCCGATTGGGCTGACTCATACATTAGGTTGGCTTGCCCTCCAGACCCACAGGGGGTAGTATGGATACCCAGCAGTGTATCCTAAATCGTCCCTCAAAGGTATGGCCCAGTGCCCATGGCGGTGAAAACCGGAGGATTTCGCCGGGGTCCCTGGCCGGCTGATGTCATGGCTAACCGCCAGGGTGATTGCAATCTCCTAGAATATCCAGTATATAATGAACAATTGTTGCTTGGGGGACAATGCCTGCGGCCACCAACAACACTTACCAATCTGACAATAATGTGAAGCAACGTGAGGAAGACGTTATATGACAACCCCCGTTTCCGCTCCTGCGTCCAACTTTATTCGCCATATTATTGATGAAGATGTGAAAGTCAATAAAAATGACGGCCGGGTGATCACCAGCTTTCCCCCGGAGCCCAACGGTTATCTCCATATCGGCCACGCCAAATCCATCTGCCTCAACTTCGGCCTGGCCGCCGATTACCACGGCGTCTGCAACCTCCGGTTCGATGACACCAATCCCAGCAAAGAGGAAATGGAGTATGTGGAATCCATCATGGCCGACGTCAGATGGTTGGGCTTCGACTGGGGGAACCGGCTGTTTTTCGCCTCCGACTATTTTGAGCAGCTGTATCAATATGCCCTGCACCTGATCAAGACGGGCAAGGCCTATGTCTGCGACTTGAGCCCCGAGGAGATCCGGGCGCACCGGGGCACCCTGACGCAGCCCGGCACGGACAGCCCCTACCGCCACCGCACCGTTGCGGAGAACCTGGACCTGTTTGCCCGCATGCGGGCCGGAGAGTTTCCCGATGCCTCCCGCACCCTCCGGGCCAGGATCGACATGGCCTCCCCCAATCTGAACCTGCGGGACCCGGTCCTGTACCGCATCAAGCACGAAAGCCATCAACATACCGGCGACGCTTGGTGCATCTATCCCATGTACGATTACGCCCATCCCCTGTCCGACGCCCTGGAGGGCATCACCCATTCCATCTGCACCATGGAATATGAGGACCACCGGGTGCTCTACGACTGGTGCCTGGATAACTGCCCGGTGCCGTTCCGCCCCCGCCAGTACGAGTTCGCCCGCCTCAACCTCACCTATACCGTCATGAGCAAGCGCAAGCTCCTGCAACTGGTGAACGAGGGCCACGTCGCCGGCTGGGACGACCCCCGCATGCCCACCCTGGCGGGGATGCGGCGCCGGGGCTACACCCCGGAGGCCATCCGCACCTTCTGCGAGCGCATCGGCGTGGGGAAACGGGAGAACCTGGTGGACCTGGCGCTGCTGGAATTCTGCGTCCGGGAAGACTTGAACTACCGGGCCCCCCGGGTGATGGGGGTGCTCCGGCCCCTCAAGGTGGTCCTGGTCAACTACCCGGAGGATCAGGTGGAGGAACTGGACGCGGTCAACAACCCCGAGGACCCAAGCCAGGGTACCCGGCAGGTGCCTTTTTCCCGGGTGCTCTATATCGAGCGGGAGGACTTCCTGGAGGACCCGCCCAAGAAGTTCTACCGCCTGGCCCCCGGCCGCGAGGTGCGGCTGCGTTACGCCTACTTCATCAAGTGTCAAGAGGCGATCAAGGACCCTGCCACCGGCGAGGTGGTGGAGCTGCACTGCACCTATGACCCGGAAACCCGGGGAGGATACGCCGCGGACGGCCGCCAGGTCAAGGCCACCCTGCACTGGGTGTCCGCGGCGCAGGCGGTGCCCGCCGAGGTGCGCCTCTATGACCGCCTCTTCACCCAACCCGTGCCCGGGGAGGAGCACGGCGGCGACTTTAGAGCCGATCTCAACCCCGCCTCTTTAGAGGTCCTGACCTCCTGCCGCCTGGAGCCGAGCCTGGCCCAGGCCGCGCCCGGCAGCTTCTATCAATTCGAGCGCCAGGGCTATTTCTGCGTGGACGGCAAGGGGAGCGCTGCCGGGGCCCTGGTCTTCAACCGCACCGTCACCCTGAAGGACGCCTGGGCCAAACTCCAGCAGGCCGCCAAGCCCTAAGGGGCGCATCCTGCCGCCGATCTGAATTCCTGTCGGCGAGCCCCAGGGGGCCGGCAAGCCTCCCGGGCTGGCCGGTGGTGGCGCAATCCCTACAAGTTTTCCCCGTCCGGGTGAAGCCTGGAGCCCGCTACCTGCGAAACGCGGGTTTTTCGGGGAAGGGGCGGGGTGGCGCCCGCCCCTCCTGCCTTTCTCCAGATCCTGACCAATGGCTGCGCGGCTGTCCTTTTTCGAAACTCTCCATAATGTTTCGGTAATCCAATAGGTTAAGGAAATTATGCGCTATACCTGTTCATTTTATGGACTAAGTATTGTTGAGACCGTTTTTAATTGCATTTAAATAACAGTAAGTTAACTGATCAAAACAATGGAACATTTTTTGCATTATAATTACACGATTTATATCTTTATAAATAAATAATATGTAATAATATTTTTTCTTCATGATTATTATAATTAAAAAATAAACTTTATAATCTTAACAGTGATAATTAGCTTGTAACTTGTCAAAGAATTGGGGCACCCCCCGTCTCCTGAGGGAGACGGACAGGTTCGTTGTTTGCATGATGTCGCCGCGCCTGACCGATTGAATCCCGGCAAAGGAGGTGACAGAAAAAACCGGTCGAATCGTGGCAGGCGGAGGTTCCTGACTTGCCGGCCTACCCGAGGGGTAATTCGGGAGGGCCCCAGACGGGATGGCCAGCCCGTTATGGGGCAATACCCTCTGGCGGCAGGTAAATGCCTGACGGTGCAGGTCGACCGACCGTCCAGTTACCGTAAATTTGCAGTGCCCATCGATGGGAGGGAAAAAATTATGCGAAAGTTAACGGTTTTATTGATGACCATGGCCTTCCTCATGCTCAGCCTGGGGTCGGCTTACGGTTTTTCTGTGGTCGTTCCCACAGACGATCCCCTTGATTTCGGGGTCGAATCGCCTACCACCGGGACTATCGATTACGGATTTACCAGTGCAACTCAGTTGGTCGGCACCGATATCCAGGTGGATAACATTGTCGGAGTGGGCACCCCGCAACACCCAGGAGTGACGCTCGTTATCACCGGTGGGCTGTTGAACTTCACAAGTGCAGGTGGGGCTGGCTTTTCCTTTGACGCCAACCACTGGAATTGGGCTAGTTCCGGGCCAATCACGATCACGGGCGGCATTGCCGACCTGGGAATTGCTGACGGGACCCTTTTGATGTCCGGCACCTTCCAAAATGTCACGGTGAACAAAGTATGGGATCAATTCTTGGTCACCACTTCGGTCTTCATCGACACGAAAAACGAAACCCTGGTAGATTATTTCTACCATGGAGCTATTGTCCCTTCGTGGACGGGTGCATTCAATATCAGCTTCGCGGTCGACCAAGCCCCGGACCCCGGTGGTTTTTTCATCAGCAATCCGGTTGTGAGCGGCAATGTCTGGAACACCCCGGAGTCGATCATCCCGATTCCGCTGCCCCCCAGCGTGTGGCTGTTAGGCTCCGGTCTCCTGGGCCTGCTGGGCCTGCGGCGGAAGTTCTTCAGCTAATCCCCGCGCAAGGCCAATCGATTAAAGCAGGGCCGCCCGGCCCTGCTTTTTTGTCTCTCCTCCCGTCTCCTGATTCCTGGCCGCCGCCTGAGCGGGGTTCTCCGGCGGCCGGCCACGGCGAAGCCCGCATCACCTGCAAAAGCGCCACCATTTTCCGGCTCTAGAGCTTTTTACCACCCCCGTTGTCTGATAGGATAAGTGCGGAGGATCGGCAGGCTGGTTCTGCGGCTTGCAGCCGGGGGCGTGGCCCCGGCCCCCGTGAGGGAACAGAGGCTGCGCCCGCCCGCCGGTTATATTTTTGATTGACATTGGGGTCCAAAGGCCGCTCAATTGAAGCAGGCGACCGGCGGATGAGATCAGATTTTCCACCCGGCCTCCGGCAGAAAAAAGTCGGGGACAGGTCTGAAAGAGTGGGCAGCCATGGTAGAAAAGCAGGTGTTCAGTAAGATTCTGGTGGCCAACCGCGGCGAGATCGCCGTGCGGGTTATGCGGTCGGCCCAGGAATTGGGCTTCAAGGTGGTGGCCATCTACGAGGAGACCGACAAGGACGGCTTTCATATCATGCGGGCCGATGAGGCGGTCTGCATCGGACCCGGTCCCCGGCAGGACTACCTCAATATCGACAAGATTATTGCCGCTGCCCAAAAGACCGGGGCCCAGGCCATTCATCCCGGCTACGGCTTCCTGGCGGAAAATCCGGATTTTCCCGAAGCCTGCACCAATGCGGGGCTGGTATTTATCGGGCCGCCCCCGGAGGTCATCAGGAACCTGGGAAGCAAGGTTATCGCCCGCCAAATCGCCGAAGCCACCGGCATCCCGGTCATCCCGGCCACCCAGACCCTCGCCCGGGAGGCCCGGGGGGAGGCGGAGGCCAAGGCCTTCGCCGCGGCCCACGGCTACCCCATCATGATCAAGGCGGTATCCGGCGGCGGCGGCCGGGGGATTCGCCAGGTAGCCGATGAGAGCAGCCTGCTGGCCGGCCTCAAGCGCTCCCGGGCCGAGGCCCTGATGTCCTTCGGCGATGACAGCATCTATCTGGAAAAGAGCGTGCTCCGGCCCCGGCACGTGGAGGTCCAGATCCTGGCCGACTCCTATGGCAACGTGGTGCACCTCGGCACCCGGAATTGCTCCATTCAACGGCGCCACCAGAAGCTCATCGAGATTGCCCCCGCCAGCCTGGCCCCGGCTTTGACCGCCGAAATCTGCGACGCCGCCTTGCGGGCCGCCCGGGCCGCCAATTATCTCAGCGCCGGCACGGTGGAATTTCTCGTGTCGCCCGACGGCTCCTATTATTTTCTCGAAGTGAATACCCGCATCCAGGTGGAGCATACCGTTACCGAAGTGGTGACCGGCATCGATATCGTCCGGGAGCAGCTTCTCATCGCCATGGGCGAACCCATCAGTTTTTCCCAGGCACAGGTGGCCGAACGGGGCTACGCCATCGAACTCCGGATCAATGCCGAGGACCCCCAAAACGACTTTCTGGCCAGCCCCGGGGTGGTGGAAGTCTATCGCTCCACCGGTGGTCCCGGGGTCCGGCTCGACGGGGCCATTTACCAGGGCTACAAAATTACGCCGTACTACGACTCTTTGATCGTGAAGCTCACCGTGTACGGCTTCACCTGGCGGGAGGCGGTGGACCGGATGGCCCGGGCCCTCAATGGTTTTCTCATTATCGGGGTAAAGACCACCATCCCCTACTTTCAGCAGATTGTCAAAGAGCCGGATTTCATTCGGATGCAGCTCGACACCGCGTATATCGATGAACATCCCCAACTCCTGGATTATCGGGAGCAGGAGCGGGAGGTGGACAAACTGGCCCGCCTCATTGCCGAAATCAACGCCCATGAACGGAATCCTTACGCGCAATGAGGTGCGGGCGCATGACTGCGCCACCTGACCGGTACGTTTCACCCTGGGAGGGGTAGGACCATGCCAGGACGAATTACCCGGGGGATGAGCCCCAGCGAGATGCTCGCCAGGCTGCGGGCCTCTGCAGGCTACTACCTGTGTAACAACGAACGGGACGTGTCCCAGTCCGACTTTAAAAACCGCCTCATGCCCATGACCACGGTGCGGGTGGCGCCGTACCGGGAGGCCGCCGGGTTCTTTGCCGTTGAGGTGAGCGGCGGGGCTTCCGTCCACGTGGACCTGATGCGCAAACAGGTGAATCCCTTCGAGCGGCTGCGCATCGCGCAGCGGGCTATGCCCCGGACCCTGCTGCAAACCGTGTGTCGGGGCTCCAGCCTGTTCGGCTACCGCCACTATCCTGAAAACGTCATCCGCCTGACGGTGCGGGAGTTTGCCCGGTACGTGGATGTCTGGCGGGTCTACGATTTTCTCAATCATGTCCCCAATATGGTGCCGGTGTTTGAGGAGGTGCAGCAGGCGGAGCGGCTGCTGATGCCCAGCATCTGCTTCTCCACCGGGCCGGACCATACCGACCGCTATTACGTGGGTAAGGTCAAAGAGATCCTGGACGTCACCGGCCCCGAGGTCATCATTTCCATCAAGAACTACGCGGGGCTGGGAACTCCCAAGCGCATCGGCCAGTTGGTGGAGTCCATCTGCACGACCTTCCCCGGACTGGTGCTCCACTATCACGGCTGTAATACCGACGGCAACGACATCGGCCGCATGAGCGCTGCGGTCCTGGCGGGGGCCAAGATGTGCGACGTGGCCGATCACGGCTATGGGGCGGTTTACGGCCAGGCCCCGGCCCTCACCCTCATCCAGGTTCTGGACGACTACGGCAAGCAGGCCGTGGGGATGGATATCCCCTCCCTGATTAAGTCTTCGGATCTCCTGCGCAAGGAACGGAAGATCTATGAGCCCTTCGAAAGCCCCTTCCGGGGGCATGACCCCACCGTGGCCTCCTACAAGCTCACCGGCGGCGCCGTGGGCAGCACCTTTGAACAGGCGGACAAAGGAGGGTTTCTAGACCGTATGCCCGAGATCCTCACGGAAATGGCCCGGGTGCAGGCGGAATTGGGGGAGTGGTGGTCGGTGACCCCGGGCTCCCAGATCCTCTGGACCACCGCGGTCAACAACGTCCTCTATGGGCGCTACGAGCGAC
This sequence comes from Desulfobaccales bacterium, assembly GCA_049696835.1. Lineage (GTDB taxonomy): Bacteria > Desulfobacterota > Desulfobaccia > Desulfobaccales > 0-14-0-80-60-11 > 0-14-0-80-60-11. The sequence goes on from JBAVUP010000195.1 coordinate 22,616, forward strand.
CCTCCCTGGATCTGAAGAACCTTCTCCTGGGACGCTACGGCCCCCTACCGTTTTTTAAGCCCGAGGCCTGGATCTGCGCAAAGGTGCTGGAATACCAGCGCTACGACGGCAAAAAATGGCCGCAGATCCTGGCGGAGGACGGCGGCATCCAAAAGTCCCCGGACGCCGACCTCGAGATGGAGCGCCGGCGCCTGGAGGCCGAGTTGGACCGCCCGGTCACCGAGGAAGAGCTGGTGCTCTACCTCCAATTTCCCTTTGATGCCACGTCATTTTTCAAGTTCCAGGCCCGGTACGGCAAGGTCTGGATGCTGCCGCCGGAAGTCTGGTTCCGGCGGGGCGGCTTCAAAGACGGCGAGCGCCTCACCTTTGCGGACGAATACGGGGTGCCCCACTACATCGAGGTGATCTCCAGCCGGCGGGAAGGCGACCACGTGCTCACCACCCTGCTGGTGGACCACAGTTTCCAAAGCTTCAGCGTCCAGGTGGAAGGCGCCGGCAAGTCTCCGGCGGCCGGCTGAGAGGCCGGGGCGGGGTTTCCCCGCCCGCTCAGCCTCAATACCCCAGATCCTCCCCCACCAGCTTGACGTGGATGCGGTTCTCCAGCATGTGGCCCTCGACGATGGACCACATGTAACAGATGCGTTCCGGGCTCTTGCAGTCGATACACAGGCCCGTTTCCGCACAGGGAGTGGCCCGGCTCAGGCGGATGCAGTTGATGGGCGCGGCGAGGTGTTTCACCCGGGCCATGGCGCTCTCCAGGTCGGGGGCCACTTTGTTCAGGCCTACCACCAGGATAACCTTCTTGGGCCCGAAACAGATGCCCGCCACCCGGTTGCCCAGGCCGTCCAGGTTCACCAGTTTCCCGTCCAGGGTGATGGCGTTGGTGCCGGTGATGAAAAAGTCGACCAGCAGCGACTGGCGCCGCCGCTCTTGCGCCACCGCCGGGTCCAGACCCGCTTGGAAGGGGTCGATCACCTCCACCCCGGGTTTATGGCTCAAGGCCTCCCACAACCCCATCTCCACCACCGACATGGACCCGCCCCGGCTGACGGTGGCCCCGGCGGGAATCATGGCCAGGACTTCATCCCGGGCCTGGGCCGCGGTGGGCGCGTAGCTCGCCTCCAGCCGCCGTTTGGTGAGGTTCTTGATCAGGTGCTGCGCCAGCTTTTCCCGGTAGGTGATCTGGTGGATGTCCATAACGCTCCTCTCAGGATATTTTTCCATATATATTAATCCCGGGGGCGCCTGAAGCAAAGCCTCTTCATACCGGGCCGCCCCTTACGACGGCTATTTCGAAAGGTTGGACAACTCCACCCCGATTTCAGCACTCAGGGAAGGTCCCTGAGGTGCTCCCCAAAAATGAGACTGTTATAATGAGAGGCCTCGAGAGCAGGAGAGACCTTCATGCGGCAGTCTCGGTTTACAGTGGAAGAGATCATCCGGATCATTGCGGAGTCGGAGTTGCC